>NC_009253.1:3006753-3307428 GCF_000016165.1 Desulforamulus reducens MI-1 | reverse complement strand
GAGGATATAAGCACTGAAGGTATGGATACAGCAGAGGACTTTGGTGATTATTTGTTGAGAACTGGTAAGATTCCCAGAAATGAGTATAAGAGATTAATAGAAAAAAGTAAATTGCTATTGTAATAATACAAATAAGGAGTATTAAGTGTGGAGAAATACAGCGTACTAATGTCACTTTATACAAAGGAAAAACCCGAGTATTTAAAGCAAAGCATAGAAAGCATGATTAATCAATCAGTTCCTCCAGATGAAATTGTTATAGTTAAAGATGGTCTACTTACTAATGAGCTTGAAGTAGTACTAAATAGGTATAATTTGGATTATCCAGATTTAATTAAGATTGTTGTGAGTGAAAAAAATCTAGGTTTAGGTTTAGCCCTTAATCTTGGGCTAAGGCATTGTAAAAATGAATTAGTAGCAAGAATGGATACGGATGATATTTCTTTACCGGACAGATGCGAAAAGCAACTTAAATCATTTTTAGAAGACGACAAACTTGTTATAGTAGGAACAATAGTAGATGAATTTAAACATGATCCCACTCAGATTATTTCTAGAAGAATTGTACCTTTACAACATAAAAAAATTTATGAATTTGCTAAAAGAAGAAGTCCTTTTAATCATCCTACAGTTATGTACAAAAAGAGTAAAGTAATAGACTGTGGTGGTTATTCTAACTTACGACGTAATCAAGACGTAGACTTATTCGGAAGAATGCTTTTCAAGGGCTATAGAGCAATTAATTTGAATGAAGCCTTATTATTATTTCGATCAAATGATGAATTAGCAAAACGCCGACGTAGTTGGACTAATACTAAAAGTTATATCTTAACCATTTATAATTTTTGGAGAATGGGGTTTTCGGGGTTTTCTGATTTTGTATGTGTGTTTATAGCTCAACTTTTTATGTTTGTTAGTCCTATAAGCATACAAAACTTTATATATAAAAATTTTTTAAGATGAAAAACTTAATATAAATAATATTTTGTTGCATATCTTCAATTTAACTCAGCTTTAAGAAGTATTCAGATAAGTTTGGTTAATAAAATAGGGTCAAGGTCATACATGAAACAAATGGTGGTCTAGCTAGTTGGTTTGATTAATGGAAACAGGAATGTATATGACAGATTATATAAGCAATGCAAAAAAGAAAGAAAAAGATCATAAGGCAGGATCAGTCAAAATCGTAATAGTACTTGGATATGTGCAAACGTTACCATATTGCCCGGAGTTGAAATTGCAGATAATTGTGTAGTTGCAGCAGGTGCGGTTGTTACCCATAACTTAATTGAGAACGGAGCTTTGTATGGTGGTGTTCCGGCTAAGTACATTAAGAAATTGTGATATAAAAAATGAGAACTACTTAGAAGATTGTTCACAAGCGAAGTCGACGAAAGGTATAAATAGTAATGAATGAATTGGTTTCTGTGGTTATACCAACTTACAATCGTGAGAAAACGATAATAAGGTCAATTGAAAGTGTATTGAATCAAACGTATAAAGCGATAGAAGTATGTGTTATTGATGATGCATCAACAGATAAGACGGAAAAAATTGTGCAGGAAAAATATGGAGATAATGATAAAGTAATATACTATCGATTGGCTAAGAATAGTGGCGCTTGTGTTGCTCGAAACACAGGTGTATCAATTGCGCACGGAAAATATATAGCCTTTTTGGATAGTGATGATAAATTTGTACCACAAAAAATTGAATTACAGATGCTTAAACTAAAGCAGTGTGAAGCAGATATATGTGTGAGTAATTATAAGTATACTGATCGGAATAAAAATGAGAAGATTGTTTATGCAGAACCTAAAGAAGGTAAACAATTATATGATTCATTACTTTGGTGTAATTCTATTACTACTGGAACTATTTTAGGAAAAAGAGAATGCTTTGAACACGTACAATTCGATGCAGCCATGCCGAGATATCAAGATTGGGATCTTGCGCTTCGGCTCAGCCAGAATTATCGCTTTTGCTACGTCGAAAAAGCATTAATGGAACAAGAATTTCAGACTGTTAGTATTACATCTTCAACTGGTCATAAAAAGACTTTGTTTGCACTGGATAGATTGTATGAGAAAAATAGGTTAGGCTTCGAAGAATGCAATGAAGCTTTTGTCCAGATTCATTGGTTTATGGGTGTGCATTCCATATTTACGGAAGAAAAGACACGGTATGACGATTTGTGGATCGGTGTATCAGGGAGCGGATTTCGGATAACACGCTTTTGGGTATATATTTTAGCAAGACTTAATTGCAAGTCAATTATTGAATGGTGCTATCGCAAAATATAGTTTATTGTGGAAATGATATACATGGAGAAAAAAATGGAAGACAATCGCTTAACATGGCAACTCACAATAACCAGTTTTATATTATCTGTATTAATTATATTCCATCACTGCTTCAATATAGACGTTGACTATGATGCCATAGTGGGGCAGGGCGTTTATAGAGTTGCGTATGTTATAGAGCGTTATATGTATAACATATCAGAGTGCGCAGTTCCGATTTTCTTTTTTATATCTGCATTTCTTTTTTTTAAAACATATAAGCAATCAGTTAACTACTATGTATATAAACTGAAGAAAAGATTATTTTCTTTATTAATCCCCTATATTCTGTATAATATCTTAGGCTATTATAAGTATATTTTGTTTAATAATATTACATTTAATTTTAATGAGTTAATAGTTTCTATTATCAGCAGTTCTACCATGCCTTTGTGGTTTATACGTGAATTGATGATATTATCCATTTTATCTCCGCTAATATATTGGGTGATAAATAGAAAATATGTATCCATTATAGTGTTAGGAATAACTGCTCTTTTGTCAATATTTGGTGTAGCTAGTTACAGGTGTTTTATCTATTGGACGTCAATATATTTGTTTGGTGCTTATGTCGCAGTATATTACGGAACATTTAATTTCTTTTCCTTGCGCAATAATAAAAAGAAGATAGTAGTGCCGTTGAGTTGTATACTATTCCTTTGCAGTGCTTGGTTTTTGCCAAACACAACTGGCGATATGGATATTTATGGAGAATTGGCTTTCTACTTATTCAGGCTTATATGTCCATTCATCATGCTTCTTTTGTGTAGTTATGATAGTAGTAAAATACAGGTAAAATTTTATATGCGGTATTCATTTTTTACATACTGCGTGCATATGCCGCTAATATCTGTAGTGCAGTACGTAACATCGAGAGTTGTATTTGCTGATAGCTGGCTTTTAATTGCAGAATATATGTTAACACCTTTTGTGATTTTGACAATTATTGTATGTGCTGCAACATTATTGTCTAAATATTTCCCACATATATGGAAAGTATGTAATGGTTGGAGATAGGAATAAAAGTATTTGCTTGATATAGTATGAAAATTAAAGAATTATTTGCAGTTTAGACTACAAAAAAGAGGTGCAAGCTAAGTTTGAGCTATATTGCAATAAGTATGTGCTTTGCTATTGGGAGTTTTGGCTATATTGGGGCTAGGAAAATTTACAGTCCAATTGTTACTTTTAGTTGTTTTTTTGGATTTTTAATGCTATTTGCTCGCCTGCAGTTATATGGGTTATATTCTGTTAGTGATACAGTCTACTTTTATATTATATTAGGTGTGGTAGCTTTTACTGTTGGCGCACTGTTTGCAAATAAGATAAAATTACCATGTGTTAAATTGAGTGATAAAAATTTTTCGGATAAATATTACTGGATCGCAGTAGTAATTTGTTTAGCTGGGCTTATAGTAAATTATAAAGTTATCTTAATATATTTTACTCAAGGGTTAAATATAGCAGATATATATAATATGATGGCAAGAACGGTTGGTGGCGAAGAAACATTACTAACGAACACATATTCACATGTTGAAGAAATAATGCAGCAATATATTGGTTATCCGTTACTGTACATGCTTGTTCCAATGTCAATTTTAATGTATTTCGAAAAAAGGAAATCAAAATATTTGATAGTTGCTATCGGCCTATTTTTGATAAGATTTTTGGTGGATTTTAGAAGAACGTACTTAGTTAATATAATAATTTTCGTTGTTATTATAGCATTTATAGAATCCAAAAAAGGATTTAATTTTATTAAGAGACATAAATGGAAATTCATTACTGCAATTGTAATGCTTGTTATTGCCTTTATTGTTGTTTCAAGGGTAAGAAGGGGAGAAGATTCATATAGTTTTAGTTACAATCTATACACTTATTATGTTGGGAGTATTCCTTATTTTGATCAAAGAATTCAACTTTGGCAGGCAAGCAACAGTCAATTTACTTATGGATTTACTTCATTTCGAGGTATATTTGCCCCATTCTTTTCTGTGTTTGGTTTGATATTTGGATTAAGTGAGCCAGCAGCTTTCTCACGAGCGACGGATGTTGTCCACAGCCTGCATAATATTGTTTTATATATAACTTCTGGTCATCGTTTCAATTCATATGCAACTGTGTTTTTTGAGTTTTATGCTGATGGTGGTGTTATTGGTATTGTAATTGGTTCATGGATTTATGGTTATATTGCGCAACGACTGTATAGGAAACTTATACTACAGGGAAATGTGAGAGATAAATATAGATATGCTTATTTTTTTAGCACTTTTATTATGTTTTCCGTTTTGCATTTCAATTTTATGGTGGTTTGTTATGCTTGGCCGTTGATTATTGATAGATTGGTGTTTACAAATAAACAATTAAATAAATAAACAGTGATAATTAAATGACTGGATGAATAAAATATATGTCAAGTATAAAGCGAAATGTAATTTATAATATTAGCTATCAAATATTGGCCCTAATTGTACCACTAACTACAGCGCCATATATATCTAGAGTGTTAGGTGCTGATGGGATAGGCATATATAGTTATACATTCTCAATAGCGCATTATTTTGTTCTATTTACTATGCTGGGTGTTTTGAATTATGGAAATCGCTCTATATCAAGAGTTCGTGATGACGACAAATTAAGATCCTCAACTTTTTGGAGCATATATATTTTTCAATTGTTGACTGGATTAGTCATTCTCATTTTATATGGAATATACGTTGGCTTTTTTTACGAAGGTAATAAGTTAGTGGCCTTAATTCAATATATCTATGTTATTTCAGGTGTTATTGACATAAGTTGGTTCTACTTTGGAATAGAAAAGTTCAAATTAACAACTCTGATAAGCGGTATTACGAAAGTTGTTAATTTGCTGGCTATTTTATTGCTGATTAAGCGTGCAGATCAAGTATGGCTTTATGCAGGAATTGTATCTGGGGGTTTATTGATTAATGCAGTTATTTATTGGATTCTTTTACCTAAATATATTCATTGGGAACGTATATCATGGCGACAAATATGTATGCACATAAAGCCCAATTTAATGCTTTTTATTCCAGTCATTGCAGTAAGTATTTACAAATATATGGATAAGATTATGTTAGGTGCTATGGCAAATATGACTGAAGTTGGATACTTTGAAAATGCTGAAAAATTAATAAACATTCCGTCTGCAATTATTACTGCTGTTGGAATAGTTATGTTACCAAGAATTGCAAACATTGTTGCAAATGGGCAAAACGATAATGTGAAGAAATATAATTATGAGACAATGTTTTTTGTGATGTTTTTGAGTGTAGCAATGACATTCGGATTGGCTGGAATTGCAGATGAGTTTATACCTGTATTTTATGGTTCTGAATTTAGCAGTTCTGTTTCTGTAATAATGTATTTATTGCCTTCCATTTTGTTTATCAGTTGGGCTAATGTTATTCGAACACAATACTTATTACCAAATTCCAAGGACAAAAACTATTGCTTATCCGTCTTATTTGGAGCTGTTGTCAATGCTATTATTAATACTTTATTAATTCCGCGCTTAGGAGCAATAGGAGCAGCGATTGGAACTACTATTGCAGAAGGAACTGTTTGTATTATACAGACAATTATTGCATGGAAATATATGCAAATTAAAAAATATTTGATTAATGGATTACCCTTTATTGCAATAGGTATAATTATGTATATTGGTATACATAAAATTTATATTAATAATAGTTTAATAACGACAGTAGCAAGAATTGTTGTAGGAATAATAATTTATTTTATTTTATCATATGCCTATGTGTGGCTGTATCATCGAAATGAATTTGAAATATTACGTAAGTAGCAATGAAGTACTGTCATAGTTCTTTTCAGTATTGTACTTGCGGGGGGATAAATTATATGGGCCTAAATAAAAAGGCAACTATATTAGTTTGTACATGTGATAAGTATGAAGACTTATGGTACCCATTTTTCTTTTTATTGGACAAGTATTGGAAAAAGTGTGAACTAAAGATATTGTTGAATACAGAAAGCAAGACATATTCATATGGTGATCTAAATATTTATACATGTCACAATGACAATACTGTAAATGAAACATATGGAGAGAGAATGATAAATTGCTTAAAAGCAATAAATACTCCGTATACCATTCTTTTTTTGGATGATTTTTTTATTAGGAAACCTATTAACCAAAATCATATTTCAGAAGTAATTCAATGGATGGACGAAAACAAAGATATAGCTTATTTCTCATTTGGAGCAAATCCTCGAAATTGCATAGATGATGGAAAATATAATGGCTATGTAAAAATGCAGGATATTGAGATATATAAGTTAAATATGCAGGCTTGTGTTTGGAAGACAGAAAAGTTATTGAACTATTGGCGAAAAGAAGATAACCCATGGACTTGGGAACTAATAGCCAATTGTACGACTTTTAATAGCAAAGATGTTTTCTATACAGTTAAAGATCGTGATAATTCACCTGTTAGCTATGGATATAATGATGAAGGAATGGGTGTTTATAGAGGCAAATGGGTTATAGAAGATGTAAAACCCTTGTTTGAAAGCAATGGTATATTTATCGATTACAGCATTAGAGGTATTTATAATAAAATAACTGATAAAAATAATTATAAGCCATCTTTCAAACTACTCAAATATTCAATAAAACGTGTTGGAGCTAAATACACTGTTCTGATATGCAATTTTTATATTCACAAGGCTATTTCGCTAAAGCTTCGAGGCAAATGTAAATATAACGATTTTGCAGCATATTTGACAAAAAGAAAGAATAAACAAACTCAACTTTAGCAGTTGACTAAACTGATTTTTAAGCTTTAGTATTGATTGCTAGTCTCGACTTGAGATATGATGGAATGTTCAAGAACAACGTTAATTGCTTCATTAGATAAAATCAGTTTATCGCGTTGTGATTGAGCCAACAGATCAAGTAAAAATACCAATGCTTGTGCAATTTATATTTTATGCTCAATACAAAGATCATAGAAAATACCACCGGCAGTGAGATCATTTTTGTTTTCTCGGTTTTTCTACGTTATGCTGACAAGCATCATAGCTTCTGAATTGGGCCAATCCCAAGAAGGATTTGCACATTTTGAAATAGACTTCATTTTCCCGGTAAATTCCGTAAATCCGGATAATTTTCTCTTCGAAATTATTATATCGGTCGACAATATTGCTAACCTTTCGGTTAAGGACGAAAACGATCCGGACCGGAAGGCCATCACAGTCAACCAGCACAGATGCAAGCATGCCGTATTTATCTCCGTTTTTTCCGACAGCAGAATACGTGAAACTGGCGCCATTGTAGAGTCGGTCTGAAAATCTTTGTCAAGACCTGACATAATGGAAGTCAAGCGAAACAGATCTTCTCGTTTGTGGTTGCTGTGCTACTTCCATTATACCGAAAATTGGGTTCCGCCTTGTTTTTTATCGATTTTTAGTTATCAAATATCAAGCTCTATACAACTGCGAAAGTTGAGTAAACAAATTGAATAAGTGAGGTACATATGGATAAAGTAACAGTATTATTGTCAACCTATAACGGCCAGGCATACTTGCGTGAATTGTTAGATAGTGTTTTCGCACA
Organism: Desulforamulus reducens MI-1; assembly: GCF_000016165.1. Taxonomy (GTDB): domain Bacteria; phylum Bacillota; class Desulfotomaculia; order Desulfotomaculales; family Desulfotomaculaceae; genus Desulfotomaculum; species Desulfotomaculum reducens. The sequence goes on along the minus strand of NC_009253.1, from coordinate 3,299,484 downwards.
AAAAAATGTGATAGCTAGTATTGTTATCAGAGATGACGGTTCTTCAGATAATACTGTTGATATAATAGAAGAATATATATCAAATGGATATGATATTACTTTACTAAAAGAAAGTAATGTCGGTGCTACTCGCAGCTTTCATTTACTAACACAATATGTATATGGTCAAAAAGAGAAAACACCTTTTTACGCATACTGTGATCAGGATGATATTTGGAACCCTGATAAACTGAATGTAGCAGTAGATAAATTACGAGCGCTATCAGAAGATCTTCCCAATATGTATTTTTCAAACTTAATTTTATATGATGGGAAAACCATACGAAATGAACTTGCATTTGATGTGCCGTGTAATTTTGAACCACAGAAAAAAGCTTTCGCGAGAGTTTTTACATATGGATGTACATGTGTTTTTAATCAAGAAGCTTTAAAAACGATTAGCTTGGCAGGTGGAGAAAACAAGATATATCATGATAATTGGTTATTTGAGGTTTGCGCTTTCTTAGGAAATACAGTATTTGACCAATCATCATATATTCTCTATAGGCAACATAGCAATAATGTTTCAGGAGAAATAAAGAAAGGCGTTAGCCTATTCAAATATAGGTTATACAAACTGTTCCATATAAAAGGACAGGGACATCAATTTGAAGAAATAGCAATTCAAATATTGAATTTGTATAGTGATAAGCTAAAAGAAAGCGACAAGATATTTTTGACACATGTTAGCCGTTATAGACACAATATAAAATCAAAATTTATACTTCTATTTAGTCAGAGAACATGTGCGGAAGAGTTTGTGAAGACTATCTGTGTCAAAGGTAGAATTCTTTTGAATCATTATTAATCTTATGCAAGTTATACAAGCCGTTTCCTTTCCTCGATGATGAATCCAGTTATTTCTAATGGCCTCTTTGGGTTAGTATCTATTATGTTCTCATGTATTTGCTTAGAATAATATTTAGTAATTAATTAGCTATATTATTGTAAAGAGTCATTACAGATACAAATGTATTTTAAAGATTAAGGTGCCACGGTTTTGCCGGCAAGCTAGTTATTGCTTACATACTGACTTGCTTTGCTCTTCGTTATTGTAAAACAATTAATAATAACAGGAAGACTAGTTGTTGTATGTGTGTAATAATATTATTGGAAATTGGGAAGGAGTACTGATTTGATGAAGGGAATAATTTTAGCTGGTGGTAGCGGTACCCGACTATATCCATTGACAATGGTAACAAGTAAACAATTACTTCCAGTTTATGATAAACCTATGATCTATTATCCCCTCTCCACTTTGATGCTTGCAGGAATTCAAGATATATTAATTATTTCAACTCCAGAAGACACTCCGCGCTTTAAGTCATTGTTAGGAAATGGCTCTCAGTTTGGGATAAACCTTGAATTTAAAATTCAGCCGAGCCCGGATGGATTAGCTCAGGCTTTTTTAATTGGAGAAAAGTTTATTGGTGAAGACTCTGTTGCTATGATTTTAGGAGATAACATCTATTACGGAAATGGTATGCGAAAAATACTTCAACGTGCAGCGAATAAAGAAAGTGGGGCTACCGTATTTGGCTATCATGTTCAGGATCCACAAAGGTTTGGTGTAGTTGAATTCGATAATAACGGCAAGGTTATTAGTGTTGAGGAAAAACCAGAGGTTCCGAAATCTAATTATGCAATTACTGGATTGTACTTTTATGATAATAGGGTGGTTGATATAGCTAAATCCGTTAAGCCTTCTTTACGCGGTGAACTGGAAATTACTTCTATAAATGAAGCGTTTTTAAAAATAGGTGAATTAGAAGTAGAGTTATTGGGGCGCGGTTTTACATGGTTGGATACTGGTACTCATCAAAGTTTAGTTGAAGCAACAAATTTTGTTAAGACCATTGAAGAGCATCAAGGAATAAAGATTGCTGCACCTGAAGAGATTGCATATATAAATGGTTGGATTACTAGGGAGCAATTATTGGATTGCGGTGAAAAACTTAGCAAAACTGTATACGGACAATATTTAATGAGAGTAGCAAATGGGCAAATTCAATATTAATTGAAAGAAGTGAAATAGAAATGAAATTCACCGATACTAATTTAGATGGTGTAATTATTGTCGAACCAGCTGTATTTGGTGATCATCGTGGCTGGTTTATGGAAACATATAATGAATCTAAATTCTTAGAAGCAGGGTTAACTTATAAGTTTGTTCAAGATAATCAATCATTTTCTGCAGTAAAAGGAACGTTAAGGGGAATACATTATCAACTCAATCCTAAGGCCCAGGCAAAATTGGTACGTTGCATAAGGGGGGCTATTTTTGATATTGCTGTAGATATTCGAAAAGGGAGTCCGAATTTTGGTAAATGGATTGGAATTAAATTGACGGCGGAAAATAAAAAGCAATTATTAATCCCAAGGGGATTTGCACATGGTTTCATGACTTTAACTGAAGATGTGGAGGTTCAATATAAAGTGGACGAGCTATATGCCCCAGAATTGGATCGGAGTATCCTATGGAGTGACCCTGTTATTGGAATTAAATGGCCTATGGATATTACGCCTCTATTATCAACAAAAGATGAAAAGGCACCATTACTAGAGGATGCCGAGAATAACTTCAGCTATGGGGAGTAGTCTTATGAAGATATTAGTAACAGGTTATACCGGTCAGCTTGGCTATGATGTAGTACAACGTGGTTTAAAAGTAGGCCTAAGCTTGGTGGGATTAGGATCAGAAAATTTAAATATTATAAACGGAGAGACAGTGTCCCATTATGTTAAAGAATTGAATCCTGATGCAATTATACACTGTGCTGCATATACGGCAGTTGATAAGGCAGAAGATGATAAGAGTACGTGTTGGAATGTAAATGTTGAAGGAACAAAGAACCTAGCTAAAGCTGCAAAAGACATTGATGCAAAGTTTATGTATATTAGCACAGACTATGTATTTAATGGAGAAGGAGACTCTCCATTTAAAGAAACAGATGAAACAAGGCCAATTGGATATTATGGGGTTACTAAATACCAAGGTGAAGAAATAGTAAAGCAACTGTTGGAAAGGTGGTTTATCGTTCGAGTTTCATGGGTTTTTGGTATTAACGGAAATAATTTTGTAAAGACAATCCTTCGATTGGCAGAAACGCGCAAAGAAATAAATGTTGTCGGGGATCAGTTAGGTTCTCCAACTTATACATTTGATTTAGCTAAATTGTTAATTGATATGATTCAAACTGATAAATATGGTATATATCATGCCTCTAATGAAGGTTTTTGTAGTTGGGCAGAATTTGCAAAAGAAATATATAGACAAGCAAATAAAGACGTAAAAGTAAATTCTATCTCCACAGAAGAATATCCAACTCGAGCAATACGTCCTAAGAATTCACGTATGTCAAAGCAAAAGTTAAGAGACAACGGATTTTCTTTATTACCAACTTGGCAGAATGCTGTTGAAAGATATTTAAATGAATTGCAAGAGGTGAAATAGGTGGCTAGTAAAAAAATTCTTGTTACTGGCGGTGCAGGGTTTATTGGCAGTAATTTTGTTAAGCTAATATTAAATAAGTACCCAGAATACAAAATTATAAATGTTGATCTCTTGACGTATGCAGGCAATTTGGAGAATTTAAAAGAAGTGTGTAATAAGCCAAACTATACTTTTATTAAAGCGGATATTAGAGATAGAGAAATAATAGATCATATATTTAGTAGATATATAGATTCAGTAGTTAATTTTGCTGCTGAGTCCCATGTTGATAGGAGCATTGAAGAACCGGAAGTGTTTTTAACAACTAATGTAATAGGTACTCAGGTTTTACTTGATACTGCTAAAAAATATTGGAAAATTAATCCGAATGATAAATATTGTAAAGAATATAAACATGGAGTTAAATTTATTCAAGTTTCTACGGATGAGGTATATGGCTCCTTAGGTGCTGAGGGTATGTTTGTAGAAACAATGCCGTTAATGCCTAATAGCCCATACTCGGCATCAAAAGCCAGCGCAGATATGATTGTAAGAGCGTATCATAAAACCTATAGTTTGCCAATTAATATTACTCGTTGTAGTAATAACTACGGTCCATATCAATTCCCGGAAAAATTAATACCACTTATAATAAATAATTGTTTAAAAGGTAAAGAACTACCTGTATATGGTGATGGTATGCAGATTAGGGATTGGTTACACGTATCTGATCACTGTTCTGCAATTGATGCTGTATTACATAAAGGTGTAGACGGTGAGGTTTATAATGTAGGTGGAAACAATGAGAAAGCTAACATAGAAATAGTTAAACTAATTATTAAAACTTTGGGCAAATCCGAGGACTTGATTAAATATGTTAAGGACCGACCAGGACATGATAGAAGATATGCTATTGATAGTACTAAAATAACTAGTCAATTGGGATGGAAACCAACTTATTCCTTTGAGCAGGGTATGAAAGAAACTATAGAATGGTACTTGAAAAATACAGATTGGATAAAGAATATTGTATCGGGAGATTATGTCAATTTTTTTGATAAGATGTATTCTAGAATAATTGATGAAGTTGCTGGTGAAAAGGAGGATTAACCCGAACCATTTACCCTTGATATAAAGGAGACAAATATTGTGGTGCAAAAACATAAAGAATTAGACACTACTAAGAATTACCTAATAACAGGTAGTGCAGGTTTTATTGGCTTTTATCTGTCTAAAAAATTGTTAGAGAAAGGCTGTAAAGTTGTAGGCATTGATAATATTAATGACTACTATGATATAAAATAAATTTAAAGTATACTAGATTGAAACAGTTGGAAGGTTATGACAGTTACACATTTATCAAAGGCGACATCTCAGACAGAGATGTCATTACTAAGGTCTTTGAAGAGTACAAGCCAAACTTCGTAGTAAATTTGGCTGCTCAGGCCGGTGTACGTTACAGTATTGAGAATCCCGATTCATATATTAAGAGCAATATCATCGGTTTCTATAATATCTTAGAGTCTTGCCGACATTCCTATGATAGCTACCAGGGTGTCGAGCATCTTGTTTATGCATCATCCAGTTCAGTCTATGGTGCAAATACAAAAGTTCCATTCTCAACAGATGATAAGGTGGACAACCCTGTTTCACTGTATGCTGCCACCAAGAAATCCAATGAATTAATGGCCCATACCTATAGTTAACTATACGGTATCCCTTCTACAGGATTGAGATTCTTTACTGTTTACGGTCCAATGGGTAGGTCAGATACGGCGTATTTCAATTTCACTCAGAAGATATTTAATGGCGAGACCATCAATGTGTTTAACCATGGAGATTGCTATCGAGACTTTACTTATATCGATGATATTGTGGAAGCTGTGGCTAGGATTCTAAGTAATCCACCAGCTAAGAAAGTTGATCAACACAGTATCCTAAACGGCATTCAATACGCAGTCTATAATATCGGTAACAATCAACCTGAGCAATTGATGGATTATATTGCTGCACTGGAAAAAGCACTGAGTAATGCTGTAGGTAGAGAGGTTGTTGCCAAGAAGGAATTCCTTCCCATGCAACTGGGCGATGTTAAGGCCACGTATGCGGATGTAAAGCCTCTGAAGGATGCCTTTGAATTCAAGCCTAGCACCAGTATGGAGGAAGGGTTACAGAAATTTGCTGATTGGTTCGTTGAATATTATAAGGTTAGCAAGTAGAAATTCTTCACGTCGTTTTGAGCGGAAATAAAAAAAGGGACTTAAAATGAACAAAATAGGTGTTAATGGTACAGGAGAAAAGCTAATTGTAGTCAAGGAAGAGAAAAAGTAAAATCAAAAGTTGATAATCAACAAACCTGAACTACCTCTAGGATAAGCAAATTTAAACATGTTTTTGTTATAAAACTTTATTAATTGAAAGGAAAATAATAATGTTTAAAAACAGTACACTATTAATAACCGGTGGTACAGGAAGTTTTGGTAATGCTGTATTAAACCGATTTTTAACTACTGATATCTCTGAGATTCGCATCTTCTCTCGGGACGAGAAGAAGCAAGATGATATGCGTAAACTCTATAAAAACGATAAAATTAAATTTTACATTGGTGATGTTAGAGACATTGCCAGTGTAAAAAACGCCATGCATGGTGTGAACTATATCTTTCATGCGGCAGCCCTTAAACAAGTGCCATCCTGTGAATTTTTCCCATTGGAAGCAGTGAAAACTAACGTGTTAGGAACCGACAACGTACTTACAGCCGCTATCGAGTATGGGGTTAAAAAAGTAATTTGCTTATCTACTGACAAAGCTGCATATCCTATTAATGCAATGGGTATATCAAAAGCCATGATGGAAAAAGTCTTAGTAGCCAAATCAAAAACTGTAGACCCGGCTAAAACCCTTATCTGTTGCACACGATACGGAAACGTTATGGCATCCAGAGGTTCTGTAATCCCCCTATTTATTGATCAAGTAAAGAGTGGACAACCTTTAACGGTAACAGATCCAAGTATGACCAGGTTTTTAATGAGCCTTGAAGAAGCAGTGGAACTTGTAGTTTTTGCATTTCAAAATGCCCAAGCAGGTGATATTTTAGTGCAGAAATCACCGGCCTCCACCATTGGTGACTTAGCTCAAGCAATTAAAGAGTTATTTAACGTGAATAACGAGATTAAAATAATAGGTACTCGCCACGGAGAAAAGCTTTATGAAACACTGCTTACCAAAGAGGAATATATAGTAGCTCAGGATTTAGGTGGATTTTTTAGAGTACCCGCTGACAAAAGAGATCTTAATTATGATAAATATTTCGTAGAAGGAAACCAGAAGCTATCTTCAGAAGAAGAGTATAACTCTCATAATACATATAGGCTTAATATAGAGCAGATTAAAGATAAATTATTGTCCCTTGATTATGTAAATAACGAGTTAGAAAGCTGGAGTAAACCATGAAAATACTTGTAACTGGAGCGAGAGGTTTTATTGGAAAAAATCTTATCGCTGAGCTAAATAATCAAAAATATACCAATATCATTGAGTATACCAGAGATACTGACCCAGCACTGCTTGATGCTTATTGTCAAGAAGTAGACTTCGTCTTTCACCTGGCTGGTGTAAACCGTCCCCAAGAACAGTCGGAATTTATGGATGGGAATTTTGGCTTTACAAAAACATTACTGGATAGCTTGAAAAAACACGGCAACACCTGCCCCGTGCTGATTGCCTCATCAACCCAGGCGGCTCTTGATAATCCCTATGGAAAGAGCAAAAAAGCCGGGGAAGATTTGATGATTGCCTATGGGCAAGAAACAGGGGCTAGGGTGCTCATTTATCGTTTCCCCAATGTGTTCGGCAAATGGTGCCGGCCTAATTACAATAGTGCAGTTGCAACGTTTTGTTACAATATTGCCCGTGATTTGCCTATTACTGTAAATGACCCCAGTGTGGTTATGCATTTAGTCTATATAGATGATGTGGTAGAGGAACTAATCAATGCTCTACTGGGTAGAGAAAACTCGGATGGAGTTTTTTGCGCCGTTCCGGTGGTGCACACCATTACCCTTGGTGAAATAGTTGATTTAATCTATTCATTCAAAAGAAGTCGTGAGGAGCGTTCTGTTCCCAATATGTCTGACGAGTTTACCAGGAAATTATATAGTACATATTTAAGCTATCTGCCGAAAGATAAATTCGGCTATCCATTGAAAATGAACGTGGATGACAGGGGATCTTTTACAGAGTTTATCAAGACCCCGGATAGGGGACAAGTATCCGTCAACATTTCCAAGCCTGGCATTACAAAGGGCAACCACTGGCACCACAGTAAGAATGAAAAGTTCCTGGTGGTCAGTGGAACCGGCGTCATCCGCTTCCGGAAAGTTGGCTCCGGTGAAGTCATAGAATATTACGTTAGTGGTGATAAGTTGGAAGTCGTTGATATACCCCCCGGCTATACCCATAACATTGAAAACCTTGGTGATACAGACATGGTAACAATTATGTGGGCCAATGAATGCTTTGACCCGGAGAAGCCGGACACGTATTATTTGGAGGTGTAACGTGGCTGATACAGCAATAAAAAAACTAAAACTAATGACCATCCTCGGCACCAGACCGGAGATAATACGGCTGTCCGAAGTTATCAAAAAATGCGATATTTATTTTGACCATATTCTGGTGCATACCGGCCAGAATTGGGATTACACGCTTAACCAGATTTTCTTTGAGGATTTGGGTTTAAGGGAGCCTGATTACTATCTGGAGGCAGTCGGTGGAGATTTGGGTGAAACCATTGGCAATATTATAGCGAAAAGTTATAAGGTGCTCTCAGAAGTAAAACCGGATGCACTCTTGATCCTGGGCGATACAAACTCAGCTCTGTCAGCCATATCAGCCAAAAGACTGAAAGTGCCTATCTTTCATATGGAAGCCGGCAACCGCTGTTTTGATGAGAATCTACCCGAAGAAACCAATCGCAGAATTGTTGACCATATCGCGGACGTGAATCTGTGCTACAGCGAACACGCCAGGCGCTATTTGAACTATGAAGGCGTAGCCAAAGAGCGCACGTATGTAACAGGGTCCCCTATGGCAGAAGTGCTCACCGCCAATATTCAAAAAATTAAGCACAGCAAGGTAGTTGAGCATTTGGGCTTGGAGAAGGGGAAATATATTTTGCTTTCTGCCCATCGTGAGGAAAATATTGACATTGAGGAGAACTTCTTGGCCTTGATGAACGCGGTCAATGCTATGGCTGAGCATTATGATATGCCTATTATATACAGTACACATCCCCGCAGCGCCAAGTTTATTGAACAGAGGGGCTTTAAATTTCACCCCTATGTGCGCAGTTTAAAACCTTTTGGTTTCTCGGATTATAACAATTTGCAGTTAAACGCATTCTGTGTAGTATCAGATAGCGGCACTATACCGGAAGAAGCATCCTATTTCAAATTCCCGGCTGTATCTGTGCGAACCAGCACCGAGCGGCCGGAATCTATGGATAAAGGTAATTTCATCATTGGAAGTATCAGTACAGAGCAGGTACTGCAGGCAGTTGACCTAGCTGTTGCAATGTATAAAAATGGTGACCTAGGCGTCACAACACCTGACTATGCGGATGAAAATGTAAGCGTGAAGGTAGTCAAGATTATTCAGAGTTATACGGGGATTGTTAATAGGATGGTTTGGAGGAAGTGATCTGATAACGAGCGGGAAGCTGAGAAAAATGTTTTTGTTGGAGGAAGAAGAATATGGCTAAGTGTTATGTTTGCAATAAGGACATAGATAGTACAAACATTACGAATGAACATATACTTCTCAACTCAATTGGTGGTAGGTTAAAATCGACACAATTGATATGTGTAGAGTGTAATTCGGAATTTGGAGCTGATGTAGATGCTGAACTTTCCAAACAACTAAATCCTATTTCCAACCTTCTTAACATTGAACGTGATAGAGGTAATCCTCAGTCAATTAATGTTCAAGATAAAGAGTCGGGTGAAGAATGGACACTGGATCCTGGTGGTCAACCAGTTATGTCCAAACCTAGTATTCTAGAAAAAGAAGAAGACGGAGAAAAACATATTCAGGTTGTTGCACGAAGCATAAAAGAAGCCAGACATATAATGAAGGGGTTAAAGAAAAAATATCCTCAGCTAGATATTGATAAAGCGTTAAAAAAGGCCTGCCCAAAAAGAGAATATCTAGATAATATATTCAGCTTTCAGTTTCAAATAGGTGGTGATAAAGCTTTCCGGTCCATTTGTAAAACAGCAGTGAACTTCTATATTCTCAATGGGGGAAACCCCGATAACATAAGGCATCTAGTTCCCTATATTAAAAATGGTCAAGGTGGCGGGTGCGTTTGGTTTTATTCTGGTCCAGATGTGGTACAAAAAGACGATGGGCAAATTATTCATGCAATTATAATTAAGGCTATTGAACAAGAGAATGTATTATATTCATATGTAGAATTCTTTAATGCATATCGGTTTATCATTCTTCTTAACCCCAATTATGTTGGTGAAGATTTCGAAAAGGCTTATATTTTTGATGTAGTAAAGAGACAGGAAGTAAAGGCGATAACCTTACTTAATTTGAACAAAATGTCGGTTAAACACATGATAGAGGGTCTTGAGCGCCCAGATAAAGAACTTTCTAAGGAACTCAATAAGCTAATACCACTAATTATCAAGAAACAAGAATCTGACCATATAAATGGCATGCTTGAAAGAGCTATAGGAAACTCGTTAGCGAAATATCCAGAAGGTGTTCTAATAACCCAGGAGATGGTAGATGAACTTATAGAAGCTACTATGGACGAACTCACACCATGGTTTGTTCATAAATTTGGGAAGGAATAGTGCTCGGGTAGGTATTAGCCAGCAGGGGATTTTTTTTATTTCCGGTAAGCATTATTATGTAAAGGCACTTGACAACAGTAACAAGGAAACCATCACAATATATAGGTATGATTCAGTCTACAAGCTTGCCTGGTCTTCACCCCTTTGTTAGGTAGGAAAGAATGTGGGTCCGTTAATCGGATCAAGTGCGACATGGGGGTTAATCACGAGGGTTTATGTGGAGATCCATTGTGGCGACTTATTTTGTGATTTTATTTTACTTCTTGTATATTTATGCAAATACAAGATGTCTAATACATTCCATTATGTCCAATTGTTAAGTGCAAAATTGAAAAGAATGAGTAAGTATCATTTTTGCTTTATTGAGGAGAGGAATACAATGTCGGTTTCTTTAAATCAGATATTAAATCAATTTATACTTGCAGTAGGTAAAGTTACCACAACTGGCCTATCATTACTAGGTACATCTTTTGCCGTTTCAAAGGGTAAATTTGTAACAACTAAACACATCACCGGAGTAGATGATAATAACTTAGTTTTGATATTACCAAAAACCTCAACAACAAATGATTATCAAGACACATCTGATACGAGTGTAAGTTATTTTGGTGTTAAGATAGCTGAAATTGATCCTTTTAAAGATATTAGCATATTAACAGTGGATAGTAATGTTGCCCCTCCTTATAACTTATCTGGAACAGATACAGTATTTACGGGTTCTCCAGTTGTCACATATGGATTTCCTCATGCCGATCATGGAAGGCTGGTTTTTACAGAGCAATATTCAAGAATTGGTGCAAGGGTGCTGATTGAATCAGGTGGTATAAAAAGTAAACATATTGTATTAAACACTCAGGCCAGACCCGGACAATCTGGAAGCCCAATATTTAACCCTACAAACATGTCAGTTGTAGCTATGCTTATTGGATCATACGCTCCCGGCGGCGGTGGGGGTATTTCTTTAGGCGGAGTCGACCCTCATACGTTACACCAAACAACTCATGCTATTTCCGTAGAGTATATTAAGGAGATGTTATAAATATATGTCTACCTGTAAGCTTGAGGAACTATTTAGTGGAAATCCAGATGAATGGATTAGTGCTCTTCAACCTTATCAGAAGAATATAATAAATACCTTATTAGATAGTGGTAAAAGTCCAGAAGAAATTTCAATTCAATGGCTCTCTGCAAGTGGCCCTGCAAATACTTTCCCATTTGGAGCAGCAGGAAAAGAGCAAGGTAGTAGTCTTTTCTATGAAAAACTTAAAGAAGAAGTAGAAGCTTTTTTTTGTGAACAAGCTAAATACGAAGAGGATAGGAAAAAACTACTGGAGCAATTTAATGCTGGACATACATATATAATTGGACTAATTTCTGTAAAAATCTCTCCTATAGTAGGGACTTCTTCTGCGTTTATTGCTCCAATTATTGCATTAATATTATTTACAATAGCAAGAATTGGGCTAAATGCATGGTGCGCAACTCTCCGGGCAAAAAATGAAACACAGTAAATTCTCGACAAGGTTTTAGGTATTGGCATGCTCGAGTAGTTTTTGGGCCTAGCCTGAGCCGTACCAAAAACTACCAAAAGGAGATAAACCCTCACTACGTTAACAGTTTAATTAATAAATCATTATAATCAAGTCTTCCCATTTCAATCGATAAATCAAGCATATTCTCAACTGTATGTTGAATGATATAAACAGATTTTAACATTTAAATATATAAAGTAAAGGAAGGTTTATAGCACTATGTATAAAATCTCAGTAGTCGGAACAGGCTACGTTGGACTAGTAGCCGGAGTATGTTTCGCCGAAGTTGGCCATCAAGTCACCTGTGTCGATATCGATGAACAAAAAGTTAATATACTTAAGCAAGGCATCTCTCCTATTTATGAAGCAGGGTTGGAGGAGTTAATGCAAAAGAATTATGCTGCTGGTAGGCTCAATTTCACCACAGACTATATCCAAGCCTACAAAGACGCAGACGCCATATTCATCGGTGTAGGTACTCCTGAACAGCCGGACGGTTCCGCCAACCTTTCCTACATAGCTACCGTGGCAAGGCAAATAGCGGAAACCATAGAAAAGGATTGCCTGGTGGTGGTTAAATCAACAGTTCCTGTTGGTACAAATGACAAAGTGGAGCAGTTTATAAATGATTTCCTAATTAATGATGTTAGGGTAGAAGTAGCTAGCAACCCTGAATTTCTAGCCCAGGGCACAGCGGTACGCGATACTCTGGAGGCGGCGAGAATCATTATCGGTACCGACAGTAAATGGGCTGAAGAAATGCTCATGAAAATATATGAACCATTTAATCTACCAATTGTATCGGTTAGCAGGAGGTCGGCGGAGATGATCAAATATGCTGCCAACGACTTCCTGGCATTGAAAATATCATACATGAACGACATCGCTAATCTTTGTGAGCTGGTAGGCGCAGATATACAGGACGTAGCACGAGGAATGTCATTCGATGAGCGTATTGGCAGTAAGTTCTTAAATGCCGGTATCGGCTACGGTGGAAGCTGCTTCCCCAAGGATACCAAGGCACTAGATTATCTGGCTAGACAAAACGGCTATGAGCTGAGGACGGTAAAGGCTGCTATTACGGTGAATGATGACCAGAAGACAATATTATATAGGAAGGCTTCGAACAGGTTGATTACTTTTGATGGTCTGAAAGTGGCAGTGTTAGGGTTAACCTTTAAGCCCGGAACAGATGATTTGCGGGAAGCGCCGTCCCTTGAGAATATTCCGCTTTTGTTGGAGCGAGGGGCACAAGTATATGCTTATGACCCCGTGGGTAGCGATAACTTTAGGCAGAAGTTTCCGGAGAATGAGTATAAAATTAAGTATGTAAAGAAACCGGAGGAGGCGCTTTCAGGTGCTAATGTCTGCTTCATCTTCACCGAATGGGACGAGATTAAAGCAGTTAAGCCGGAAGTCTATCAAAGTATGATGCGTACGCCGCTGGTATATGACGGCAGAAATATATATGAAATCCAAGAGATGAAGGATGCGGGAGTGGAGTATTATTCTATTGGTAGACAGGCTGTGGAAAATAAAAATATAAAGTTAAGTAATACACATAACACAACCCACTGCCTATATAGCGCTTAATTATAAAGGAGAAAACAATTTACATGAGACTGGATTATAAAGAAATAGACAAAACAAAGACTTATCTAATCACCGGGGCGGCAGGTTTTATCGGGTATTTTCTATCCAAACTACTGCTAGAGCAGGGCTGTCGAGTAATTGGTGTTGACAATATCAATGATTATTATGATGTTAACTTAAAGTATGCTCGTTTAAAGTTGCTCAAACCCTTTGAGAAGTTTATCTCCATCAAGGGCGACATCTCAGATAAAGCTATGATTATGAAGATCTTTGAAGAGTATAAGCCTAATATTGTGGTTAATCTAGCTGCCCAAGCCGGGGTGCGCTATTCCTTAGAGAATCCGGATGCATATATTCAAAGCAATACTATTGGCTTTTATAATATCCTTGAAGCCTGCAGATATAATCCGGTTAACCATCTTGTGTATGCATCATCCAGTTCTGTTTACGGGGCTAATAAAAAGGTGCCATTTGAGGAAACTGACTTTGTTGATCATCCTGTATCACTCTATGCTGCTACCAAAAAGTCCAATGAATTGATGGCCCACACATATAGTCATCTTTATAAAATACCGGCAACGGGACTTAGATTTTTCACTGTTTATGGCCCTATGGGCAGGCCGGATATGGCATATTTCGGATTTACTGACAAGTACTTTAAAGGCGAGCCTATTAGAATATTTAACAATGGTGATTTTGAGAATGACCTTTATCGAGACTTTACATATATTGATGATATTGTAGAGGGTGTAGAACGGCTGCTGAGTAATGCACCTACTGATGCTATTCCCCATCGAGTTTTTAATATTGGAAACAACAGCCCTGAAAAGCTGATGGTATTTATAGAAACGTTGGAGAAAGCTTTAAGCAAAACAATCGGCAGGGAGGTAGTATTTGACAAGATTTTTGAACCTATAAAGGCGGGTGATGTGCCTGCTACTTATGCCTCAACTGATTTATTGCAGGAAGCAGTAGGATTTAAGCCTGAAACTTCAATAGAAGAAGGGCTGCAGAGGTTTGCGGACTGGTATGTTGAGTATTATAAGGTGAAGTAAAAGGCTGTCGCCTTCAAAAAGTCCATCGGGGTAGATTGATTGACAAATAATGCCACAAAAATAGAAGTAAATTACAATTTAAGATAAATAAAAAAAGCAAATCAACCGATAAAAGGTTGCATTTTGCTTTATTTGAGAAAAATGTAGACAGTAGAAAATAAGCCTATCATTAGGATAATAATAAGCCTTTTATTAGAGGAACAAGACTTTGGTAATTTTAATTAAGCAACTTTCTTGTAAGTGTGATATAGACCGCCGAGAACAGGAGTTGCTTTAAGTTTGGTCTTACTAGCTTTTGTAGGTAGATATGTAGGAAGCGGTATTGGTGTTTTACCATTTATGCCTTGATGAGTGCGATGTGTATTATAGTACTCGTGTATGTATTCTCTAAGCAGTCTGTGTAGATGTTTTTCATTAAATGGAATGATGTAGTTTAACAGTTCTTGCCTTATAATTCCAATAGACCGCTCTGCTATACCATTTTGCCAGGGAGAGCGTTTAGATATTCTTTTAGACCTAATTCCAGACGAAGCTAAGAAGGTTTTAAAATCTTTTGAAACAAATACCGGATTGTTATCGTGAATGAGGTATTGGGGTTTATGGTCGTAAGGGGTAGCATTTCGGATTTGTTGTTTAAGCCACTTTAAATTTGGATTACAGGTAACTGCAAAATGCTCAATTTTCCGGGTGCCGTGATTAATAATTATTAAAACATATAATACTTTGAATAATAAGGTAGGAACAGTAAAAAAGTCCATTGCCCATATTTCTTTGCTATGATTTTTAAGAAAGGTTTTCCACGATTGGACCTGGCGCTCGGACGGCGGTTTACGAGTGTATGAGATGTATTTGGCTATTGTGTTTGGGGCAGGTGGATTTATAACGTTCATTGAAATGAGGACTTCTCGTATTTTCTCAGGGGAAAGTAATGGATTCTCCTTATGAATCTTTTTAATAAGTTTGATTGTTTCAGTAGGTATTGTAGGCCGCCCGGTTTTCTTTGATTTAGATTTCCAATGAAACTTAAATGCTGTTTCATGCCAGCGAATGACAGTTTCTGGTTTTACTAAGATCAAGTTGGATTTCCAGTTTATAAAAACTTTAGATAGTAAAACCCACAGCTGCCGAAATACAGGTGTACATCTGGGTTTTGATATCTTTTTATTTTCTACTTGCTGCTGAAACAATGAAAGCTGGCTTCTGAGGGCTATAATTTCAAAGTTTTTAGCAGTGGATGTCATAAAAAAGGTGCTGATGAATTGAATACTGATGACAATCCATTCTTTAAAAAAGGAAAACACAGATTTAATATTCATAGAGACTAGCCTCCCCCCCCCAATGGTTTAATTCTAATTATATAAGGGGCTATAAAGGAGTTCAATGACAATATTTTTTGCTTTGTTTGAAAGGACGTTTTTCATGGATAAAGTAATGGATTATATTCAGGCACTGACAAATTTATATGGTGTAGTGCATAAAGACAAAGTTCAAGAGATTTACAACCAGCAAAATGATGATAAGATTGATGATAAGAGCATGGAATATATTATCAAAGAAAAAAAGGATTACTTAATCAATCATCGACAAATCACCGTACATAAGGATTATTTTGTTTACCTAAGCATTATGGTTGCAGGTTCTTACTTTGATGAAGAATTACGTGCAAAAGAGGGAAAGCCCTATTACATACCAGAAAAAGAAGAACTTTTAAAGTACAAAGATGTAAATTACTTTGAAGTTAATAAAGAGTATGAGGAGCTATTACAATTCCTAAAAAAGATGTTTTGGCGCAAATCGAAAGCAGAGGATGTAGCTAGAGAGATTCAAATGCACTGTGAGTCTTTTAGAGCCATGGAGAATTTACATCTGCTTTTTGAGGAGAAAAAGATTAGATTTAAGAATGCTAAGCAAGCGGATGAACTGATGAGACTGATAAGAAATTTAGCTAATAACACCCGGATTTGGCAAAATAATGGATATACTCCCAATGAGTTAGATGTGGGTAAGCGGTAAAATAAAAGGGAAGTTTTTTGGCCATTAATTGCGACGAAGGAAACAGAGGTATTATAAAGAAGTTACTGCGACAGAGGAGAAATAGAATGATTAAAATTACAGTTGAAAAATTTGCAAAGATGTATGTTGAGAACAACCCTGGAGAAAAGTTTAACGAGATAAAATCAAATTTAAAGACAGCACTAAGTAGAAAAAAGGCCGGAGCTGTCTGTGGAGATTGTGGTCAACCGATATGGGCAGCAGGAAGTGCTATTGTTGGATTTGATGGTTGTTTTACTTGTATTACGGGGGAAAGTGATCATTCCGAGGATTATGAAGTTTCTGAGTAAGCTATCTGAAAACCGAGGTACTATATAATGACCAATTCAAAGATATCTTTCAAAGGAATAATCATATCAATTCAACCGAGAATCAGGCTGATACGTTCATTTGATGAGCGGTCACATAACTATCTCGGTTATTCTCTTTTTATTAAAGGTTGGATTGACGGTACTGAACGAGATTTCTCAGTAGGCATCGGTAAAGCCGCCCAGCAGAAGCATCAGTTTAAGGTTGGAGATGAAATCACCGGCGAGTGCCTTCCTGTTGCAGATGAAAGGCTGGAGCCGGTTGAGTTTTATAAAGCATCCAAGTTGAAGAAAATTGGCCATGTAGATAATGATAATTCAAGTCCTCCACCTTGGGAAACCATACCACCTGATCTCGAAGTCTACAGAGAGAGGGGCCACCGGCGGTTAGCTGCCAGGACTTATGCCAGTAAATGCACCACATGCATATGGGGATGCCGGATGCCTGTAGAAATTATTGTTGATCACTGGAATCCTGGAAAGCGTAAGTACCGGTTTGAGACTTTCTGTTACGGTCCTTTGTCTTGCAAACTTTATAAGGCAGGGCCGGTGAGAAAAGTTCCAGGCAGAAACGGTATGGTGTATGAAGAGGAAGACTGGGTTGATGAGGAGATGACCGGACATAGGGATATGGATGAGTGAGGCAATTGGTTCGAGTGTTGGTAGCGGTGGGGTGAATCTTTAAATGCAATTAGAAAAAGTAGCGATTATCAAAAACGGTAAAGATATTGGAAGGATTATCCCCTTCAATATGGATGCTTCAGGAGACTATGACTTTAAGATTAGTTTTTCTAAGAATGACTACGAAGTGAATATGTATCCGTTTCTTTCAAAAGCGCCGGTTAAGCTTGAGTTAGAGGATATGACGAGTTGGGAAATCTCATATCATAGAAGTACTGCATTTAAGCCTACAGTTATCCATCTAAAAGAAAAGAAAAATCATCCGAAGTACAAGCCTCTTCCACTGTATCGGTTAGTAGATCCGTCGATATATAAAGTATTTCCCATTCCATTTATGAGGGTAGAAATACCACCAAATTCTGTAGCAAAGAACTACAAACCAAAGCCCAAAGAACATGTTGCATTCGATATGGAGGCTTCCAATGTAGCGGAATTTTATCTAGCCCATATCGATTTTAATTATGAAGGGTTTATGGAAAAATGGCCTGTACTAAGTTTAAGGCTGTTGGCAAATTCATTTGAGTTTTATGCAACAAACAATATGATTACTGGCGTACAAAAATATGAGAATTTCTTGCCGTCTGATGGAGAAAAGCGAAGGCCTTTAGATGACTTTGCAGTCAATAACAATATGAAATTTTACGTAAATCTATACAATAATCCTGAGTTGATTGAAGGAAAAATCAAAGTTACCTTTATTGAGAATGAATTTGCTGATGCGCTTCTTGGCCTGTCGCAAATTGGTTATGAGAACGAGCAGGGGAAGGTTGAAATGTTCCCGGCCTACAAGGAAGACTTGCGGCGGGATACCATGTCATCGGAAGAGAAAAGAAAATGGGAATACAGATTTAATAAGATGCAGGGAAAGCTCGAAAGAGAAATCAAAAAGGTAGAGCAAAAACGGTTCTATAGATGATGGTAATCTAATTTGTGTCGCTTTAGGGGGGTAATATGTCTAAGATTGAAAATGGTCGAATATATGAGTACATAGAAAACCTGTATGATGATATGAAGGCGAAGGATGGAAAGTATTATCCATCTAAACATGACAAGCTTGTTTTTGCGAGTGCGGCAAAGGAATTCAATATTACAGAAGGTCAAGCAGAAAAAACTTATAATAGTTTTAGTCAATTAGTAGCCAAAAAACTTGAGTTAAGGCTTAGCAGATTACCTAAAAAAGAACGTCAAAAAAGACGCGAAGAAATTTTTGCCAACATTTTGAAAAATAATGGGGACTTACCTTTTGGAGATATTGAAGGTCCTGCAACGGAAGATATCAAATCAGGATTAGATACAATTTATGAAGAGTATTCAAATGTTGCTATATTAATCGGAAAGAACGGTTGGACTATACCGATGAGTATGGGTTTAAGTAAACTGGACTCATTGATTGGTAAAAAAGTTGATATAGAAGTGCTAGATTCTTTTTTCAAGAAGTATTATGACCCAAGGAAATTTGCAACATTAACTAAACATGTTAAGCGAAGTAATTTAAGTAACACTCAAAAGAAGTTGTTTTTTGAATGCGTAGATACATTTAATGAAGGGAGATTTTCAATCAGCGCAACAGCATTAATCACAATTCTTGAAGGGGTTTTAAGTAAGTTTGGAGATAGTGAAAATGATATTATGATGATTAGAATATGTAGATATCATATGGATGAAACTAAAAATGATAAGAAGATAATTAACCATTTGGTTTGGGTATCATTTTTAAATTTTATTAGTGAATTATATAAGAAATCTGAATTTGATAAGGATGAACCAGATAAACTGAATAGGCATTGGATTTTGCACGGGAGAACTGATAAAGAATTAGGTGATGCAGATTGCCTCAGATTATTTAATGCAATTTATTCGTTAATAACAATGATGAAGTATGCGAAAAAATGAGCGTTTAGGTAAGGTTTGTTGATAAGATATAGAAGGTGATTATAATTGAAAGCCTATCAAATAAAAATTGAACTACAAAACTCAGATCCACTAATTTGGCGAAGAGTCATCATGCCTGCTGGAGCTACTTTTAACAGGCTTCATGATGTTATTCAAAATGTGTTTAACTTTAAGAGTGGGTATCCTTATGAACCGTATCATCTATTTGAGTTTGATTTATCAGCTGACAACATCCGAGTGATCAATGATGAGGAAGCATACCAACAGCACCAGTATTATAAGAAAAACCGTAAAGAGATAGAAGAAAAAATGAAAAATACACCTCCGGAATTTGCTAAGTTTAATCAGGCGCATTTAGAAAATCTAAGCACAGTTATTCGTAAGCCTACCGGCATAAAGATTGATGAGTACATAGAAAAATATGGTGAGATCAAATACATTTACAATTACGGTGATGATTGGCGGATTCTGGTTATTTTAGAGGAAATCGTTGAGGATTACCATTATGGATACCCAACACTTATAGATGGTGCAGAGACCGCTCCACCAGAAGATGTGGGTGGCCTTCCTGGGTATTATCAGTTTTTAAAGGTTTATCATAATCCGAATCATCCTGAGTATGAAGAAGTTAGGGCTTGGGCTAAAGAACAATATTTTAGAGAATATGATGCAGAGTTGATTAATGAAAGGTTAAAAGCGATTAAGTATAAGAAAACAGAGTGGGATAAGCTGAGATGAATAAAAGGAACTATACATGTCCATACATAAAATTTCTTTCCTGGGCAGCTGTGCTTCTTTGGATGGCACTCATTTTTAATCTGTCATCCCAGGTGGCGGAGCAGTCCAATCAGTTAAGTACAGGAATAAAAGAGGTTATTGTAAAAACGGTAGAAAAAGTTGCTCCCAAGGCGGAGTTTGATATAGATGACTTTAATCATATATTAAGGAAGAATGCTCATTTCTTTGCTTATTTAGTGCTCGGAATACTGGTGTTAAATGCTTTAAAAACATGTGGGGTAACTGGGTACCCGAGCATTGCTTTAGCTCTGGGGATTTGCATTCTTTATGCGATGTCAGATGAAGTCCATCAGCTATTTGTCCCCGGCAGAGGGGGACAGGTGAAGGATGTTATCATTGATAGTGCCGGGGCCAGTGTAGGAGTTGGGGTGTATTGGGTAGTTGATAGGTTGGTTAAGGGAAGATAGAGAATAGATACCCCGTTGAGCTACAGATTCGGCTTAGGGGGTGTTTTTTAGTGTCCATGCTTTAGTGCGTTAATGTATTAAATGAATTACTTGATGCAGTTTGGTTTGTCTGGTATTTTATTACTCATATAAGCACTAAAGTCCAATCAGTAATTCTTTAAAAAATTAGCCTTTGCATTTAATGGAGGATCTATTACTTGATAACCCTTTCTCTTTAAGATGCGAAATTTAAAATCAAGAAGCTCCGCCGGGACGCACAAAGTACTGGCAGCAGAAAAAAATGAAATATCTTCATTTAAAATTCTTAATACGTCTTTATCAGCTAATATAAAATCAGCAGCAAAAATATTGGCTTCATACTCATAAAAAGAAGTTTCGTCAAATAGCGTAAAATCATGGAAACTTTTAATACCGGGTACTTTCCTATGTAAAACCGCATGTCCTATCTCATGGATTAAAATTATCCGTTGTAACAGTTCATCCAGGTCACTGTTAATGACGATAGCTTGTTTACGTGACTGTTGTAAATAGAATCCTTTACAGGCCCCTTCAAATAAACCCATAGGCTGATATAGCAAAGAGATTTTCATCTTTTGGCATAGCTTAACGGGATCCGCTTCAGAGTACTTCCTTTTTATTTTTCTGACTTCGTTACTTATAACATCAATACTCATCGTAGCCCTCAAATCCTTCCGAAGATAAACTGATTATCAAAGCAGACTCAGTTATCCTATTCCCCCATATTGAATAAAGACAACAAAATATACCACTCGTGCCATGTTTCTGAGCCACGTATGACATGATTTTAAGCCAGTTCTGCCATCGAAAGAGCCACCTCTTGTATAATCAACACTGTACATAAAAGTACAATTCTGATTACAGGAGGTTTTTTTATGATCAAGTACCGGGAAATCCTGAGGCTTCATGCCCAGGGTCTTAGTATGAGAGGCATTGCCGCAAGTTGCTCCAACTCAAGGAACACTGTGAGCGAAGTTCTCAAACGAGCTGAAAGTCAGGGTATTTCTTGGCCATTTGAGAAGGATATGTCAGATGGTCAGCTCCAGGATGTTTTGTTTCCTGAAAAGAATGTTTCTCTTACCTTCAGGAGAAGGCCTGACTGCGAGTATATCCACAAGGAAATGGCTAAAAGTGGGGTAACACTTTCGCTTTTGTGGGATGAATATTGCCAGAACTGCAGGCAGAATCATAAGATACCTTATAGTTATCGACAATTTTGCCGGTTTTATCATGATTATGCCAATACTACAAAAGCCACTATGAGAATAAAAAGAAAGCCCGGTGAATTAATGGAAGTAGACTGGGCAGGCCAGACTATGTCCATTAAAGATAACATCACAGGAGAAGATATCACCGCTTACGTATTTGTTGCAGCGTTACCCTGCAGTCAATATGCTTATGTAGAAGCTTTTCTCTCGATGGAAACCGAGAGTTGGATCACGGCTCACATTCATGCCTTCAAGTTCTTCGGTGGTGTGACCAGAATGATTGTACCGGACAACTTAAAAACTGGTGTGGAAAAGTCCTCCCAGACTGATCCCATTATTAACCGCACGTATCAGGAAATGGCTGAACATTACAACACCTCTATTATGCCAGCCAGAGTACGTCACCCTAAAGATAAACCTAGTGCAGAAGGTACTGTAGGTATCATCTCCACTTGGATTATTGCCTCTCTCCGCAATCAGCAGTTTTTCTCAATTAAAGAACTCAATGAAGCCATCCACAAAAAATTAACGGAATACAACACCAAATCTTTTCAAAAAAAGCCAGGAAACAGGCTTTCCGCTTTCACGGAAGAGGAGAAATTTGCGCTAATTCCACTGCCTGCTTCCCCATACGAGCTAGCTACTTGGAAAAAAGCCACCGTACAATATGATTATCATATATCTGTGGATAAAATATATTACTCAGTTCCTTATGAATATATCAAACAACTAGTTGATGTCCGGATTACGAAGAATGTGGTGGAAATTTTCTTCAAACATTTCCGTATTGCCTCCCATAAAAGGCTTTCTGGGAAAGTAGGACAAGCATCCACAATTCCAGAACACATGCCTGATAATCATAAAAAATACATTGAGTTCAACCAAGATTCAATTCTTGAATGGGCAAGTAAAGTTGGATCACACACATTAACCACTGTTAAAAGCATTTTAGCCTCTTACAAGACAGAAAAGCAAGGACTTAAATCTTGCTTAGCACTAATGAAGCTAGCTGATAAACATTCGGTTGAACGCATCGAAGCCGCATGTAAAAGGGCTCTAGACTATACCCCCAGACCCACCCTAAAGAGTATTCAAACCATCCTAAAGACGGGCCAAGATAAATTATCTGAGGTGAATCCAACTGTGGATAACACAACTAAAAAGACAGCCAGCTCTTACGGATTCACTAGGGGAGCCGCTTACTATGGAGGTAAAAACAATGACTAACGAAAATACAATATCAAAATTAAATGATATGCGTTTAACTGCAATGGCCGAAACCTACAGGAAACAGTTGCATGATACCGATTACCGGGAACTATCCTTTGAAGATCGCTTCAGCCTTCTTGTGGATGTGGAATGGTCACGGAGAAAGAATAATAAGCTGAACCTCCTGATTAAAGGATCACAATTCCGGTACAACCAAGCATGTATTGAGGATATAGAATATCATCCAGATAGAAAGCTTGATAAAGCTCAAATTCTCCGGTTGGCTTCAGGTCAGTATATTCAAGATCACCACAATATCATTATTATGGGCGCTTCAGGTAACGGCAAAACCTATCTAGCTTGCGCCTTTGGAGTTGCTGCATGCCGGCAATTCTACAAAGTTAGGTATGTACGGCTACCTGATCTACTTGATGAATTAACAATCGCCAGAGGTGAGGGCATATTCCAAAAGGTTATCAAGCAATACAAGAAAGTTAATCTCCTTATACTAGATGAATGGCTTCTAACACCTTTAAAGGGGAGCGAGGCACGGGACCTTCTGGAAATAGTGGAGTCAAGACATCAGACAGGTTCAACCATTTTTTGTTCCCAGTTTGATCCTAGAGGGTGGCATGAAAAAATAGGTGAGGTAACCTTGGCAGATTCCATTTTAGACCGTATTGTCCATGATTCCTATACTATTCTGATTGATGGGGAGATATCTATGAGAGAACGACATGGTTTAGAAAAATAACCATCTGGGGTCACTACTAAAGGTGGTGGCCCTATTAATGTCATCGGTGGTTCAATTTGATGTCATAAGTGGCTCAAAAATATGGCATAGTTGGCTCTTTCCTATGGCAATATTCAGGTAGCATAAGGACTATTATTGGGACCAACGTTGATAATGTCATATAATGATAAAATATAGTAAAATAAAAACGGGGTGCGAGCTGCGAAACAGCATGTTGTAAGCGGTCAATACTTTTGGCAAAAAAAACGGCCAATAATTTTGGACGATTATTTCCAGTTACATAAATGTCTTTCTGCCTGTGGATAATACCTACGGGCTTTTTCGTGTCTGCTGAAGTTGTGCTCGGGGAGGAACCGGAAGCCCTCCCGGGACTTCCAATTCCTCCCAAAAGGGGGCAGTCCCCACTTGCGTTATTACCCTCCCTAAAGTTAAATTTTAAAATATATTCTCCATATCCTAAGTTTTTATGTAACCCATTGGCTCATACTAAGCCAATGGGTTAGTGTTTTGATTCGCTAAGTTTGAGATTTAATTGTTTTATTAGATTGACATAAGAATAGAGTACACATTATAATTTAACTACCGAACGTTCGGTAGGGAGGCGGTAGCGTTGATTAATAAAATTAAATCGGTATCTTTATCGTTATTTGCTCAAAAAGGCTACGAAGGAACATCTTTAGCTAATATTGCCCAAGGGGTAGGGATTAGAAAATCCTCAATTTACTCACATTTTGAAGGAAAGGAGCATTTATTTTTATCTGTCTTTGAAGATGTTCAAAAAGAAGAATTAGAGGCCTTTATAAATTTTTGCCAAGATATTAAGGATGATAGCGCTAAAGGTAAATTGTACTCAATTTTTAAATACTATGGTGAAATGTATGAAAATAACAATGTTGAAGTAGTATTTTGGAAACGAAACATTTTATTTCCACCAGAATTTCTAAAAGAAAAACTACAAGAAAAAATTATATTTTATGAGAAGACCATGTCAGAAATGGTAACTGCCATTTTCAATAAAGGTATCATTAACGGAGAAATTCAGCCAAGAAACGTTGAGGATCTGTTAGGTACTTTTATATGCTTAATAGATGGCATGTTTATGGAATCTCATTATTATACCCGTCAACATTACCAAGTAAGGTTAGAGGCTGTGTGGCATACCTTCTGGGCCGGCATTAAAAATAATATTACAGAATAAGAAAGGAAGAAGCATAATGGCTTGGGTATATCTTGTAATCGCTGGACTTTTTGAGGTTATTTGGGCTATAGGACTAAAATACACCAATGGTTTTACTAAATTGTTACCGAGCTTAATTACCCTGGCAGGGATGGCCATAAGTTTTGGTTTCTTGTCCTGGGCTTTGAAGACCCTGCCAATCGGAACTGGCTATGCAGTATGGACAGGAATCGGGGCACTGGGAACTGTACTTGTAGGGATGCTCTTTTTAGGAGAGCCTCGAGATATAGTGAGAGTTATCTTTATTCTACAGATTGTTGGCGGCATGATTGGCTTAAAGATAACTTCTGGTCATTAAAAATATTAAGTTTGGGAGTGCTCGGGTAAGTTTCGTAGGCCTGGCTTAGCGCCATTCCCAAAACTTACCAAAAGGGGACAGTCCCCACTTACGTTACCAATTTAATAAACTAAAGTACAGCACAGTTCCTTTCATTAACGGAAAAAACTGTTAAGTATAACCCAATACAAAACATTCCCACCAAATCGAAATCGGAGGGGGATGTTGGTAGCATAAGGACTATTATTGGGACTAACGTTGATAATGTCATATAATGATAAAATATGGTAAAATAAAAACGGGAATACATAATTAAACAAACGGGCCTCACCTGCCGGGGATGGAAACATCCAAGAAAGGGGGTGAGGTGGGATGATTACCATAAGTGATGCAATACAGATAGTTATAGCGGTAATACTCCTGATTACCCTCGTTGTTCAATTGACTAGACGAAGTTAGTAATTAAAAACCCTTAAACTGGTGCGAACAGTTTAAGGGTTTTATGTGAAAACCTCGGTAGGTCGAGGCCACAACGCCGTTTAGTTAATTATAAGTATTCCCACTTTTATATTTGTATTATATATGATTCTAGATTTAATATCAACTTGCTCCGAGGTAAACCCTGGCAGGGCAAGCCTACCAGTGCTCCTGACTTTAGGAGATAAAAGCCAAAAAAACGCTGAATCCCTGGAAATGCTCGAGGGAGGAACCGGAAGCCCATCCGGTACTTCCAATTCCTCCCAAAAGGGGACGGTCCCCACTTGCGTTACCAACTTAATGAACTAAAGCGTTTGATTAATTGATTGCCCCGTGGGTTGCCCAGGCGGGGATGTTTTCATACATAAGAACTATTATCGGAAGGGGGATGGTAAAGCTGAATAATAGAGGCAGTTTAACGCGAGAGTATTACGTATGTTTCTGAGAGAGGCTAAAAGTGAAATTCCTTTAACCGACTTACTAACACCGTTGGGGGTAGCTGCAATAAAAGTATAATTATTTAAGTAAAATGATTTTGCTCTGGGGAGATGGTATAATCTAAGTATAGAAATAGAGTGAAAGGGGAATAAACAGGTGAGGGCACAATCATCTGTTTGGATAGGTATAGCTGAGGATGATCTAGAAGCAGCTGAACACTGTATGCATGGAAAGCAATACCTTTGGTCAATGTTTATGTGTCAGCAGGCAGTAGAGAAGGCTATTAAAGCGGTCTTCTTTAATAAAACTGGCTTAACTCCACCTAAAAAACATGACCTTATTTCATTAGCTGGTGGTGCTGACATTTTAGCCCAGTGCAGCAAGGATACACGGGATCTGTTGCGCCGTCTCTCATTATACTATATAGAAGCTAGATACCCAGATAAGCGGGCCGAATTAGAAGCGAAATGTACATATGAGAATACCAAAGAAATTCTACAGCGTACAAAGGGGGGAGTGGCATGGCTAAGAAGCATGTTGAAATAATCGTGCAAGATTTCATAAAGGCATTAAAAGGAAAAAATGTTCGTGTAGAAAAAGCCATCCTGTACGGTTCCTATGCAAAAGGAAAAGCAACTGAAGACAGTGATATAGATGTCGCCATTATCTCCCCTGATTTTGGCCAGGACTACTTGGAAGAAGCTGTTATGCTCAAAGAAATTAGCGAAGATATAGATCTAGACATTTCGCCTAGACCCTATTCTTTGGATGAATTCAAAAAAGGGCGTCGGGGTCAATTTCTCTATGATGAAATAATTAGTAAGGGTAAATCTATCAACATATAATTGCTCGGGTAAGTTTTGGGCCTGGCTTGGCGCCATTCCCAAAACTTACCAAAAGGGGACAGTCCGTGCGCCGAGAAAGGGCGCATCGTATAGTGGGTGGGAACCCCACTAAGAAAGGTCTAGCCAACCACTTATAGCGAGTCTTGAGATGCAGGGGGTAACCCCTGGCAGGACAAGCCTGCCAGAAGTTACCAAAAGGTGCCTGGTACTTCACTTAACTAAAGCGCCGGGTGGTTTCTTGTTTGTATGTTTTCCTTTGGGGTCTGGTGGTTTCAATGAAAGGCTAGCTAGGCGGTGCCAGGTACCGTCTTCGCATGAGATTGTTAAACGGGCATGAAAGGCTGCCAGCGGACGGAACCAGGCACCGCCCCTGTCGCTGGATAAAAAAGGGAGCAAGGTAAAGGGCCGTAAAATCAGGGGCGAATTGCTTCTGGCTTTCTGGCCAACTAAGTACTAGATAAAAATAGGGATTCTATTTTCTTAATTCATTGCTTCTTGCACAATAGCCTCGGCTTCTTCCAGGCTGTTAACGGTGTATATTTGATTGATGATTTTATCTAGAGCAGATAGGTTGTTGATATTTCTCACCTGGGCTTGAAGGTTAAGAGATAAGTCGGAAAATCTGGCGCTCAGGTACTTACAAATAGCCTCTCTTTGGCCTTTAGCCTCTCCTTCAGCTAACCCCTCAGCTCTCGCACCTGCTACCATAGAAACTTCATCCCTAACAGCCTTTTCTCTTAGCTCGTAAAGTCTACGTTCTTTCTGGTTTTTATAGAAGATTTGCTCTATGGTTATTGCTCTGCGAATTCCCGGATTTGTCATGGCAATCTCCTCCATTTCTTCACCCTGAAGGTTGTTGAAATACATCAGCCACTCTTCTAAATTATTTTGGGGCTTTCTCTTGATTCTTTTTATCTTGGGTAATTCAAGAAAATGAATTTCCAGGTCGTCGATCAGCAACTCTCCGGTGGAATCTTCACGAATGTGGAAGGTATGGTGGTATTTGTTTCTGTCACTGAACCAGTCAAATCCTAATATGTTAATGGTAATGGTTTTTCTTAGGTAGATAAAGTTCTGTCCGCTGGTTAATTGCCCGTGGTAGAGACCGGCCCAATAAAAGAGTGTACGCTTATCAATGTTGTAACGATTGTTAATTTGGACTTCAATATTGATTAACATACCGTTTGTAGTTCTGGCTAATATGTCTAACCGGGCAGCTCTGTCCAATAAGTATTTTGGATCAATCTCTCGATCCAGCAGTTCCACAGATGTTAGTTCTTGCCCCTTTAAAGGTTTTAGCACAGCATTTAGAAAACCAATAAGTGCTTCTTTACCTTCTTCTGATCCCATAATTCTTTTAAAGGCATAATCGTTGGTACGGTTGATCTCCATCTGTTGGGTCAAGCTGTCACCCCGTTTCTCTGCTTTTGTTACCGTTTCCATTATTATATCAGGATGCATTTTATTAATGAAGATAAAAGTGGTAACCTCCCAGTTACCATTACGCTTGGCAGTGCGGCCGAGCTATGAAAGGCTAGCTAGACGGTGCCAGGTACCGTCTTCGCATGAGATTGTTAAACGGGCATGAAAAGTTGCCAGCGGACGGAACCAGGCACTGCTCGAGGGAGGAACCGGAAGCCCTCCCGGGACTTCCAATTCCTCCTAAAAGGGGACAGTCCCCACTTGCGTTACCAACTTAACGAACTAAAGTATTCGATCAACACCTCCGCTGGGTTGCTTCTGCGGAGGTGTTGCAACATCCTCTTCTCATCCGCATACTGGATCAAGTTGAGGATGTCCTATATATAAAAGGAATGTTTTGCTATCAAAGATAATTTCTCATTTTTGATAGGGATATTCGCCATCCAAAGGGTTCCCTAGAAGAATGATCATGTAGCGCTGCAACGGTCATTTTTGTTATATATCTAAATAATCCATGTAAAATAAAGGAAAATTGCTGTTATTAAAAGAATTATTAAACAATTAATGAATTAGGTGGTGGTAATTGTGCCACGTAAGAACCGTATTTGGTATCCGGGTGCCGTTTATCATATCATGTGTCGGGGGAATCATCGTCTAAACCCCGTAAGGGCAAATATTGAACCCCGCCCTGATTTATACAAGTGGAGTAGTTATAACGTATATATGGGCGACCATCAGGATCAACTTACCACCACCGAAAAAATATTGGGTTGTTTTTCTCCCCCACGGGTCAAAAATTATCGGCAATTTGTAGAACAGCCTTTAAAGTTTATTAATTTCACGCCTAAAGGGGATGAAGTAGATGGCGACAGTAATTAACTCCTTTGCCATTGCCGGAATTGACGGTTATCAGGTAGAGGTAGAAACGGTAACCATGTATGGGCACCCCTCCATAACCATTGTAGGGCTTGGTGATACGGCTATTAAGGAATCCCGTCAGCGCTTGGAAGCAGCTATTAATTATGCTGGTTATGAATTTCCTAAAATGAAAATAGCTATTAATCTAGCCCCCGGGGATATTAAAAAAAGTGGCTCTCATTTTGATCTTAGCATGGCGATTGGACTTTTGGTTGGTACCAACCAGGCGATGGTTGGCAGGGAGATGTTAACTGGCTATGGCTTTATTGGAGAATTGTCTTTTAATGCTTTTTTGCGTCCCTGTGGTGGAGTATTGCCGATGGCTATTGCGGCCAGGGATGCAGGTATAACGAAACTAATTGTTCCTGAGGAAAATATAAGGGAAGCATCCCTCGTGCAAGGTATTGAAGTATTGGGTTTTAATGATCTAAAGTCAGTGGTTGAGTATCTCGAAGGCAGAAAAGCTTATGAGGTGCCGGCCTTGAAAATAAGTGACCAAACCCAGGTAAAAAAAAGAGTGATTGATTTTCAGGATGTACAGGGGCAAGATGTGTTGATCCAGCATATCGTTGTTGCTGCGGCCGGAGGGCATAACATACTGATGAGCGGATCCCCAGGCTGTGGCAAGTCTATGATCGCTAAAAGAATGGATACCATTCTTCCTGATATGACTGAGGAAGAAGCGCTTGAAGTGCTCGAGGGAGGAACCGGAAGCCCTTCCGGGACTTCCAATTCCTCCCAAAAGGGGACAGTCCCCACTTACGTTAATAACTTAACGAACTAAAGTAGAACCAGGAACCTCTAATGGATTTGGTAGAGGTAGGAGGTCTTCTACTAAAATCCATTCCAAGAACAAGGCCATATTAAGCGTTGCTGCACAGGACGTAGTTAGGATTTTGTTATCCCATTTTTGTAGTGTTATGTTCTTTAATCCATCGAGCGATGTACTCCTTGGACAAAATACTCTCTGCAATGGCAAGGCCCAGGTCTACCAGCTCATCTTCGTAGTACGATATGTGATAATCGTTATACTCTAACAAGATCAGCATTAAGTAAATCCCCATTCTCTTATTTCCATCTACGAATGGGTGATTATTAATAATCCCATGGCAAACAGCAGCGACTTTACTTTCTATGTTAGGGTAAAGATCCTGTCCACCAAAGGAAGCATGGGCATTAAAAACGGCCGATAGGAGCAAGTTAATATCTCGTACGCCTGGGGATCCACCCGTTTTTAGGATCATTTTTTCATGCAATTTTAGAATATAATCAATTGGCAACCATTTCATTCAGCTAACCTCTTAAACGCATTAAAGTTCTTTTCTAAAATATCATTCGCGATCTTATTAAGCCTCTGTTCCTCTAATACCTGGGCCTCGTAGTCATCAAAATCAATAATTAGATAACGGGGTTTATTATTTTTCATCACAATTACTTTTTTCTTTTCATCAACTAGGCGAGCAACCTTAGAAAAATTTTGATTGGCATCTGATATGCTTACAATACAATCCGTGCTAATATCCATAAGAAACACCTGCCTTATTATATCTTAGGTCTATTATATACTATTTAGGATGAATTCATCCTAAATAAATATCTCCCGGGGAGGAACCAGAAGCCCTCATTGACTTCCAATTCCTCCTAAAACCTTCATGCCGCTATGCAGCACAATCTATTATGAAAATGGGCAAGATTTTATTCCGGATTTAACAAGGTATCGAAAGAAACTAAAAAGGTATGAAACTTCTGAAAGAAATCGAATTATCAAGGTCTTTTTAAAATAAGATATTGGATTGGTGGATAAGCCAAGATTATCTTATTTTCTTTGCTTCAGAATACTCTATCTGTAGGGCGAAAAAATATGATATAGTAAATGAAACAATTCTAGGAATTATCACTGATGATGAGAACAAAATCCTTGTATCGGAACTTACAAAGATAAAAACTTACTTCCTTAGCTATGTTTAATAGAAATATTTACTATGTAAATTGGTTGTTTATACCTTGTGATGCTATAATGTATGGTAAGGTGATGATTATGAAGCGTTTTACCTTTGATCAGCTGGTCAATGATAAGACAAGAAAAAAAACTAGAAAGTTACAACTAACCACTATTACCAGTGTATCAAAAGAAGATCGTGCAAAAAGAGGTTTAAGAAATCCGGAAGAAACTATATTATTAGTAAAGTCATTAAGAAAGCATATACAACGTTTAAAAAATGAAAGGATTTTAGTGAAAAATGGCCGGAATTGGAGACTATATCTCTAAGACTGACATACAGCTTATCAAAAATAAAATTAGTACTTTACAGGAACTACCCCTAGAGACATTTCATAAAAATATCAAAGCTATAAGTTATCTCACATACCTCCTTGAAAAAGTAGGAATAAAACCGATTATAGTTGGCGGTCATGCTGTGGAGATCTACACATTAGGTCAATATACTACAGTTGACGTAGATATTGTATTAAGCGGACGTGAGTTAGCAAGGGAAATTTTTGAGGAGCTTAGTTTTGCAAAAGGACAAGGTTTCCGACACTGGTACCACGAAGAACTAGGTCTACCCATTGAGATCCCAGATGATATACTAGCCGGTTCTATGGATCGAATTATACAGGTAACCATAGAAGAAGGTTTTCATGTCTATGTAATCGGTATCGAAGACCTTATTTTAGACCGGGCCAGAGCAGCCGTTTACTGGAATTCATCCGGGGATAGAGAATGGTCCTTATTACTTATGAATGCTCAATATGAAGAAATTGATTTTGAGTATCTGGAGAACGAAGCAAAAAAAGAACCAGATGACAGCGTTTTTAAATTAATAATAGACCTTCGTAATGAAACAGAAAAATATTTAAATGGGTAAATTAATATTACTTTGATGCCAATATTTTAAAAGGTTTAAAAACATCCCCTACCAAGGCGACCTTGGTAGGGGATGTTTCTTTCATAGGGGCTACTAAACCGCAGTCAATCCGCCATCCACTGTAATAAACTGTCCAGTGGTATAACTGGATGCATCAGAAGAAAAGAATAAAATTGGTCCATTAAGCTCGCCTTTACGCCCCGGTCTGGAAGCCGGGCAAAGTGAGTTGTACATCTGCAGGAAGCTTTCTTCCTTAAATAAAGTATCCGCAGTCATCTCCGATTCAAAAAGGCCTGGGCCCACTGCGTTAACAGTAATCCCATACTGGGCCAGAGAAACTGCCATACCAGTGGTTAAGCCAAGCACTGCACTTTTCGATGTATTATAAGAGTGGCGAACCAGTGGTTCGGCCTTATCTGCTATAATCGCATTGACAGAAGCAACGTTGATAATCTTTCCATACTTACGCTGCTTCATCTGAGGAACGATATATTTACACATCAAAAAAATACCTTTTACATTAATATCCATCGCAGTATCCCATTGTTCTACCGTCATGTTTTCCACAGAACCTTTAATTGCAATGCCGGCATTATTAAGCAGAATGTCAATTTTACCGTAATGAGACAATATTTCTTCAACGGCTTGTTTAACGTTTTCCTCGTTAGAAACGTCACACTGTACGGCAATGGCTTTTTTGCCGGTGGCTTCAATTTCCTTCACAACCTGATCGAGTTTTGTTTTCCTTCTGGCTAAAAGGGCCACATCAGCACCTTGTGCAGCGTAGGCCCTTGCCGCATCGGCTCCTAAACCGCTGGATGCTCCGGTAATAACCGCAACTTTACCTGATAAATCAAACAAATTCATCCTATTCTCCTCCTTTCCCTTTATACTTTATATTTTAATACAATTAATAGAACAGTTCATAAAAGATATTTAACTTTCGCATACCGAAACATAATTGGTAGTATCTATAATTAAAAAAGACAATGACCCTGTAGTGTTGCTGCACGGTTATTGTCTTTTTTATTTGTGTACCGGGCATTGGTAGGGATTTTTGCCCATAGGGACTATGATTGGCATCAATCGGTAAGATATAATATTGCAAGAGAACTAGCAGCCAATATATCCCTTTGGGTTGTTGCTAAAGGTTTTTATATTAATGGAGGGAATTAAAATGTCTATATTGGTTACAGGAGGAGTAGGATATATCGGTAGCCATACCTGTGTGGAACTGCTCAAGGCGGGGTATGAGGTAGTAGTGGTGGATAACCTTTCGAATAGTAAGCCAGAGGTTTTAAGGCGTATCAGAGAAATTACTGGTCGAGAATTAAAATTTTACAAGGTTGATGTTTTAGAGCAAGCAGAGCTTGCAAAGGTATTCTTAGAAAACCAGATAGAGGCTGTCATCCATTTTGCCGGGCTTAAGGCAGTGGGAGAGTCTGTGGCAATACCCCTTCGTTATTATCACAACAATATTACCGGTACACTTATTCTTTGTGAGACCATGCAAAAGCATGGTGTGAAGAAGCTAGTCTTTAGCTCCTCGGCTACGGTTTATGGTGACCCCAAAAGTGTACCCATCTCCGAGGACTTTCCGCTCAGTGCCACTAACCCCTATGGTCGTACAAAGTTAATGATTGAGGAAATACTGGGGGACCTTTATCTGTCAGACAATGACTGGAGTATTGCCCTGCTGCGCTATTTTAATCCCATAGGTGCACACCAGAGTGGCCTTATTGGTGAAGATCCCCAGGGAATTCCCAACAATCTCATGCCTTATATTTCTCAAGTTGCAGTTGGCAAACTGAAAGAACTCAGGGTCTTTGGTAATGACTATCCAACACCCGATGGCACTGGAGTTAGGGATTATATCCATGTTGTGGATCTAGCCATAGGGCACTTGAGAGCTCTGGAGAAGATCTTACCGACAACGGGTTTGGATGCCTATAATCTTGGTACAGGAAGAGGCTACAGTGTTCTCGAGATGATCAAAGCTTTTGAAAAAGCTTCTGGCAGGAAGGTTCCCTATACTGTTGTGGACCGACGACCTGGCGATGTAGCCATGTGCTACGCAAATCCTGAAAGGGCCAGAATAGAACTCCATTGGGTTGCTGAAAGAGGTATTGAGGAAATGTGTACGGATACCTGGAATTGGCAGTCAAATAACCCAAAGGGTTATGCGGAGTAGTTGGCTGCTGTTACAACAAGAGGTTTAAAGTAGTACCCTGGCATGTAAAGCGAGATCCGAACCTTCCAAGGTCACACACCGACGGAGGGTTTATTTTTTTGTTATTTTATGATTTTTCAGCCTTTGAGAAAATATAATGTCGTATTTCGAAGTAATTAGTCGAAGTACCTGGTGGTTACATAGTAATCTTTATACAGATATATTTAATTGAAAAATAAAGATAAAATATTATTTCCGTTATGAAGGAATAGCATGTTTAATGTCGTATTATTCAAATAATTATGCATAGTAAAGGAGACTTTGACTTGAATGACGACAAAATAGAGTCGAGAGATGACTTTGAGGTGATCGATCTAAGAGATATCTGGCGCATTATCAAAAAGGGTAAATGGATTTTAATAAGTCTCCCCTTAATTGCCATGCTGACCAGTGGAATTATCAGTTTTTTTGTACTTACCCCCCGCTATGAGGCATCTACCACTTTAATGGTGGGCAAAACCTATTCCGGTCAAGACGCCATGATGTTGCAATATAATGATATTTTAACGGCTAACCAACTAGTTAAGACCTATAGCCAAATTGCCAAGAGCCGTACAGTGGTGGAGAAGGTAATGCAGTCTGAAAAAATAAATACGACCTATGAGCAATTAAGTCAGAGTATCGATGTTAAACCGGTAAAGGATACGCAATTAATCCAAATAACGGTGGAAGATATCGACCCGGAGCGGGCAGCGAGGCTGGCCAATTTTACCGCAGTTGTTTTTATTCGTAAAGTTACAGAAATCATGAAGGTTGATAACGTTAACATTATAGATCACGCAGTGGTACCCACTTTACCGGTGAAGCCAAATAAAAAGTTGAACATCATCATTGCTGGAGTCGTTGGCTTGATGGTTGCCTTAGGGATTGTCTTTTTACTGGAGTTCCTGGATCGAACCATTAAGACCGGAGATGACGTGGAACGTTACTTAGAGCTTCCCGTGCTGGGGGTTATTCCTAAGATTGAATAAAAGGAGCAGAATGATGTTAAATAACAGACTCGTGGTTTTGGAGAACCCTAAATCACCGGTAGCAGAGGCCTATCGCATAGCCCGAACCAATATTCAATTTGCAGCTGTTGATAAAGAGCTTAAAACATTATTAATAACCAGTTCCGGTCCAGCCGAAGGGAAATCCACCACTGCTGCGAATCTAGGCATTGCCTTTGCCCAATCTGGTAAAAGCGTCATTATTGTTGATGCTGATTTACGCAAGCCAACCCAGCATAAGGTATGGGAAATTGATAATATTATTGGCCTTACCAACATACTGCTGGGGGACACTGAGATAGCCACAGCCTTACAACCTTCCCCCATGAAGAATTTACATATCGTAACCACCGGGCCCATTCCTCCTAACCCAGCCGAATTGCTCGGGTCCCAAAGAATGACTGCTTTACTGACATCCTTCCGTGAACATGCAGATATTATTATCATTGATTCCCCGCCCATTATTGCTGTTACCGATGCGGCTTTGCTGGCACCCCAGGCGGATGGGGTTGTTTTGGTTGTTGCATCGGGACAGGCCAAAATTGAAACAGCCCAGAAGGCAAAGCAAATGCTTTTAAATGGTAAAGCGAAGATCCTGGGAACCATCTTAAATATGGTGGAAGAGGACAGTCAGGATTACTACTATTATTATTACTATGGTGAAGGCAGCGGTGATAAAAAGAAAGGAAAAAAAAGAGGCCATAAGGCAGCTTGTTTATAATTTTTCTAAAAAGGAGATAGAAGATGCTAAGAAAAAAAGCATGTGCAGTTACCCTGTCCCTGGCATTATCCTGTCAGTTTTTAATTGCCCCCATGGCAAATGCAGGATCAGTGGATGATGCTATAAGCAATATTACAAAGGATCCCAGTTACTCAAAAGTAGTTGACCAGTTGAATGTTGACTCAAAAGTTGTAGAAGATTTTGTACGGGATGTGGTAAACAGCATTGACAAAGACAAGTTAAATGACGATAGCCATATAAAAGAGGTTGTGACAGGAAAGTTTCTTACAAACGAGGCCCTCAAAGAGGCTGTAGTATCCTTACCGGCATCGGAATATGCAGATGCTAAGAATGCTGTTAAAGAGTTAGGCAATACCCTGAGAAATGAACTGCTTAAGGACCCGGCGGTTCCCGGTGTTGCTGGCGGGGGAGCAGTAGGCTCAGAAGAATTTAAAATTCAGACTTCAGGTTCCCGGGCAATTGTTGATTCTAATAGTAAAGCCTATATTTATCTGAACGGACTGCAAATAAAAGAAGTGAAAGATGCCAGAAAGTCATTGGAGATGAGGTTTGGTGATGTTAAGTTAGCCTTCTCCACAGAGGCACTGAATATTGGCTCAGTAATGGGAGAAGAAAAGGCTGAGTTTAAGGTCCGTGTCAAGCAACTGGCTAGTTCAGAAATGAATAATCTTATGTCGGGCGCCAAAAATGGTGGGGTATATAAAGTTGCAGGTTACATTTACAACATAACATCCGAAGCAGTTGATAAATCAAGTAATACTGAAGCCCTTTCTTCATTTAGTGGTTCTATTACTGTTTCTCTCCCTGTACCCTCGGAATATAGAAACAGTGCATCCACTGGGACACTAAAGGTTTATACCTATAATGAAAAAACGAAGAATTGGGATTTGGTTGGTGGGGTGTTTAATAGTAGTGCCAATGTAATGAACTTTGACACAAAGCATTTCAGTCAATATGCTTTATTAGAGCAAGTAACTGCCACGGAAACAATACCCCAAGCAAAACCTGCTGCACCTGTTTTAAAGGAATTCAAAGACATCGAAGGGCATTGGGCTGCCAGCGATATTCTATACATGGCATCCCAGGGCTATGTCAATGGTGTAGAGGCGGACAAGTTCCATCCCCAGGACCTAGTTACCAGGGCGGAATTTGCCACTATGCTGGTCAACGTATTGGGGTTACAAGGTCAAGGGGAGGTTGTCTTTAAGGATGTAAATAAAGGGGCTTGGTACTACCCCAGTGTAGCATTGGCTTGCAAGGCTGGGCTGGCTAAGGGGAAGGGTGCGGATACCTTTGCTCCCGGAGCGCCCATTACCCGGCAAGAGATGGCGGCTATGCTTGTAAATGCCATGAGTTATAAAGGAATGGCGGTACAAGCCGACACAGCGGTATTAGCTGCCTTTGCGGATCAAGCCCAAGTAGCAGATTGGGCCAAGCCATCGGCTGCGGCTGCCTATGCTGCCCAAATTATCAAAGGGAAACCCGGGCAAAAGGGCTTATGTTTTGGACCAACGGATAACACCACCAGGGCAGAGGCTGTGGTAATGTTGAAGAATTTTTTACTAACTAAAAAATAGCATTAGAGAAATGCTTCCAAAATTTATGTTAGTTTAGGTTTTAATTTGATGATAAATGGGAGGTGTATACGAAAGTATTTTATATATTACCTTTGAATTGCGAGAGGAGGCAAATAATCGGTGAAAGAAAGAAAGTATCTAGCAATATTGCTTAGTCTGTGTTTAGTTTTATCCTTAACCACAGTAGCCTTTGCTGCCACATTTACAGATTTACAAGGCCATTGGGCAGAGGGGCAAATTAATGAATGGTCCGCCAAGGGGCTTGCTGGGGGATACGCAGACGGTACCTTTAAGCCCAACAATGAAGTTTCCAGGGCAGAATTTGTTGCTCTGGTAAACCGGGCCTTTGCACTAAACAATGGTGGTGCAGCAAATAGTTTTACAGATGTTAAAGAAGGTCAATGGTATTATGGCGAGGTAGCCGTTGCCAAAGCTGCCGGTTATATTGGTGGGTACAGTGATGGTACCTTCCGGCCCAATCAGGCCATATCCCGGCAAGAGGCTGCTAATATCCTGACTAGATTGTTAAAGCTTCAAACAACCACAGCAGGTATTGATGCCTTTGCAGATGCTTCCCAAATACAAGCCTGGGCCCAGGGTGGCATAGGTGCAGTGGTTAATAGCGGTTTGATGCATGGATTCCCGGATAACACCTTCCGTCCGCTGAAGAGCATTACCCGAGCTGAAGCAGTTGTATCTTTGGATCGGGCTTTAAAGGCCAATGGAAAAGAGGTAACCGTTCAGAGTGGTATTGAGGGTAAAGTTACTCTGAATGGCAAAGCCATAGCCAATGCTGTTGTGAGAGTATTTCAGGCTGATAGCTTCAAGGTAATGGAAGAAGCCAAGACAGATAGCAACGGTAATTATAAATTCAACCTACCCAAGGGCAAGTATGACCTCACTGCTTCTACTGACAGTGAAGTAGGCTACAAAAGTGATGTCAAGGTAGCGGATAACCAGTTAACCTCACAGGCTTTGACCTTGGAAAAGGCAGCCATATTGAGCGGTGACCTGGAGGACAAAGATAAAAGAACAGTTAAAAATGCCACCATTGCATTTACCACCAACCCTACCTTTGTTACCACCACAGATAAGGATGGTAAGTTTAAGGTAGCTGTGCTGGCCAATCGTGATTATACCGTAAGGGCCTACAACCCTGATGAAAAGGACAAGGCACCGGATGTTGTAATTGAAGGACTAAAAGTTGCTGCGGCAGGAAAGCAACAGCTTGCTACTCTAAAAGCCCACTTTGCCGTTAAAAGTAGTAGCGGCGGCGGTGGTGGTGGCGGTGGATCAAGCACTCCTGCTATTGATGTAATTAATCAACCTGGTACCCATACTGGTAATTATACGATCACTACCAGCGGTACCTATGGTCCTGCTAGCGGAACATCAACCATCGTGGGTTCCTTAACCATCAACCCTGGGGCAAGTGGCGAAGTTACCATCCAGAACATAGATGTTGACAACGTAACAGTAAGTTCTGGGGCATCTAATTCAATAAAATTTAAGAAAGTAAAAGTTAAGCAAAAATTAACTGTTAACACCGGTAATCAAGCTAATAGTGTTCGTATTGTCACAGAGGATTCGTCGATTACCGTTACCAAGGTAGAGTCTAAAGTTATTCTGGAAGCAGCTCAGGGAGGTTCCTTTGGTGATGTTGCCGTAGAAGCAGCTGCTGCTGGTCAGCAAATTGAACTTAGAGGAACTTTTAACGGAACTGTAACTGTGGCTCAGGGAGTGCAGGGTTTGACACTAAATTTGGGGTCAGGAACAACCTTGGCAAACCTGGCAGGCAATGTTTCAGGAATTTCCAATGTGGTAGTGGCAGATGATGCAACCCTTCCTCCCGCTCTAAATGAAATAGCTGCCGACTTGGATACTGTACGAAATGTTAAAGCTAACTTAAATATAACTTTTGCCAATGGCGACACTGTGACAAATGTGACACAGAATGTTACTTTACCAACGGTAAATGCTGATCCCAATGTCACTATAACATGGGCCTCAAGTAATACCGATGTAATCACCAATGACGGTACTGTAAAACGGCCCAGAGTGGGTGGAGATAAAACAGTTATATTAACTGCTACCATTAAGAAAGGGAAAGCAACCGTAATAAAAACCTTTACTGTAACGGTAAAAGGCGTCAATCTTGTGCCGGCAGAACCAACTCTGGAAGCATTACTAACTGCTATTCAAACGGGCCTTAATAGTCTTACCCAAGACGAATGGAATAACCTGAAGGCACAAAGGGATCAACTGGTTAATAACCTAACAGAAGAAGAGATTTTTGAAGCCTTAAGAAAGTCTGGCTTCGAAAATATAACCAACACGAATATTACCATTGAAGAAGCACGCTTTGCCTTAGCAACCATCCGCGGGTTGGCTCACCTGGGACGGGATAATGTAGGCGATAGTGTTCAGTTGATCAGCGGAGAGATTGAGAAGCTGAAAACGGAGTTTAGTGAAGTTGTTACTAAGCTTCGGCAATATAACATTAATCAAGAGGTTGTATATAAATATGGCATAGATTTATATACCTGCATCTTGCAGGGCGATTGCAAGGTTACTGCCGATAACTATGAAAAAGACCTTTACAATGCTGCACTATACGTATTGCGTGATCGCCAACACCCAGAGTTAAAAACAGTGGCTAAATTAACCTTTGATCGCCTAAAAACATATCACTCTCAGGATTCTGCCTTAAGTGGAATTCTTAAAGGAATTGTCTTTGAGAAAGATGAAAACTCACAGCCCGGAGATGTTGAAGTAGATGCCACTGTAATAATGTTGGCAAAGAAAGAGTTAGAGAGCAGGAACGATAGTGCCTATGACAGCCTCATAGAAACTTTAGACTTCATGGTCAACCTAAGTAAGACCTTTATGCCACTAAATTAAACACCATAACGACTAGATGACCCTGTTTAAACAGGGTCATCTTTTACAAATGGCTCAAGGAAATTTGTAACAAACATTTGGAGGAAAAGGTTTGATCGATTTACATTGCCATATCTTACCCAACATCGACGATGGTGCCAAAGACCAAGCTATAAGCTTAGAAATGGCTGCAAAGGCTGTACAGGAAGGAATTACGACGATTATTGCCACGCCCCACTGTATCCCAGAGGTCTATTTTACTGAGAGACAAGCTATTCTGTCAGCAGTGGCGGAGTTACAAAAATTACTAGATGGGGCAGGCCTACCACTAAAGATATTACCCGGTATGGAGGTGCATCTGACCCTGGATGCAGCCCAGAGGTTGGCCCAAGGCAGTGCCCTGACACTGAATGATACAGGGAAGTATGTGTTGTTGGAATTTCCCATGAATCATGTGCCGGCCTACTCAGGGCAGGTAATCTTTGAAATTATGCTGAAGGGAATTAAGCCGATCCTCGCCCATCCGGAACGAAACAGGGAAATAATAGAAAGTCCTCAGGTCCTATATCAGTTACAGGAAAAGGGGTGCCTTGTGCAGGTTACTGCTGGTAGTCTGACTGGTCGTTTTGGCTCAAAAATACAGCAGTTGACCCAGGATTTTGTTCGTCTGGGGTGGGTGGATTTTATTGCCTCGGATGCCCATGATCCCATCAAGCGACCCTTTCTATTAAGGGAAGCCCGTCTTGTGGTGGAAGAATTAGTGGGCCGAGAAAGAGCACTACAACTGGTCCTGGGCAATCCTGAAAAAGTGACAAAGGGAGAAGCCATTGGCAAGGGCGAAGTTCTACCTTATCAACTAACCAGAGGCGAAAAAAGAAAAAAGAAAGGCCTTTGGTACGGGCTACAATCCTTCTTTAGAAAATAAAGTGATTTCGGAGGGGAGGTTTATTTATTAAAAAATTATGGATTGTTTTTATTATAGTAGGTCTTATTCTAGGCTCTGGATATTTTTACTTTGATAAACAGGTACTAAATGGTCAATCGGATTTAGATGAAAAAAACCTGCAGGAACAAAAGACAGAGCTTATTAACAATGAAGAATACAATGATTTACCCGAAGTCATTGCTCTAAAAAAACAGGAAGCAGAATTA
The DNA here is from genome assembly GCF_000016165.1 of Desulforamulus reducens MI-1. Classification (GTDB taxonomy): domain Bacteria; phylum Bacillota; class Desulfotomaculia; order Desulfotomaculales; family Desulfotomaculaceae; genus Desulfotomaculum; species Desulfotomaculum reducens. Next base: position 3,257,586 of record NC_009253.1, on the reverse strand, counting down.
AAACAGCAAGGGGTTGCGGGAAACGATTCTACGCAGGCAGAAGGCCCCACAAAGGGGATCACTGAGATTAATAAAAATGCCCCCTCACAGGCGGACATTGAAAACAGGCTAAAGGGCAAGCTGACTGCCTTACAAGGTGAGTATAATGGTAAGTTAGGTGGTTTAATAGCCTCTGCCAAGCAGGAGTATCGCCAAATTACTTCCGGGCAAAAAAAAGGTTCCAAAAGCGATCTGGCAGAAAAATATATAGGTTTAGCCAAGGGTCTGGAGGCCCAGTGTGATGCCAGGGTCTATGCAGCCATTGCCTTTGCAGAGAATGAACTGTTGGAATATGGTTATCAAAGTGATTTTACGGAGCAGGCCAGAGAGGCCTATCAGCAGCAAAAGAAAGAACGAAGAAAGCAATTGCTCAGTAAGATATAAGAACATTAAGGCCCCCCTAGGGGGAGTTCATTACTAACCTAAGAAACTATTGGATATCATTAGTAAAAAATGAAATATTTATGACAATTATCAAAATAAAGAGGATACTGTATAAGGTTGTCGAATAATATTGTCGAATAATATTTATGTTCCGACAAAGGCAAACCCTCCGAAAGGGTGGGGCGCAAAACCACGGGCCTAAGGTGTAGCTAGGGTAGCCGGGTTGCCGAGAAAAAATTTTAATAGTCGGGGCTTTCGGGAGGTTTAAGGAATGACTTATTATCAAAAGGCCCTTAAAGGCACATTAGTATCCGACAAAGGTGAGCAACGTACTAGATTACAGAAGATAGAAGAGTTAAAACAAAAAATAGTTGGCGAGGGGTATCAGCCCTCCGAGGCTGAGCACTTTTTAAAAATGGCCGCAGGTTCACGCAAAATCGAAAATCTAGATAACCAGGAATTAGATAAGGTTATCGAAAGGCTTGAGGCACAAATTACCATTGCCCAAAAATGCAAAAGCATGTTTTAGCATAAAAAAACCGGGGTTATTCCCCGGGTTTTTTATTAGCTGAATCTTTGCTTCCGGTGGCATCAAATCCATACCAAATGATGCGTTTGCCGTTGGAAGGGTATTTGCTCTGGCCAAGGACAATGAGTCTTACCCGGTGCTCACCCGGTGGGAGGTTATCTGCCACCAGAAAATATTTCATGCAAGGCTCCGGTGAGTAGGTGTCAATGATGTTATATTTTGTATTATCCACATAGATCCTGGCCATACCGCCGTCCGGTACACACTTCACCAGTACCCCAACGGCCTTTCCTGTAAAGTTACTTTCCACATAGGCGCCGCTCTGTGAACCAACTAATACTGGTAAGTTCTCTTTTACATTGGGCTTATCCATTAAATAGGCTGATGAAGGTTTTTGAATTTGCTGCCAGGATAGGTACTGGTCAATGTCTGCCACTGGATTTACCGCTGTAATCTTATTTCCGGTAAATTCTGCGGTTGACCGCTGTTTTAAAAGCTCTAGCAGCGTTGATTTGCTAGAATCAGGTTCCCATAGGGGCAGGTTGTAGTGCTTTGCCAGTGCCGTTTGAATTTGCTTTATTGCCGGCTGGAGATTGGTCCCTTGCAGCATGATAATTTCTGCTTTTGGTAAGGCTTTGCCGGCGGTTTGTAGGATTGCCTCGTAAAGACCCTCGGACGGTGATTCCTTAACCTCCTGCTGGTTTTCTGTGCCGGGATAAAGCAAAATAAGATCCGGTTGTTCAGACTGGCTGGCCTGGAATTTATTGAAGATCATGAGGGTGCTCCAGGGGGTGCCACTGTTATTGGTTAGTGTAGTAAGTTTTACTTGGCTCTTAAATGTTTCTTCTACCTTGTTTATTTCTTTATTGAGATAATCCCCGGAGAGTATCCCCTGATCACCTAGGACCAGCACATTGACCGGCTGTTTTAATTGAAATTTACTGTATATTGTTTCTGGTTGGAATGAAGCAGGCTGAGTTACCTGAACTGCTTTTCCTGATTGAGTAAAGGTTTGCTCCTTGGCAAATAAATACTTGTAGCCAATACCCCCCATTGATACCAGAAGTCCCAGGGATAAAGCCGAGGCAATAATAATCTTTTGAATTTGTTCAAAATTTTTTTGCAATTGTCATCACTCTCCCAAATCATTATAGAGGGAAATTTATTCCATGTGAACTAGTTAGAAGTAAAAATTATAAATTTTTTACAATTTATGGAAGTTATTAGGCCAGCAATTTTTTATAAACTGGGGCAATCTATTAACATATTGATATAATGGTATAAAATTTGCATCAGACCATATTGTGCCATTTTAACTGTGGTATAATATCTTTTGTGAAGTGGAGGGGTGCCCATGTCCTTCTCGGCAGTAACAAAAAATGAACTGGCACGGGTTGTGGGAAGTAAAAAATGTTGCCGAATGGCAGAATTGGCTGCCCTGATTAAGATGGATGGCAGTGTCCAGATCAGTGGCCAAAAGAAATTTTCCCTTAATATTGTCACGGAAAACGCAGCCGTTGCTAGAAAAATTTTTACGCTATTGAAAAATTTATTTGGTCTGTCCACAGAGATTATGGTGCGACGCAAGGTGCGACTGCGTAAAAATAATGTTTATATCGTTCGGATTCCTGCCCAACCGGGCATTGAAGAGATATTTAAGGCCCTGGGTTTTCAGGCCGGGAGTTTTAGTTTTACAGAAGAAGGAATTGTCAAAGATTTAATTGCCCGGGACTGCTGTCGTAAGGCTTACTTAAGGGGGGCCTTTTTGGGCGGTGGCTCCGTTAACAATCCCGAAGGGACCTATCATTTGGAAATTATTACGGATAATCAGAAACATGCCCAGGATCTAGTGGAGTTGATGCAGTACTTTCAGTTGCCCGCCAAGGTTAGCCCCCGTAAAAACTGGTATGTGGTGTATCTGAAGGGCAGTGAGCAAATCATTGACTGTCTTAACTTAATGGAGGCCCATTCAGCCCTGTTGGATTTTGAGAATGCTCGTATTTATAAAGGGGTACGCAACCAGGTCAACCGGCTGGTGAACTGTGAAACAGCCAATTTAAATAAAACGGTCAATGCTGCTGTAAGGCAATTGGAAAATATTAAGTTTCTGGCTGATAGAATTGGTTTGGAAAAGCTGCCAAAGCCCCTGAAGGAAACTGCAGAATACCGATTACAATATCCCGATGCCAGTTTAAAAGAATTGGGGGAACTTTGGACGCCCCCGGTGGGTAAATCCGGGGTAAACCATCGCATCCGAAAAATTGAACGTTTGGCGGAAAAACTGCGGTCAGGGAAGGAATACCATGGATATAAAGAAGATTGACCAAGAATTAAGAGAGAAAACCGGAACCGCCGCCATAGAGTCCTATACTAAATATCGCCATCGGCAGGAACCCGCCCCGGCAGCTCCGGGTGCCAGTGTCCTTTTTTTGGGTACCGGTGGGAATCCCGAGGCAGTTTTTAGCCAGGTGCCGAGAACAGCTGGCTTTATCTTAGTGGTGGATGGACTACGTCTTTATGTGGATCCGGGACCCGGGGCTGTGGTGCGGGCCCGGGAGGCAGGTCTTGATCTGGGTTCTCTGGATGGGATTTTTATCTCCCATGGACATCTGGACCACTATGCCGGGGCCGAGGCCGTCATTGAGGCCATGTGCTGGGGTATGTTTGTCCGTCGGGGGGTTGTACTGGCACCTAGGCAGGTATTGGAGCGAGACAGACTATTAAGCATCTACCACCAAGGTAAGGATCGACTTTCTGGCTATAAAGGGGGGCCGACGGTAAGAATTCTGGAGGCCCACCAACCGATGCCCATAGGAAAGGTTGCCCTGACACCGATACCGGCTTATCACGGGGAGGAAAACTATGGCTTTATTTTACAGACAGAAAGTTTAACCCTTGGTTACACCAGTGATACCAATTATATCCAGGGATATACCACCCCCGAAGGGTCGAAGGATTTATCCTACCGGGGACCGATCATGGATTTAATTGATATTGTTGATTACCGTACCGATATAAAGGAAGCCTTTAGCCAGGTGGATGTTCTAATTGCCAATGTCACCAGTCATAATGTCTATGCGCATCGGCATATAACCACATTGGGGCTAGCTCATTTACTCCGGGGCAGCAAAGTAAAACTGTGCATCATGACGCATTTTAACCATTGCTGCCTGAGCCCCGACGACCTCCGGCCCCCCATGGCAACCTATGTAGAGCAGACCAGCGGCGTACGCACCCTCTATGCGGTGGATGGGGGAAACTACAATATTGCGGAAATACTCAGGCGCTAAAAGGATATTACAGCAGAGAAATAGAAATGATTACTAGGTTTTTATTGTACGATAATTCTAAATAGTATATTTATATTTTTCGAAATTTGGTTTAAACAACGGGGGTGATGGAGCTTGCGAATGGACTTCGGACTTAATTTAGAGCAGACCCAAAAACTTATTATGACACCTGAGCTTCGTCAGGCCATCACGGTATTGCAGTTATCTTCCCTGGAGTTGGTGGAATACGTAGAACAACAGGTGTTGGAAAACCCTATGTTGGAAGTTAAGGAGTACGACCAGGAGCGTCAGGAGGACCCAAATACCACCCGAGAAGCCCATTCAGAGAAAATAGATAAGAAAGAATTTGACATGGACTGGGAAGAGTATTTTCAAGACCGCAGCGACCTGGGGTTTTCCCCGGGCAGAAATCAGAGGGAGACTACTGAACAACCTAGTTTTGAGCAGTTTGTGACCCATACACCCACCCTAATCGAACACCTAACCTTTCAACTGAGCCTCAGCCGGGCCGATGAAGATTTAAAAAGAATTGTTCAATATTTCATTGGTAATATTGACCCCAGGGGTTATCTGGGTATTGGTCTGGAAGAAGCAGGGCAACAGCTGGCAGTGGGGTTGGATCAGTTGGAAAGGGCCCTGCGGATTTTGCAAGGTTTTGACCCCCACGGTGTAGGGGCCAGGGATTTAAAAGAATGCCTAAGAATTCAGTTGGAGTTTTTAAAAATTGATGATCCCCTGGTAAATGCATTGATCGATCAATATTTACCAGATCTGGCCACAGGAAAAGTGGCTAAGATTGCCGCCAAATTAAATGTATCTCCCCAGGAAATTCAACGGGCAGCCGATATTATTAAAAAGCTGGAACCAAAGCCCGGTAGAAATTTCAGCCAAAACGATGACTTGCGCTATATCACCCCGGATGTGGTGGTGGAAAAGGTAGAGGGAAAGTATGTTATTTTGGTTAATGATGTGGCTATTCCACGTCTTTCCATTAACAATACCTACCGCAGGGTTTTAGCGAAAAATAGTTCTGCCGATCAGAATACGAAACAGTTTGTGGAGGAAAAGCTAAATGCAGCGGCCTGGTTAATACGCAGCATTGAACAGCGTCGGTTAACGTTGTACAAAGTGGCCAATTGCCTGGTGGAATTGCAACATGACTTTCTGGATTACGGGGTAAAATTTTTGAAGCCCCTAAACCTGAAAAAAGTTGCCGAGATTGTTGGCGTTCACGAGTCCACCGTTAGTCGGGCCACCTCTAATAAGTACATACAAACCCCCCAGGGTGTCTTTGAAATGAGGTATTTCTTTTCCTCGGGACTTGATGATGCCAGTGGCTCCCAGGTATCTGCGGAGAGTCTAAAAAAGATTTTGCAGGAGATTATTCAACAAGAGGATACTTCCAGTCCCCTCAGTGATCAAAAGATTGCTGAATTGTTTGCTAAACGAGGGGTTAAGATATCTCGTAGGACAGTTACAAAATACCGCGATGAATTAGGTATCCCTGCCACAACCAGGAGAAAAAGATATTAAAAATTTCTTGTAAATGGCAGGGAATTTGCTATGAATGTTGAAAACATTTTCTAAATAAGACATACAATTTAATAGGAGCACAATGTATTGTGACATATTAATATTTGAAGGAGTGGATTTTGCAAATGGCACCTATTAAAGTGGGTATTAACGGGTTTGGTCGAATCGGAAGGAATGTGTTGCGCTGCGCCATCGAGCGGGGGGAATTTGAGGTTGCACTGGTGAACCACAAATCCCGTCGTCTGGACTTCAAAGCCATTAACGATTTAACCTATGCTCAGACCCTGGCGCATCTTTTGAAGTATGATTCAGTGCATGGCACTCTGAATGCCGATATTTCTGTCACCGAAGACACCATAGTTATTAACGGCAAGGAAATTAAAGTCGTGGCCGAAGCTGATCCTGCCAAACTGCCCTGGAAAGAACTAGGGGTTGATATTGTCATTGAATCCACCGGTCGTTTTACCAAAGGACCCGATGCTGCAAAACACTTGGCAGCAGGAGCAAAGAAAGTAATTATTTCTGCTCCGGGTAAAGAAGTAGACGGTACCTTTGTCATGGGTGTAAACGACGATCAATATGATCCTGCCCAGCACCATATCATTTCCAATGCTTCCTGTACCACCAACTGTTTAGCCCCTGTGGCAAAAGTTGTACATGAGAACTTTAAGATTGTAAGAGGTCTGATGACCACCGTTCATTCCTATACCAACGACCAACAAATCCTTGACCTGCCCCACAAGGATCTGCGCCGGGCTAGGGCTGCCGGAATGTCCATCATTCCCACCACCACTGGTGCTGCCAAAGCGGTTGCTCTGGTACTGCCTGAACTGAAGGGCAAGCTGAATGGTTTTGCCATGCGGGTGCCGACCCCCAACGTATCGGTTGTGGACTTGGTGGTTGAGTTGGAGAAAGCCACCTCCGCAGAAGAAATAAACGCTACCCTGAAGGCTGCAGCAGAAGGTCCCCTGAAGGGTATTCTGGAGTTTAATCCGCTGCCATTGGTTTCCAGAGACTTCAATGGCAATCCCAACTCCTCCATCGTAGATGGTCTGTCCACCATGGTGATGGAAGGGAATATGGCCAAGGTTGTTGCTTGGTATGACAACGAGTGGGGTTACTCCAACCGTGTGCTTGACTTAGCACTAATGGTAGCTGAAAAGGGGCTGTAAACCATGCAAAAGAAGTCCGTTAGGGACGTCGACGTAAAGGGTAAAAGGGTCTTTGTCCGGGTGGACTTTAATGTACCCTTGGACAGAGAGAAAATTACCGACGATACTCGTATTCAAAAGGCTTTACCCACCATCCAATATTTAATGGGTCAGGGAGCCAGGGTAATTTTGGCCTCCCACCTGGGTCGACCCAAGGGAGAAGTGGTGGAGAAATACCGCCTGAATCCCGTTGCCAAACGGCTTTCTGAACTTCTGGGCCAGGAAGTTGTCAAGGTTAATGAATCTGTAGGAACCGAACCCCAACAGGCCATTGCCCAGATGAAGGACGGCGATGTACTGCTGCTGGAGAATGTTCGTTTCCACGGAGAAGAGACTAAAAATGATGAGAAGTATGCCAGACAATTGGCTCAACTGGCAGATCTTTTTGTCAATGATGCCTTTGGTGCTGCCCACAGGGCCCATGCTTCCACCGCAGGTATTGCTGAGTACCTGCCTGCTGTGGCTGGCTTTCTGATGGAAAAGGAATTAGAAAATCTCGGCAAGGCGGTTACCAATCCTGAACGTCCCTTTGTGGCCATCATTGGTGGAGCTAAGGTTTCCGATAAGATTGGGGTCATTGAGAACCTGTTAAGCAAGGTGGACACCTTGATCATTGGCGGCGGTATGGCTAATACCTTCCTCAAGGCCCAAGGTTACGATATTGGCAAATCCCTCATTGAACCGGATAAGGTTGAGCTGGCCAAGGAATTGCTGGAACGGTCTAAGGCTCAGAAGGTGGAATTGTTACTACCCAATGATGCTGTGGTGGCCCTGGCCATGGAACCAAATGCCCAACAAGGGGTGGTTCCAGTTAGCGGGGTGCCGGCTGATTGGATGATTTTGGACATTGGACCGGACACTGCAGAGTGTTATGCAGCCGCTGCTAAAAAAGCTGCCACCGTGGTTTGGAACGGACCCATGGGTGTCTTTGAAATGGATGCCTTTGCCAAAGGTACCGAGGCTGTGGCCAAGGCCTTGGCAGAGTCCAATGCCATCACCATTGTGGGCGGTGGCGACTCCGTAGCGGCGGTGAACAAGGTGGGTGTGGCGGATCGGATCAGTCATATTTCCACCGGCGGTGGTGCTTCGCTGGAATTCTTAGAAGGCAAAGTACTGCCAGGTGTGGCTGCCCTGCAGGATAAATAGGAATAAATTTGCAGATTTAAATAAAAAATAACGGTATACTGTAGAAGTGAGAAGGGACATAACTTCTCACTTCTTCGTACGTTAGAGGGGGTGTCGTCATTATGAGGAAATTAATTATTGCTGGAAATTGGAAAATGCATAAAACTGTGGCCGAAGCGGTAAGCTTTGTGCAGGAACTAAAACAAAAGGATCTTGGCAATGGTGTTGAAGTTGTTGTGTGTCCCACCTTTACTGCCCTGGCTCCGGTGGCGGAGGCCCTCAAGGGAAGTAATATTGCTTTGGGAGCACAAAATATGCACTGGGAAGCCCAGGGGGCTTTTACCGGGGAAATAGCACCCGCCATGCTGCAGGAGCTGGGGGTAAAATATGTTATTTTAGGTCATTCCGAGAGACGACAGTACTTTGGAGAAACGGACCAGAATGTTAACCAGAAGGTAAAGGCAGCTTTGGAGGTTGGGCTGGTTCCCATTGTCTGTGTGGGGGAAACCCTGGAGCAACGGGAAGCCGGCAGCACCGAGCAGATTGTTACCCAGCAGACCACAGGTGCTTTGGCTGGGTTAAGGCCGGAGCAAGTGGCAGGACTGGTTATTGCCTATGAACCTATTTGGGCCATTGGTACGGGCCAAACGGCCTCCGACGAGGACGCCCAGCAGGTCAATCAGATCATTCGGCAGGTCATTGATGGTCAGTTTGGCGGTGCTGCTGCAGAGGCTGTACGCATTCAATACGGCGGCAGTGTTAAGCCTGGTAATGCCCGGGGGTTAATGGCCCAGCCGGATATTGATGGCGGACTGGTGGGCGGCGCCAGCCTGAAGGTAGAAGACTTTGCAGGTATTATAAAGAATTGTTTGTAGAAGCCTTAAAGATATGACGAGGTTTGGATACCTCGAGGTTTTTGCTGTGAACCTCGAATTTTAATCTCGAACCTTGGGATGAGGAGGTTCCATATTGAGCCAAGAACGAAAGCCCCTGGCTTTGGTTATCCTGGATGGTTGGGGGTTAAGTCAGGATAAAAACGGCAATGCCATAGCCCAGGCGTCAACACCTAATATGAATCAAATCTTAGCCAATTCCTCCCATACAACCTTGGCTTGCTCCGGGGAGGCGGTGGGTCTCCCGGAGGGGCAAATGGGGAACTCTGAAGTGGGGCACTTAAACATGGGCGCCGGTCGGGTGGTTTACCAGGAGTTGACTCGGATCACCAAGTCCATTAAAGACGGGGATTTTTTTGAAAACCCGGAGTTATTAAGGGCGGTCCAAAACGTCAAGGAAAAGGACTCCGCACTACATATTATGGGCTTGCTTTCCGACGGCGGTGTCCACAGTCATATTAAACATATTTTTGCTGTTTTAAAATTGGCGGCCCAGCAAGGATTGTCTAAGGTGTATTATCATGCCTTTTTAGATGGCCGTGATGTACCACCCTCCAGCGCCAAACTCTACATGAGGGCACTTTTAGCAAAGATGAAGGAAGAGCAAGTGGGACAGGTGGCCACAGTCAGTGGCCGTTATTATGCCATGGATCGAGACTGCCGCTGGGAACGCACAGAATTGGCCTATAGGGCACTGGTTTATTCTGAGGGCTTGCAGGCCAACTCGCCCTTGGAGGCCATTGATGTGGCCTATGAGCGTGGCGAAACCGATGAATTTGTCAAACCCACCATTGTCACCGATGACAAAAAACAACCGCTGGCCAAAATTTCCCAGGGGGATTCAGTAATTTTTATTAATTTTCGCCCTGACCGGGCTAGACAAATTACCCGGGCCTTTGTGGATGATGACTTTGCAGGGTTTGATCGGGGCACCAAACACCCCCAGGTGTATTTTGTTTGCATGACGGTATATGATAAAACCATTGAGGCACCGGTGGCCTTTCCGACCCACAAACTGGTGAATACCCTGGGGGAATGGTTAAGTAAACAGGGCCTTAAGCAATTAAGGTTGGCTGAAACGGAAAAGTATGCCCATGTCACCTTTTTCTTCAATGGCGGGGTGGAGGCTCCGAACCCCAATGAAGAAAGGGTGCTAATTCCTTCTCCTAAGGTAGCGACTTATGATTTAAAACCAGATATGTCGGCCTATGAGGTAGCGGATGCCTTTGTGGAGCAAATCAATAAAGAAACCTTTGATGTGATTATTACCAACTTTGCCAACCCGGATATGGTAGGACATACCGGCGACTTGGCAGCAACACAAGTTGCCATTGAAACGGTGGATCAGTGTCTGGGTAAGGTGGTTGCTGCTGTGCTGGAGAAGGGTGGCACTGTGTTGGTCACCGCTGACCATGGTAATGCAGAGAAAATGCTGGATGAAAAGGGTGGCCCCTTTACTGCCCACACCACTGACCCAGTACCCTTTGTGCTCATAGGGAATCAGTACAAAGGTGCCAAACTGCGGGAGGATGGCAGCTTGTCGGATATTGCTCCCACCATGCTGGATATTCTTGGTTTAGCCAAACCGGCAGAGATGACAGGAAAGAGTCTGTTGCTTAAGGGATAGGCTGAGGCTTAAGGGATGGTCTATGGGGTCAGGCCATGGGCCGTGAGCCATGAGCTTTGGGGTTAGTATAATTTTGCTTCAAGACTCACGGCCCACAGCCCAGGGCTTAAGGCCAATGCAAAACCTATAGTTATAGATAGCTTATGGATAATAAGAACTAAATAGGAGGAGAAACAAACATGACTATCATCAGCGATGTTTTTGCTCGGGAAATTCTGGATTCCCGGGGTAATCCAACACTGGAAGCCGAAGTTTGGCTGGAAGACGGTACCATTGGCAGAGCAGCTGTTCCTTCCGGTGCCTCCACCGGTGCCTATGAAGCCGTGGAATTAAGGGATGGCGACAAAGGTCGTTATCTGGGCAAAGGTGTTGTGCAAGCCGTAGAAAATGTTAACGAAATCATTGGACCTGAACTTATTGGCATGGATGCAACCGATCAAATTGGTATCGACCGTTTAATGATTGAGCTGGATGGTACCCATAACAAAGGAAAACTGGGTGCCAACGCCATTCTGGGCGTTTCCCTGGCTGTGGCCAAGGCCGCTGCCAACTTCTTAGGCCTGCCCCTTTATCAGTACATCGGCGGAGTCAACGCCAAGGAACTGCCGGTTCCCATGATGAATATCTTGAACGGCGGTGCCCATGCTGACAATAACGTTGATATTCAAGAATTTATGGTGCTGCCTGTTGGTGCCGACAGTTTCTCCGAAGGGCTGCGCATGGGTGCAGAAATCTTCCACAATTTGAAGTCTGTACTGAAGGCCCGGGGCCTGAACACCGCCGTGGGGGATGAAGGGGGCTTTGCACCCAACCTGAAGAGCAACGAAGAAGCCCTGGCAGTCATCATCGAAGCCATTGAAAAGGCTGGCTACAAACCTGGACAAGATGTTTTCTTAGGACTGGATGTGGCTGCCACTGAAATGTACAAAGACGGTAAATATGTGCTGGAGGGTGAAGGCGTTACCTATACCTCCGAAGAAATGATTGCCTTCTACCAAAAGCTGGTGGACAAATACCCCATCATCACCATTGAAGATGGTCTTTCCGAGGATGATTGGGAAGGTTGGGCCAAGTTAACCCAGGCATTGGGCAAAAAGATTCAACTGGTAGGGGATGACTTGTTTGTAACCAATACCGAGCGGCTTTCCCAGGGTATTAAAAAGGGTGTAGCGAACTCTATCCTCATCAAAGTAAACCAGATTGGTACTTTAACAGAAACCTTAGATGCCATTGAGATGGCCAAACGTGCGGGCTATACCGCAGTGGTGTCGCACCGTTCCGGTGAGACCGATGACACCACCATTGCTGATTTATCCGTGGCCACCAATGCCGGTCAGATTAAAACCGGTGCGCCTTCCCGGACCGATCGGGTAGCCAAGTACAACCAGTTGCTGCGTATCGAAGAAGAGCTGGGAGATATGTCACGTTATCGTGGCAAAGAGGTATTTTATAATTTGCAGGATTAAGGGTTTGTTAAAACAATCACAAAAGTGGTGAAAAAAGGAGCCAGGGCTTGTTAGGGGGAGCCTTGGCTGCCTATTTTCACATGGATAAAGATTGTCACATATTTCACGTTATGCTATAATACAGAAGTATACAAGTCCTTTTTTTACATAGAACAATAAAAGGAGGTGGAGTTTTGTTAAAAGGTCTAGTGACTGCCATTCACGTACTAATTGCACTATCATTAATAGCAACTGTTTTACTGCAGTCGGGTAAGAGTGCCGGGTTATCTGGTGCCATTGCCGGCGGGGCTGAAACACTGTTCGGGGGAAAGAAGAAAGGTCTAGATGAAAAACTCGGCAGGCTCACAGCCTTCATCGCTATTGCCTTTGCAATTACTTCAATGGTTCTTGTGGTATGGAAGTAGGTCCTATTAATTAAAATCGGGACAAGGAGGGTAACTTCAAAGTGGAAAATATGACACTTGCTTATTACGCTGCGGGTGCAGGTGCGCTGGCTCTATTATTTGCCTTATTTACTCTGTCCAGCATCCTCAAAGAAGATATGGGTACACCCAAAATGCGTGAGATTTCCGAAGCTATTCACGAAGGTGCAATGGCTTTCCTAAATCGTCAGTACAAAACATTGATTCCTTTTGCTCTTATCATTTTCGTTCTTCTATGGGCTGCTCAGTATTTTGTAGAAGGTGGCGGCAGTGCACACATGCCTGTAGGCCCCGCTTCTGCGATCTCCTTCTTAGTTGGTGCGGCTTTGTCTGCTGTAGCTGGTTACATCGGTATGACCTCCACCACCAAATCTAACGCTCGTACCGCTGAAGCTGCTCGCAGCCACGGTCTGTCTAAAGCTCTAAACGTATCCTTCCGTGCTGGTGCTGTTATGGGTTTGTCCGTTGCTGGTCTTGGTCTGCTGGGCGTTTCCGTACTGTACATCATCTTTGGTCAACCTACCATTATTAACTCCTTTGCATTTGGTGCTTCTGCCATCGCGTTCTTTGCTCGTATTGGTGGCGGTATCTACACCAAAGCTGCTGACGTAGGTGCTGACCTTGTAGGTAAAGTAGAAGCTGGTATTCCTGAAGATGATCCACGTAACCCTGCCGTTATCGCTGATAACGTAGGTGACAACGTTGGTGATACCGCTGGTATGGGTGCTGACTTATTCGAATCCTATGCTGCTACCACCATCGCTGCTATGCTGATTGGTAACACCCTGTTTGGTTTTGCTGGCATTATCTTCCCAATGTTAGTAGGTGCTGTTGGTATTGTCGCTGCTATTATCGGTACCTTCTGTGTACGTACCTCCGAAGATGGTAACCCCCAGGCTGCTTTGAACGTAGGTCTCTGGGTAACCAACATCTTAACCGCTATTGGCGTTTTCTTTGTAGCAAAAGCTACCTTCGTTGGTGAAGCTGCTTCTGTTGCTACTGGTATTTTCATGGCTGTTGTAGCCGGTTTGATTGTTAACGTAGCCGTTGGTTACTTAACTGAAGTGTACACTGGTACTGGCAAGGCTTCCGTTAACCGTATTGCTGAAGCATCCAAGTCTGGCCCTGCTACCAACGTTATCCACGGTCTGGCTGTTGGTATGGAATCTACCTTCCTGCCCATGCTGACCTTTGCTGGTGCTATTTACTTCTCCTTCTGGGCAGTAGGATCCGCTGCTCCTGCTGACAAAGCTGAAATATGGGCTATCTATGGTATTGCTATGGCTGCTATGGGTATGCTTTCCTCCGCTGGTTTCGTTGTTGCTATGGACTCCTTCGGTCCTGTTGCTGACAACGCTGGTGGTATCGCTGAAATGGCTGAACTTCCTCCCGAAGTTCGTGCTAAGACTGACAAACTGGATGCAGTTGGTAACACAACCGCTGCTATCGCTAAAGGTTTCGCCATTGGTTCCGCTGCTCTGACCGCTCTGGCTCTGTTCAGTGCATACGTTGAAGCAGTAACTCACAAGTTTGCTGCTGTACTGCCCGGTGGCAAGTTCATCGTTAACTTGACTGAACCCATGGTTCTGGTTGGTGTGTTTATCGGTGGTTCCATTCCTTTCTTAGTAGGTGCTCAAACCATGCGTGCCGTTGGTGAGGCTGCTTACGGAATGGTTGAAGAAGTTCGCCGTCAGTTCCGTGAAATCCCTGGTCTGCTGGAAGGCAAGCCTGGTGTAAAAGCTGACTATGCTCGTTGCGTAGACATTGCTACTTCTTCTGCTATCTCCAAGATGGTTGCCCCTGGTATGGTAGCTGTATCTGCTCCCATACTGGTTGGTTTCATCCTTGGTGCAAAAGCTCTGGCTGGTTTCTTAGGTGGCTTAACCGTTACTGGTGTTCTGATGGCTCTGTTCCTGTCTAACGCTGGTGGTGCTTGGGACAACGCTAAGAAATGGATCGAGCAAGGCAACTTGGGTGGTAAGAAGTCTGATCCACACAAAGCAGCCGTTGTTGGTGACACTGTAGGTGACCCCTGCAAAGATACCTCCGGTCCTGCTATGAACCCCCTGATCAAGGTTGCTGGTACTATCTCCCTGATCCTTGGTCCCCTTCTTACCAGACTGTAAGAATAATAATGAAATGATAAAATGTCGGCCATATAAGGCCGGCATTTTAATTATTTGCGCATATAAAAAGAACCTGGCTTGACATAAATGTTTAGTTTGGTATAATATAAATAATTGCTTATAACATTGTTTGTAAAAAGCCCGTGTCTCAGCTGAGTACTTGGGCTTTGTTTATCCGAGGTGTATCTTATGGCTGCCAAAGCAACCTCCGAAAAAGGTTTTAAAACTATTACCGACAACCGCCGAGCCCGGCATGAGTATCACGTCATCGAAACCTATGAAGCTGGTATTGCTTTATCAGGTACAGAGGTGAAATCACTTCGGGCGGGAAAGGCCAATTTGCAGGATGCCTTTGCCCGAGTTGAAAACGGCGAGATGATGCTTTATAATTTACACATCAGCCCCTATGAACAGGGCAATCGTTTTAACCACGAACCCAAAAGAACCCGTAGACTACTAATGCATAAACAAGAAATTTTGCGTCTCTATGGTAAGGTTCGTGAAAAGGGACTTGCATTAATTCCGCTGAAGGTGTACTTTAACCCTAGGGGTAAAGTAAAAGTTCAGCTAGCCTTGGCCCAAGGTAAAAAATCCTATGATAAACGTCATGATATTGCCGCAAGGGATGCCAAGCGTGATATGGACCGCGCCATGCGGGAGCGGCAGAAGATGTAAGACAAACTGAATAGCTTTTTGTTAGCAAAAGCATTCTCTTTTATAACAAGGGGGCGAAATGGCTTCGACGGGGGATGCGATGGCAAGAGGAGCGAGCCGGGATCTCACCAGCCCGTTAAACGGTGAACACTAATAATTGCTAACGAAGAATACGCTTTAGCAGCTTAATTGCTGTCTAACCTCCTACCTTCTGCGCCCGCGGTGAAGGATAGGGGGTCAACTTAGCGGGACGCTCTATAGCCTGATGTTCGGAGGGCTATAGCTAAGACTACCGGACTAGCAACCGAGGAGGCTGTCTATGGCCGCCAAGGAAGCGAAATCTAAAGCATAGTCTACGCTCGTAGAGCCTGTTGTGGTTGCTCTTTCGGACGGTGGGTTCAACTCCCCCCGCCTCCACCAAAATTTGTAAATTATGGTATTGGCAGACAAATGCTGATACCATTTTTTATTTTATATACAGTTATAAGTATTAATAACACAATTATGACATTATAAATTCAAATACATTTATTTAGTGACTATTTAAAGATGAAAAATCATAAGGGCCTTGCACTCGACATTATGATCATCTCTCTTGAAATGGGAGTAGAGTTTATTAACCAATTCGGTGATATAAGCGAAGAAATGGTGGAGTATATGGCTGAAACCTATGACAAGATTATCTCCTATATAAATGAAAAGGACAGTCATAACCAAAGCCAGTGTCTAAGTAGGTATAAAATTTAGCTTCTACCTTAGGGTGGGGGACATAGGCATAGCCTTCATTGAAGAAAAAAACCTAATCTTTTTTATCCTCAGAATTAGCCAAGTTATTGGAATTTCTTGGCATATCAGAAAGTATAAAACTTTCCGATATGCATAAGGGCAAACTAAGGCTCCGCCGACGTCTAAAGACTTGGCGAAGCCAAGTTTTTCTAAGTTTTAATATCTGAGGTGTAAATTCGGCACTGTTCCTAAGGGCGTTTTTTACACCGGAGTTGACTGCCAAGTAAACCACCAAACCCAGGAGTGCCAGGGGAATCAGCATCATAATAATCATACTAAACCAACCCATTCCATAACCATACATCATTGGCATAAGACATTCCCTCTTTCAGTTAATTTGAATTATTTTTCCCTGGAGGTAGTGTTTTTAGTAACAGATGTGGCGATATTATCATAAGTTTGGGCTAAACTAACTAAATACAGGTTAGGTGTCTTTAGGCAACAAAGGGGAGGAAGGAACCGTGGACATTCATAAAGTATCCTTAAAAATACTGGGTATGGAGTGTGCTGCTTGTGCAGCCAAAGTAGAACGCACACTCAAAAAATTGGATGGGGTTACAGAGGTATCAGTGAACCTGGCGGTGGAAAAGGTAACCGTTAATTTCCAGCCCAACCGTGTTGGCATTGACCAGATCATAAAAACCATTGTTGATCTGGGCTACCAGGTTCCTACGGAGAAAGTTGATCTCAAAATAAGCGGCATGACCTGTGCCGCCTGTGCGGCCAGGGTGGAAAGGGCTCTGGGGAAAAGGGAGGGTGTTCTCAGGGCCAATGTAAACTTTGCGATGGAACGGGCGGCGGTAGAGTTTGACTCGACGGTGGTTACTGTTACCGAATTAAAAAGAACCGTGGCTGATGCAGGCTATCAGGCGGAGGAGGGAGCCAAGTGCTTTGACGGGGATCATGAGAAACGGGAACGGGAAACCCGCAAGCAGATTCGCCTTTTGATTATGTCAGCTGTGTTGTCCCTGCCCCTTCTGGCGGTTATGTTTGCTGAATTATTTAATTTCCCACTACCCATGCTGTTACACAATAAGATATTCCAATTTGCCCTGGCCACGCCAGTACAATTTATTGCCGGATTCCAATTTTACCGGGGGGCCTATCGTTCACTGAGACATGGCAGTGCCAATATGGATGTGCTAATTGCTCTGGGAACAAGCGCTGCTTACCTTTACAGCGCAGGTGCCACATTCTTTTACCCCGGCCATGTTTATTACGAAACAGGAACTATCATCATCACATTAATTATCCTTGGTAAAATGCTGGAGTCCATTGCCAAGGGCCGTACCTCTGAAGCTATCAAAAAGCTGATGGGGCTCCAGGCTAAGACTGCTCGGGTGGTCCGGAACGGGCAAGAGATGGACATCCCTGTTGAAGAAGTCCAGGTAGGAGACCTGGTGCTGGTACGTCCGGGTGAAAAGGTACCAGTGGACGGCGTTATGAAAGAAGGGTTTTCCACTGTGGACGAATCCATGCTAACCGGCGAGAGCATACCAGTGGATAAAAAGATAGGCGACGAGGTGATCGGCGGCACCATCAACAAGCATGGCAGTTTCAAGTTTGAAGCTACCAAAGTGGGTTCGGATACTGCTCTGGCGCAAATCATTAAAATTGTGGAAGAGGCCCAGGGATCCAAGGCTCCTATCCAGCGATTGGCAGATATAATTTCCGCCTATTTTGTGCCTGCGGTGGTGGGTATAGCTGTCGTCACCTTTGCGGTGTGGTATTTCTTTGCCGACCCCGGCAACCTGGCAAGGGCCTTAATTAACTTTACGGCCGTGCTGGTTATTGCCTGCCCCTGTGCCCTAGGTCTTGCTACACCTACCTCGATTATGGTAGGTACCGGAAAAGGTGCGGAAAACGGTATTCTCATTAAGGGAGGCGAACACCTGGAAAAAGCCCATGCATTAAATGCAATTGTTTTGGACAAGACAGGCACCATCACCAAAGGAGAGCCCTCACTGACAGATGTCATAACCATCGATAAGGGAATCAGCGAAGACGAATTAATTCGTTTAGTTGCCTCTGCTGAAAGGGGCTCGGAACACCCTCTGGGTGAAGCCATTGTTAAGGGGGCCAGGGAAAGAGGTATAGAGTTAGCCGAACCACAGGAATTTGAAGCCATTCCAGGACACGGTATTGCTTCACGCATTGGGGAGAACATAGTACTCATTGGTAATAGAAGGCTGATGTATTCACAAAATATCGATATATCCAGACTGGCAAAACAGGTGGATGCTCTGGAAGAGGAAGGGAAGACTGCTATGCTGGTGGCCGTGGGTGGCAGGGCTACAGGTATAGTGGCAGTGGCAGACACGGTAAAAGAGACTTCTGCAGAAGCCATCCGTGCCCTAAGAGACATGGGGATAAAAACTTTGATGATTACGGGAGATAACCGTCGTACTGCCGAGGCCATTGCCAAGCAGGTGGGAATACCACCGGAAGATGTGTTGGCCGAGGTACTGCCCCAAGACAAGGCAAAGGAAGTAAGCCAGCTAAAGGAAAGTGGAGAAGTGGTGGGAATGGTTGGTGACGGCATTAACGATGCCCCGGCCCTGGCTACTGCCGATGTAGGTTTTGCCATCGGTACCGGTACCGATGTGGCGATGGAAGCTGCTGACATTACCCTGATGCGAGGGGATCTGAGGGGAGTCGCGGCCAGTATCAAGTTAAGCCGGGCGACTATGTGCAACATCAAACAAAACCTGTTCTGGGCCTTAATTTATAATACACTGGGCATTCCGGTAGCTGCCCTGGGCTTCCTCTCTCCTGTATTGGCGGGAGGTGCAATGGCCTTTAGTTCGGTTTCAGTGGTTACCAATGCCTTAAGATTAAAACGATTTGATCCTTACAGAGACTTTCGTAGAGAAGAAAAAAAGGTTCCTCACCGTCTGATACCCGAACCGGCGCGACGTCCGGAATAATAACATTTATATGAGAATGAGGAGTGAAATGATATGGAATTCCTGGAAGATTCGCTCTTAGCCATCGCATTGCTGGCAGGAGTTTCCTTTACCGGGTGGTATTTTGCAAGAAGGAAAAACAGAATAAAGGAATAACCCTGGAAACATCCCCCGTGATGTTTCTTGGCTTAACTTGCTTTCGGAGTATATTAATATGTTTTGATTGTTACGAAAAAATAATATTTTTGTGATATTTAAATTTGAAAATACAAAGCCAGAGAGCATTCTTAACGCTCCCTGGTTTTTGCTTTAAAAAAAGCCTTAACATTACCTTTTATTGCATATGGTCCATTTCAGTGGAAAGACTGTCTTCAAGTGTTACCTGAAAATTGTTACAAATCATTCTCATAAATTTAAAATTTTTGTGATAATCATTTGAATGCTTTGACAAGGGTTTGTTTTTAGCTTTACTATAGACACAGTAACCAACCCCTATTTCTGCTGGAGGGCATGTATTAAAGGAGGTATTGTCATGAGCCGGTTAAGAGTTCTGGTTGTGGATGATGAAGATAAAATTCGCCAGGTTATTGGCATTTATTTAACCAATGAAGGATACTATGTGGAGGAAGCGTTGGACGGCGAGGAAGCTCTGCGGAAGTTTAAAGCCGAGTCCTGGGATTTAATCGTGCTGGATGTCATGATGCCAAAGATGGACGGCATAACGGTATGCCAGGAAATACGCAAGGTTTCCAAGGTTCCCATCATTATGCTGACGGCCAAAAATGACGAGGTGGATCGTATTTTGGGCTTAGAGTTTGGAGCTGATGACTATATGGGCAAGCCCTTTAGTCCCCGGGAATTAGTGGCTAGGATTAAGGCGGTTCTGCGCCGTGTGGGTACCGAAGAGAAAAAAGAGGGGCATCTATTAAAATTCCCTGGTATGTGTATGGATTTAATCAGTCGGGAAGTACTGGTCAAGGATAAGCCTATCACCCTGACTCCCAAAGAGTTCGAACTCCTGGCACTGTTGGCCAAGTCTACCGGGCGATCCTACAGCCGTGAGCAGCTTTTGGAGGAGGTCTGGGGCTTTGACTATTACGGTGATGTGAGGACCGTTGACACCCACGTCAACCGGCTGAGGGACAAACTTAGGGCCGCCGGTGCCGGGAACTTCATTAAAACCGTCTGGGGCGTTGGATATAAATTTGAGGTGGAAGCATGAAGCTAAACAACATTGTCACCAAACTCTGGGTCATCATGACCATTTTGGTGCTGGTAGTTATTGGGATTGCTGGTGCAGTCCAGACCAGCTTTATGGAGGGTCTGTACTATGAGCAGCAGGCCAGGCAGTTTAAAGCCCTAGGTAATAAGGTAGCAGAAATAGCTCGTTTGGAGCAGGATCCCGTTGCCCTGGACAACAAGGCAGCCCTGATTGCCGAACTCTATAATGCTAATGTAATGATTTTAAACAAAAAGGGCATTGTTATGCAGTGCCAGGGAATGGGAATGAGCACAAAGAATATGCCGATGGATATGAATAATCCCCACCACGGCCCTATGAGCATGGAAGATATAGAAAGACTGTACCAGGGCCAAGCGGTGGTACACAAGGGCAATAACCCTTTCTTTAAAACCGATGTGTTATCGGTGGGTATCCCCTTCAAGGATCATGACAATGTGAACAGGGCGGTCATTATCCACGCACCTTTAGAACCCCTGGCAAGTGAACTTAAACACCTGCAAATGCTGATTATTTACACTGCCGTTGGGGGGATTATTCTAGCCGCCCTGTTAAGTCTGGTCTTCTCTCGGATCATCTCCCGGCCTTTGGTAAAGATGAACAAGGTGGCCCTGGAGATGGCCAGCGGTAACTACCAGCACCGGGTGGATATCCGGTCTAAAGATGAGATTGGACTGTTGTCTGACTCTCTCAATACCCTGTCCTCCCGGCTGCAAGAAAAAATCACTCAACTGGAGGCCCAGGAACAGATCCGCCGGGAGTTCGTTAGCAATGTGGCCCATGAAATCAAAACTCCCCTGGCCATCATGCAGGGTTTTACAGAAACCATGTTGGATGGTCTGGTAAAGGATGAAAAGGAAAGGGAGACATACCTGGGCAATATCCTGGATGAAATAAATCGTTTGAAACGGCTGGTTAATGAAATTCTGGACTTGAAACGTATGGAAGAGGGGCACTTTGATTTTGATAAAGAACCCTGTGATTTAAAAGTTCTCATCTACCGGGTGTTAGGCAAATTAAACCAGTTGGTTGAACAAAAGGGTGTTAACCTCAAGCTAAACCTGGAGAAAAGATTACTCCCGGTTACCTGCAACAGTGACCGGATGGAACGGGTGTTGATTAACCTAATTGACAATGCAGTACGCCATACACCTGAGGGGGGTAAAATATTCATTTATGTCACCAGCAAAGCTAATCAGGTACACATCCGTATCCGTGATACCGGAGTAGGCATATCCCCGGAGGATTTACCCATGATTTGGGAAAGATTTTATAAAGCGGATAAGTCCCGTAGCAGAACACAGGGGGGGACCGGTCTGGGGTTGGCCATTGTCAAAAAAATAGTGGAGGCCCACGGGGGGCAGATTTATGTTGAAAGTAAGTTAAACGAAGGGACTTCTTTTAACATCGTGCTGCCGGTGAATCAGTGCAGTGTAGCATAAGAGTAAAGGATAGGTGGGGAACAGGTTTACCAACACAATCGTCTGCACCCATTTCAAGACCTTGAATAAGGTTATTTTATTATTTTAGCAAAATAGATGCGTATGAAAAATCCAAGCCTAAAAAGGATTTGCAGGGTGACAAAACTGCAAACTGGGGTGCTAAAAGGGATACTCATGGTAACCAAATATCCTGGTTTGGATATAAAGCTCACGTTGCAGTTGATTGCCATAGTGAACTACCAATTGCTATTATGGTTACACCTGCTAATACCCATGATGCTAAGATGGCAATACCTTTAATCGAATTAGTAAACAAGGCCTTGGAAGACTCAAAAAAACCTAAATACTATACCATGGATATGGGCTATGACAGTAAAGACATCTACTCTGTAGTAATGAACGACTTCAATGCTCAAGCAATTATCCCCATTAACTCCCGAGGCTCTAAGGACCATCCTGAAGGCTGTGACTTTGATGGAACCCCTATATGCTCAATGGGGCAAAGAATGGTGTTCTGGGGAAGTGATGCAAAGGCTGGAACCAATAAATATAGGTGCCCGCATGTAATGGGCAAATGTGATTGCCCCTACGGGTCTGCCTGGTGCTCACCATCTTCCTACTAAAAAATTAAGCTATTTTGTACTCTTGGATTCACGTTTTTCTGGATTAGCAATTATGCAATTCATTCAAATAATAAGAAGCTAACCACAGAGCGGACTAGCTTCTTATTATTTACTTTACTATATCTTAAATTTGCCAATCAATTGATGTAACTCTCTAACCATTTGGTTCAATTGGTCCGCGTGGCGTGGAGCATCTGAAAGGAAGCGACGTTTTCTCCACGATGGAGACAACAGTTTCAATACCGGATACTATCGAGATAATTCTTCTTTAAGTTTTTTGTACTCATCTTCAGTTATCTCGTTCCGGGCATATCTGGACTTCAAAATATCCAGGGCGCCGGACGAGGAACCTTCTTTAAGGGCATTTTTTACCCCGGAATTTACTGCCCAATAGACAACCAGACCTAACAGAGCCAACGGGATCAACATCATAAATATCCCCCCAAACCATCCCATACCATAGCCGCCGTACATCATTGGCATGTTTACATTCCTCCTTCAAGTTTTTCTATCGTTCTCATAAGGGTTGATTTAAAAAATGTGCCCTTATTAAGGGCAATCATGAAAGGTAATATGGAAGTCCCTAGGTTTAGCATACACTACAGTTGTTACATTGCTGTTACGGGGATATCACATTTTTGTAATATTTCATGGCCCTTGTTTTGCAAGACTAATCTTAATTTTAAGGAGATATGGAACACCTCTTATTTCCATTTTGCGGCAAAATTATTACAAAAACGTCAAACTGTTGTGCTACTTTTGTAAAACTTGGCTGTTATTATAAAGCCACGAAGTAAAGGAGGGGAGCGTGTTGAACAATAAGCTGTTGGTATCAGGATTGTTAATCGGGGTCCTTTTGTTATCCATACCTGTTCTTTCTTGGGGCAACTGGAGAGGAAATTTTGGAGTCGGGGGAATGGGACAGGGAATTCCCGGAATGGGAATGATGAGTTCTTCCATGATGGGCATGCACGGCAACATGATGGGTAGCGGCGGTGTTGACCTGAAAGAGCCGGTAGATTTAGAAACGGCAAAGGAATTGGTTAATGATTATCTAAAAACTTCGGGAATGGAAGGCATTTCCCTGGCGGAACTGATGGAGTTTGACACCCACTTTTATGTGGAGACCAGGGAGGACCAAAGTGGCAAGTATGCCCACGAGTTTATTTTGGATAAGCGTACCGGTTCCCTCAGCCCGGAAATGGGACCTAATATGATGTGGAATGTGAAATATGGCCACATGGGAGGCATGATGGGGGCCGGTGCAACGAGTGGCAAACCTATGGTTTCAGCGGAGAATGCGGTAAAGTTGGCCAATGAGTTTTTAGTCCGCGAGAGTACCAGAGAGACAGCGGCGGAACCCCATGAGTTTTATGGGTACTACACTCTGCATACCCTTAAAGACGGAAAAATTGCTGGCATGCTCAGTGTCAACAGTGCCACCGGTCAAGTTTGGTACCACACCTGGCACGGGCAGTTTATCAATATGGAAAGCGCTGATGGCCATGCCCATCAGGAAGCATAAAAGGATATTTATCAAAGACGGAGGTTGTTCACGATGAAAAAATACATGTCCTCGGTATCGTTACTTTACTGACCCTTAGCCTCTTATTAGCAGGTTGCGGCGGAACTGACAAAAACACTGGCTCTGGAGACAACCAAAAAACCCAGCAGTCCCAGGATATGAACAACATGAACGGTGACATGAAAAACATGGATCACAGAAAAATGAATATGGACGACAATAAAAGTGATAATAAGTAGATAACTACATAGCCCCTGTCTTAAAATGCAGGGGCTAAACTTACCACAGAGAGTTTCTAGGAATTGAAAGGAAGGCTTGGTATGGAGAATATTATCAACTACCTGCCGCTTCTGTTCATTGTTTTAATGATAGCGATGATGTTCAGAGGTGGTGGCTGATGTGGCGGCCGCAGTCACCCTAACCACGGGACGACCGGACAGTTGCCCGGTAAAAAAAGCTGTTGTGACGAAAAAGACCATACCCGTGAGGATATTAAGGACAAATAAAAGGGAACAGGCTCCCACTGTGGGAACCTGTTCCCTTTTATTTGTAATTACTTCATACCCATATAGCTACTATATTTTAGAGGGGCTGTACTTAAATTTGATAAATTAGACCAGAAGTATCACAAAGTTGTGTTACTTTTGTAACGGGGATGTGAACTTTTTACTGTATCATTCTCCTATAAGCAATATTAAAACAGGAGGTTACCCAAATGAAAAAAATCATCATTACAATGTCTTTAATTTCTAGTTTGTTTGTTGCTTCTACCGCTTTTGCCGCTAACGACAATAGCAGTGACAGGAGCAATTATGTTGAAATGTTGAATAATTGCAAGGCTGCCCTGAAACAATCTGTTGGAACGGACTGGAAGACCCATATTGAAATGATGAAGGATGGTAACTGCCCTGAGTGCGGTATGACTGCTGAAGAATGCACAATGAATATGGAATAAAAAGAACGGGCTCCCCGGTTAAGGGGGGCTCGAATTACGTTAAACAAATTTGTAAGTGTAACTTATAAGAAAGGTGATAAAGATGAAACGAAACCTGCTTTGTAATCTATTATGGTTGGTTTTGGTGAATCCGGCTCAAGGGGATGCAACTGAACAACACTCTAACTCCAGTGATTCCGCTAGACTTTGCCGGTCACATGGCTCACACCTGGCTGTTTCTGCTGCTAGTAAAGTAGGGGGAAGCGGACGAAAAGGGGAAAGGCTTTTAACTAACTACTCCGGGACCACTGCATTTATTTATGCAAAATAAGGGAAAAGTGCGGTTTTGTAATATTTCTTTTCAATTGGAATGTGGTGATTGCTGTGAAAAGGTTATCGGATTTGGTTACAACTTATGAACCACCTGATGGCGAACGATTATTAATAAAAACAATTAGTGATGGTAAAGCAGTGGATCTACAGAGTGCGTCCCCCGTTGTTGTTCTAAATGAAAGGATTTGTAGTATAGAAGAAAATGTAAGAAGTAAATCAAAATTTTCCGATTGAGGTAAACTTTACAACAGCAACCAGCATAAAAGTGACCAATACCAATCCAGGTAATGGTGATAGCCAAGTGCCAATTCATCGTCCCATTGAATTTCTCATTAATCAGAAAATTTCCGACGCCACGGTTGAAGTTACCGATCTTAATGAAAAAAACAATGTTACAGGTACGGTGGAGATTAAAGAAAATAAAGTTTTATTTCACCTATTTACAGCTTTTTACCCAATAATCGTTATAAAGTGGTTTTACGTGCAAAATCAAAAGAGGGTGAGAGCATTGAGAAATATGAAATATATTTTTCCACAGTAATATTTCCATATCAAATTTAAACTATGTAACAAAATGACAATTATTATGACAATAAATATTATTATCTTGCTTATTCATAGCGGAGGGCTTGGATTGGGTTGATACGTGTGGCCTTGATGGCAGGATATATACCAAAAAGAATACCGATCAGCAGGGCAAAGGAGACACTGAATTCTAGAATCCAGAGGGGAATGCCAATGGAAAGAAAGGGGATTTTATGGTTTATCAGACTAATACAGCCATAGGCCATGAATAATCCCAGGGCACTGCCTATAAAACTTATAAGAATGGACTCTGTGAGAAATTGAGCTAGGATTTCCCAGTTGGTAGCTCCCACAGCTTTTCTTAGGCCAATTTCCCGGGTGCGTTCCTGGACGCTGAGCAGCATAACATTAATGATACCAATGCCCCCGGTAATAAGTGATATGCCTGTGACGCAGGTTACTAAACCAGCTAACATCAGCATAATTTGATTTACTAAAGCAATGATTTCGGTTGGCTTGATGGTGATAAAATCGGCTCCTCGATGTCGACTGGAGATAGTTCTAGAAATATTTTTTTCAGCATCAACCAGATGGTGTATGGAAGCCGCTTTAAAAATAAGCATGGCTGCATGTTGGGTATGGGTTAACCGTTGCATGGTTTCTACGGGAATATAGATACGATCATCAAAATTAAAACCAATGGAGGCCTTTCTGTCCATTACCCCAACGATTTCAAAGTCCTCTCCGGCTATTCTTAGTTTCTTACCGATTGCCTGGGAGTCACCAAGAAGATCTTCTTTAATTGTTTGGCCAAGCACTACGACGTTTTTAGCCTGCCTGTTGTCTTCGCTGACCAAAAAACGCCCTTCGGTCGGAGTGTACTGAAAGGTGTTAGCATATTCCGAAGTTGTTCCAGTCAAGATGACATCCAGGTACTTATTTTTAACAGTTGGCAGCACAACACGGCTAAAGGTCTCATATTGGGGTGCCCCGGTTTCTACCGATGCAAACTTGCCTAAAACTGCTTCTACGTCTTCTGCTGTTAGGGTACTACTGGAACCCCGAAAGGTACTGACTCCGCTTAAACCGCTGTTTAAAATAGTTTCCTTGGCATTCAACATTTTTCCAGGGGTAACGATAATTTGCTGGGTGCCAAGCTCCTGTTGAATCTGGTTAATGAGACTATTATTAAAACCGTTAATCAAAGAAAGTAAGGATACCATGGAAGCAACACTTATCATTATGCCTAGAATACATAAAAAAGATCGCTGCTTATAAGCAAGTACACCTTTAACGCTTACTTTTAACATCTTCAACATCATGCTAGGAACCTCCCCTGATCTTTGTCCATTGTAACAATACGCCCGGCAGCTTTTGCTGCATGGGGGTCATGGGTTACCATGATAATGGAGGTTCCCGATTGATGCAAAGAATGAAAAATAGCTAATACCTCTGCTGTGGATTTGGCATCCAAATTTCCTGTGGGTTCATCGGCCAGAAGGATGGAGGGTTTTCCTACATAGGCCCGGGCAATGGCTACTTTTTGCCGCTGTCCACCGGAGAGCTGTGTGGGCAAGGCCTTTGCCTTTGATATCATTCCCACCTGTTCCAGGGCTGTTAACACGCGGTGTTTACGTTCTTTAGAGGAAAGGTTTCTATACAATAGGGGCAATTCTACATTACTATAGACAGTATCCCTTGGCAGTAAACAATAATTTTGAAAAATAAAGCCAATATGTTGATTGCGAAATTTAGCTAATTGCCTAGATGTAAATTGGGATAAGTCCTGTCCATGAAATAAATAGGTTCCCGAAGTGGGAGTATCCAGGCAACCCAGGATATTTAACAGAGTTGTTTTACCTGAACCGGAAACGCCCATGATGGCCACATACTCCCCTTGTTGAACAGTAAAACTGATTCCCTTTAATATGGCATGTTGTTCCGAACCCTGAGAATAGATTTTACATAAGTCCTTTGTATAAATCATTGCACCTAAACCACCTTTTAAATTAGCACTGCAACCCCCTGATTCTCAAAGGAGTTTAGGGGGTTTAATTATTTCCAGGGTTTTATGTAAAATAAAGAACGGATAACCCGAAAGCGCAAATCGGGGGAACGCCAGGGCTTTTCACAAAAATGAGGGGTGACTCCGCCGTGGGCATGAACGGGGTTAAACTCCTGCTTCTTTTTGGGGCTTTTCACAGAGGCCTTCTGATTGGTAGCATACCCCTTGCTGGCAGGCCGATTATAGCCAGTGGATGGAATTTCCTTTGGTTGGTTAGGTAGGTAACCACCTTTACCGTGACCACGCTGTCCCTTCATTTGATGGGCCGATTTGAGGTTTGGACATTGTTGATACTTTCCTGAAGTACAATATTGGTCTCGCCAGGACTCTGATACTGTTATGGTATCGGAAGCGTACCCTGCACTTTTCAATGCATTACAGCCATATAGGCGAGCTGCATAGGGACATAATTTCATAAATGGCCTGGTTAACTCCCTTGGGGTGGAGAAAGCCAGTTCTCTCCTTTTTAGGTTTCTTAGCCTATTATATCAATAATCTAGAAAAGGGTTATAGAATTTTTTATTATGTTTAGGCAGACTTCATAAAGAAAAATCCTGAAGGAAATAAAAAAATCAACACGAATTTTTATTCTTATAGAAAAATATATGGCAGGTGTAGTTATGAACCCTATGGTGCTACAGATTCTTAAGACCTTTAAAAAGGAACCAGCTTTGTGTTGGTTAGATGAATAGTTAATATCAAGGGGGAATGAGGGTGAATTCAGAGTTTGGGCTGGCACCGATAGAGGCTGTACCCCACCCACAGATTAGAGATAAGGTATACCAACAATTGCGTCAAGCAATCTTGGATGGTCACATAAAGCCCGGGGAACGTCTTGTCGAAAGGAAACTGGCCAACCTGCTGGGGGTTAGTCGGACGCCGGTCCGGGAAGCCCTTCGCATGCTCGAACTGGAAGGGTTAGTGGCCCATTTGCCTCGGGTCGGTGTGGTGGTAGCCCAGGTTTCAGATATGGAAGTTTTGGAGATTTACAGGATAAGGGCTGTACTGGAAGGGTTAGCTGCCCGAATGGCAGCGGAAAAGATAAAGCCTGGTCAACTAGAGCAGTTAATCAATGCCTTGGAGCAGCTTGATGGCTTTGTTACCGGAGACGATTTAGAAAGTTTAGAAAAAGCCCATGAAGAATTTAATGATTTGCTTTACCGGGCGGCGGACAGTCAAAGGCTCTATGCCATGATCACAACTCTGGTGGAGCATATTAACCGCTATGCTAAGGTAGGTTATGGGCTGCCGGGGAGAATTGAGGAAGCCAATCGGGAGCACAGGCAGTTGGTTGAAGCCATTAAACTGGGCGATGGTTCACTGGCGGAACGGTTGGCCAGGGAACACATTGATAATTCTAGGCGAGCATATTTCAATGAGATGGCTCAAGGGCTTCCGAATAACAATAAATAACATACCACTCCTCAAACAAGGAGCGGCATGTGCGATGGACCGTTAGTATCGTTCTTTTCTTTCTTCGGAATCTTTTCTTCCCATAAGAAAGCCGACTAAGGGAGCGGCAACATAGAGTGAACCCAACAATAGCATCTTTGTACCGGATAGCCGATTATTTTCTTTAACCACAACAACCACCTCCTGTAGGTATTGTGAACCTTTTCGGTGATAAAAAAACTTAGAAGATTATGGGGAAAAAGAACGAGATTCTTAAGTTACCTGACGAAAAAAACAATCCTTTATGTATGATAAATTAACTTCTTAAAGTATTTAAGGGGGATGGAAGAGTTGAGTGAGCTACTGTTTGAAAACCACTTTAGCCATTTTGCCCCGGCTGCCCGGTTACCCCTCAATAAGATATTGGAGCAGTCCTGTGTAGTAAAAAAGATTCAGGAGGTTCATTCTGTATTTGATGCATTTCCCAATGTTATCTTAATTCTTAACCAGCACAGGCAGGTTGTCTATTGTAATAAAGCCTTAGTGGATTTGTTAAACTTGGAAGATTCCAGCAGTGTTTTGGGAGCCAGACCGGGAGAAGTATTAAATTGTGTACATGCCTGGGAAAATGAAGCCGGCTGTGGTACCAGCGAGCATTGCATGTCCTGTGGTGCTGCTTTGGCCATTTTGGCAGGGCTGTCTGGCGAAAGGGCCTCCCGAGAATGTAGGGCCACTGTCAAACAACAGGGGCAGTTTATTTCGCTGGATCTGCTTTTTACGGCCAAGCCCCTTACTCTGGAAGGACAGTGTTTTACCCTCGTATTTGTAACAGATATTAGTCATGAAAAAAGAAGGAAATTCTTAGAACGAATTTTTTTCCACGATATTCTGAATACCGCAGGCAGTCTCCGTGGCATTGTTGAGTTGCTGGGAACCGTCAAAGAATCGGCCCAAAAACAGGAACTGATGAAGGATTTGGAGGAAGTGGCTGGTTCTTTAATTGAAGAGATTCTTGACCAGCGGGACTTGCTCAGTGCAGAAAATAATGAATTAAAGGTAAGTCCCGAACCCTTTGATCCAGTGGAACTTTTGAACAGTATGATGGATCATTATGTTAACCACCCAGTGGCCCAGGGAATCACCCTGGAGGTAGTAGAAACCCTAGAAGAGGCTACCATTGTTAGTGACCCGATTCTTTTAAAGAGGGTGCTGGGCAATATGGTAAAGAACGCTTTGGAAGCCTCCCAGCCAGGGGATGTTGTATCCCTGGGTGTTAAACAAATTGGTGCTGAAATTTATTTTTGGGTTAACAACCCAAGAGAAATGCCCAGAGATGTTCAACTGCAGGTCTTTAAAAGATCTTTTTCTACCAAGGGTGGCAGCAGGGGATTGGGGACTTACAGTATGAAACTTCTCACAGAACGTTATTTGAAGGGCAGTATCTCCTTTACAGTTAAAGAAGGAAGGGGTACGACCTTTACCATACGTTACCCCTTAACCATTCGAGAATAGGATATATTAATGCTATTGCTTGATTTACTAAGTAGCAACATTTTTTTTCTAAAAAAATATTGTCTACCCAGTGTCAAGTAAATGACGTTGTTGACGAAAAAACAGGTTGTGTCGTACTATATTTAGGTGTAGTTTAGAAAAGCAAGAATTCATTCTTTAGTTAGAAAAAATACTTTCTTATAGGAGGATACCATGGACACACATATTATTGAATCTGCAAAAAGATGCCTCCAATGCAAGAAACCCCGTTGTAGGGAGCACTGTCCTATTAAGACCCCCATTCCGCAAATGATTCAGATGTTTTTGAATGGCAGCATTAAGGATGCAGGGGATATGTTGTTTAAAAACAATCCTCTTTCTGTGGTATGCTCCCTGGTTTGTCCCCACGAAAGCCAATGTGAAGGAAACTGCATACTTGGTAACAAAGGGGAACCGGTGCAAATTAGCTCCATCGAACATTATATTTCTAATTACTATCTAAATTCAATGAATCTTAGGCCCGCCGAACCAAAGGGCCGTCAAGTGGGTATTATTGGCTCCGGGCCAGCGGGGATTACCATTGCCTTCTTACTGGCCCTGAAGGGTTACCGTATCACCATATTTGAAGCCCACGATAAAATTGGTGGGGTATTGCGATACGGTATTCCCGAGTTCAGACTTCCTAAAACCATCATGGACAAGATGCAGCAACGTCTTTTTGAAATGGGTGTGAAAATAAGACCAAACACCATGATCGGAAAAATTATTTCTATTGATGATCTGTTCCAGGATGGCTATGAGGCTTTATTCATTGGAACAGGGGTATGGAGACCCAATCGGTTAAGAATTAAGGGAGAAAGCCTGGGGCACGTTCATTTTGCCATTGATTATTTGAAAAACCCGGCAGTTTACCAATTGGGTGAGCGGGTTTGTGTAATAGGGGCCGGTAACGTGGCCATGGATGCGGCTAGAACAGCCATACGGAATGGAGCAAGGGAGGTCTATATTCTTTACCGCCAAGGTAGAGAGGACATGACTGCCCGACAAAATGAAATTCAATTTGCTGAAATCGATGGTGTCCATTTCGAGTTTTATAAGACTCCCCTGGAGTTTACCCACCAAGGTGTTCGTTACCTGGAAACCAAAAGGGTGGAGGTGGAGACCGAGCAAGGGCCAGAACAGGTGACTGCCGAGCAAGAAGGATTCTTAAAGGCAGACTCGGTGATTGTTGCGGTCAGCCAGCTACCCCGAGATATTATCGTGGGTAATACCAAGGCCATTGATGTAAACGGCAAAGGTTTGATTATCACCGATGAATATGGTAGAACAACCCGGGAAGGGGTTTTTGCCTCCGGTGATGTGGTTACCGGAGCCAGGACCGTGGTTGAGGCTGCTAGGGTTTCTAAAAATGTGGCGCAGGCAATTGATGAATACTTATCAAATAAATAAGCAAAAACCGTACTTGCAATATGTAAGTACGGTTTTTGCTTTTGAGTAGTCAATTAATCAACAGCATCTAAGAGAATTTTTTAAACACCTTCATAAAATCCTCCAAAGAGTCGTTGATTTCTTTGCCTTGCTCCATATTCTCTTGGATTGAGTGGGCAAGATGACAGGCCAATACAGAGAAGGCCACTCGATTGACAGCTGCCTTAACGGCCGAAAGTTGTGTCACCAAGTCACTGCAACTGCGGTTATCTGCAATCATTTTGTGAATCCCTCGAACTTGTCCCTCAATTTTCTTTAATCGAGTCATTAACTCTTGCTGTAGCTCAACATTAACATTGGTTGGCATTATGAGACCTCCATTTAAACTACTATACCCCCTATGGTATCAGTGTATAGTCTCCATGAACTCATGTCAATTATTTCCCCAAGTACCCATTGACTAACTGGTATGGGAGTGCTATCTTTATTATAATACCTATACCCCTAGGGGTATGTGGGGGGCTAAGGAAGGAAATTAGATGGCCGGTATATTAAGACGCAGATCATAAAGCGATCTACTGTTTTTAGAATAGCAGTAGGGGTATCTTTGTACTGCCAAAGCATTTTGGAACTGAATAAAATTGTACCGATTAATAAAAGTTATCTAATACTAAGCATATTAATATTTGGAGTTGAGAAGATGACAAAAAAAGTGTTAATCGTAGGCGGGGTTGCCGGTGGGGCCAGTGCGGCAGCCAGACTAAGAAGATTGGATGAAGATGCTGAGATTATTTTATTTGAACGGGGAGAATACATCTCCTTTGCTAACTGTGGACTCCCCTATTATCTAGGTGGCGTCATTAAGGAACGGGAAAATCTGTTGGTTCAGACTGTCCAGGGGATGCAGGAACGATTTAATGTTGATATTCGTATAAAGAGTGAAGTGACTAAGATCCTTCGTGAAACCAAAGAAGTTGAAGTATTATCCCAGGGTAAAACCTACCGGGAGAGCTATGATTATTTGGTGCTTTCTCCCGGGGCAGATCCCATTTTACCACCTATCCCAGGGATTCAACGGGAGGGCATTTATACCCTCAGGAATATGGCTGATGTTGATAGAATTAAAAGTCTGCTTGAGGAAAAAAAGCCTAAACGTGCCGCCGTGGTCGGTGGGGGGTATGTTGGCATTGAAATGGCAGAGAATCTTAAACATGCCGGTCTTGATGTGGTGCTTATTGAAGCAGCGGAGCAAGTTATGGGTCCGCTGGATGTAGAGATGGCAAGGATTGTTGAAAAGGAACTAATGGACAATGGTATCCGCCTAGTCCTTCAGGATGCTGTTCAAAGGTTTCAAGGAGAGCGGGAAATTGAGATTATTCTAGGCAGCGGCAAGCAAGAACAGGTGGACATGGTTATCATGGCCGCAGGCGTTCGACCGGAGACAAAACTGGCTAAGGAAGCCGGCCTGGAAATTGGTGAAAGAGGCGGCATCCGGGTGGATGAGCACCTGAGAACTTCGGACCCGGCCATCTATGCGGTGGGAGATGCCATCGAAGTGAAGGATCGTATCAGCGGTGAATATGCCATTATACCTTTGGCAGGGCCGGCCAATAAACAAGGGCGGATTGTTGCCAACAATATTTGTGGTGGCACTGATCAATATTTAGGTTCCTTAGGGACTTCCATCATCAAGGTATTTCATGTCACTGCGGCGGCAGCCGGTAATAATGAAAAGATACTAAGGCGAGCAGGTATTCCTTATCTGAAATCCTTTACCCACTCAGGTTCCCATGCGGGCTATTACCCCGGAGCCTTTATACTTACCATTAAACTTCTCTTTTCACCGGAGGATGGGAAAATTCTTGGTGCTCAGATTGTGGGCCGGGAAGGTGTGGATAAGAGGATTGATGTACTGGCCACAGCTATCAAGCATGGGCTAACGGTTTATGACCTGGAGGAACTGGAACTGGCCTATGCTCCCCCCTATTCATCGGCCAAGGACCCGGTTAATATGGCAGGCTTCACAGCAGCAAATATTCTGAAGGGCGATGTTAAAATACTTCATTGGGAGGATTTGCAGAGCCTGAACCGGGCTGAGTATGTTATTCTTGATGTTCGAACGAAGGAAGAGTATGAGAACGGTTCCTTTGAGGGTTCTATTCACCTGCCCGTTGATAATATTCGACAAAGACTGGATGAGATACCTAAGGATAAGAAAATTATTATTTACTGCAAAGTAGGTCTCAGGGGATATATAGCCTACCGAATTTTAGCCCAGCGAGGCTACGACGTTTATAACCTTAGTGGTGGTTATGAGATATATCTGGCTGAAGAATACAAATATGCGGAGGGTATTGATTTGGATGAGCAAATGACCAAGTTTGAACAAATACCCGCCCCGGCAGAGATGCAGGGAAAGACCATTCGAGTGGACGCCTGTGGTCTGCAATGCCCGGGACCCATTATGAGAGTCTACCAAGAAATGGAAAAAATTCAAGAGGGAGAAATTCTTGAGGTTCAGGCCACGGACCCCTCCTTTCCCAGGGATGTTAAAGCCTGGAGTGCCAGAACCGGCAACACCTTGCTGCAGACAGAAACAACCGACAAAGGGTATCGCGTGATGCTGAAGAAAGGGAGTACGCAGCCACAAGCTTGCGGCAATGATCAGAAACCGCTGGATATACCCCATGGCAAATCACTAATTGTCTTCAGCAGTGATTTGGATAAAGCCATCGCCTCCTTTATCATTGCCAATGGTGGTGCCTCCATGGGAAGAAAAGTTACCATGTTCTTTACCTTCTGGGGACTTAACATCCTTAGAAAAGATGTGGTCACTGGGGTTAACAAAAACTTTATGGAAAGAATGTTTGGCTGGATGATGCCCAGGGGCAGCAAGAGACTGGGACTTTCCAAAATGAATATGGCCGGCATGGGACCCACCATGATTCGCAATATAATGAAGAAGAAAAATATTGCCTCCCTGGAGGAGTTAATCCAGCAGGCCCAAAAAAGTGGAGTTAGGCTGGTGGCCTGTACCATGTCCATGGATGTCATGGGAATTAAGGC
Organism: Desulforamulus reducens MI-1; assembly: GCF_000016165.1. Classification (GTDB taxonomy): domain Bacteria; phylum Bacillota; class Desulfotomaculia; order Desulfotomaculales; family Desulfotomaculaceae; genus Desulfotomaculum; species Desulfotomaculum reducens. Next base: position 3,222,531 of record NC_009253.1, on the reverse strand, counting down.
GGAGGAACTCATAGACGGGATTGAATACGGCGGGGTTGCTTCTTACTTAGCTGAGGCAGAAGAATCCGACGTGAACCTGTTTGTTTAATTGATCCTCCCCTTTCTAAAGATGCTCTCTTTTTGATATCGTTGTTGTTTCGCCGGTGTTAACATGAATACCCTTCACACTTACAAGTTTGTCATACACTATCCTGGCCTCGGCCAGGATTTTTTATTTTAGGGCAAAGGGACAAAAGGAATCTGCCCCAGGGGTAAAGAAATCCTTAGAACATTTATAAATATGAATAAAAAGCAGCAGCAATTGAGGTGATGACATGCTCACGGGTAGCATCTTTGATATCATGAAATACTCCATTCGGGATGGCCCGGGTATTCGGACCACTATCTTTTTTAAGGGCTGCCCCTTAAAATGCCTGTGGTGCCACAATCCTGAGAGTCAAGACCCAGAGCCGCAATTAATGTTCTGGCCGGACCGTTGTATTGGCTGTGGCGACTGTGTGGAGACTTGTGTCAACCAGGCAATCCTACCCGGGGGAATCCATAAGGAAAGGTGTCGGCGGTGTGGGCAATGTGCGGCGGTTTGTCCAACCCTGGCCCGGGAAATGGTGGGGCGCAGGGTTGCGGTGGAGGAAGTGGTAAGGGAGATTGAAAGGGATCGCATTTTTTATGAGGAGTCCGGCGGTGGTGTAACCTTCTCCGGTGGCGAGCCCTTGGTCCAACCAAGTTTTCTCCATAGTTTGCTGGATGCCTGCCAGGATAGAGAAATTGCTACGGCGGTGGATACCACCGGTTACACTGCAGAGGAGACACTGCTTAGTATCTCTGAAAAGGTGGATCTGTTCCTTTATGATATAAAACTGATGGATGATGAGAAACACAAATTGTTCACCGGCGTATCCAACCGACTGATATTAAACAATTTACAGAAGCTTTCCCAACGACATCCCCATATTATCATCCGTATCCCGATAATTCCGGGCATTAACGATGATAGGGAAAACCTTGAACAAATGGCTAGTTTTATTAGTACTTTACAAAATATTTGGGAGGTCCAATTACTTCCTTACCATAACACAGGTATGGGCAAATATGAAAGATTGAATTTGCCCTACCAGTTGGCTCAAACGCAACCTCCAGCAGACGAAGCCATGCAGCTCTTAGCAGGGGAATTCAGAAGTTACGGACTAAATGTGAAGATCGGAGGCTAACAAACATGAAGGAAAGGGTAGCTGCACTAAAACAACAAAGTTTAGAAACCCCGCCCTGGCTATCCACAGAAAGGGCCCAATTATTAACGGGTTTTTATAAAAATGCCGGAGATACGTCTACCCCAGTTAAACGGGCCTTAGCCTTTCAATACTTAATGGAGCACAAAACCATCTGTATAAATGACGGTGAGTTAATTGTGGGGGAAAGGGGACCTGCTCCCCAGGCTTCCCCCACCTACCCGGAACTGTGCTGTCATAGTATGCAGGACTTACAAATACTCAATGATCGGGAGAAAATCCCCTTTTTGGTTAGTGACCAAGCAAAGGAAGTTTACCGGGAAGAAATAATACCCTTTTGGCAGGGAAAATCCATGCGGGATAAAATTTTTCAAGAGATGTCCGAGGAGTGGAAACAGGCCTACGAGCATGGGATTTTTACCGAATTTATGGAACAAAGGGCACCGGGTCATACGGTGTTGGACGATAAAATCTATCGCAAGGGTTTCTTGGATTTTCAAAGGGAAATTGCTGAAAGCCTTCAAAAGCTGGACTATTATAATGACCCTAAGGCCTACTATAAGCAGGAACAGCTTAAGGCCATGAGGATTTGTGCTGATGCCATCATACGTTTTGCCCAGCGCCATGCGGAAAAGGCCCGGGAACTGGCGAGCCAGGAAAGAAATGCAGGTAGAAGGGCCGAATTGGAACGCATTGCAGAAGTTTGTACCCATGTTCCTGCCCAGGCACCCAGGGACTTTTGGGAAGCCCTGCAGTCCTACTGGTTTGTCCACCTGGGTGTCATTACCGAATTAAACACCTGGGATGCCTTTAACCCCGGCAGATTGGATCAGCATCTGAATCCCTTTTATCAAAGGGGGATACGGGAAGGAACATTAACAAAGGATCAGGCTAAGGAGTTGCTGCAGTGTTTTTGGGTCAAGTTTAATAACCAACCGGCCCCACCCAAAGTTGGGGTAACAGCGGAAGAAAGCGGTACCTATACAGACTTTGCCAATATCAACAGCGGCGGTTTAAAGCGGGATGGCTCTGATGGTGTCAATGAGGTTAGCTACCTGGTACTGGATGTCATTGATGAGATGAGGCTGCTGCAGCCCAGTTCGAACATTCAACTCAGTAAAAAGAACCCGGACCGCTTCCTTAAACGGGCCTGCCAGATCATTCGCAAAGGTTGGGGGCAACCCTCGATCTTCAATGCCGATGCCATCATTGAAGAACTACTGCGCCAGGGGAAAACCATTGAAGATGCCCGTGCTGGCGGTGCCAGCGGCTGTGTGGAAACAGGGGCCTTTGGCAAGGAAAGCTATATTTTAACCGGCTATCTCAATCTGGTAAAAATTCTGGAACTGGTATTAAATAACGGTCAAGATCCACGAACGGGCAGACAACTGGGTCCTGCAACCGGTGACCCCACTGGGTTTAATTCCTTTGGCCAGCTATTAGAGGCCTTTCAGCAGCAGCTAAACTATTTTGTGAATATAAAAGTAAAAGGCAACAACATTATTGAGCGTTTATATGCCACCTATATGCCTGCTCCCTTTCTTTCAATCTTGATTGATGATTGCATTGCCAAGGGGCAAGATTATAACGACGGTGGTGCCCGCTATAATACCACCTATATCCAGGGGGTTGGTTTGGGCAGCCTAACGGATTGCCTGTCTGCCTTAAAATATCATATCTTTGAGCAAGGGACCTTTACCATGCCTCAACTACTAGAAGCATTAAACTTAAACTTTGCCGGTCAGGAAAAGGTGCGTCAGGTGCTCCTAAATAAAACACCGAAATACGGCAATGATGATGATTTTGCTGATGAAATAATGACAACCATCTTTGATATCTTCTACCAGGAAGTTAACGGGAGGAGCAATACCAAGGGTGGCGTTTACCGGATTAACCTTTTGCCAACCACCTGTCATGTTTATTTTGGTTCAGTGATTGGTGCCACACCGGATGGCCGAAGGGCCTGGCAACCACTATCCGAAGGGATTTCCCCAGTTCAGGGTGCCGATCGTCAAGGTCCTACGGCGGTGATTAAATCGGCTGCTAAGATGGATCACATACGCACCGGGGGCACCCTGTTGAACCAGAAGTTTGCTCCTTCGGTGCTGGCAGGTGACGAGGGTCTTAACAAACTAACTCATTTGGTGCGGGCCTATTTTAAGTTGGACGGTCACCATATACAATTTAATGTGGTGGATGCTAAAATCCTACGGGAGGCCCAACGGAACCCTGAACAATACCGAGACTTGATTGTCCGGGTAGCGGGTTACAGTGATTATTTTTGTAATCTAAGTAAAGCCTTACAGGATGAAATTATTGCCAGAACCGAGCATAATTCTATTTAAAGGTAATAGAATATTAAAGGAAGGGTCCTACTGGGAAACCGACAGGACTTTTCTAATGGATATGTAGAGGATAACTTGACTTTTGGGATTTGTATAGTAAACTTTAAAACACACTAAACAGGTATACATTTTTAGAAAGAGGTATACTTCATGAAATTAAATCAGGCAACGGACTATGCATTCCGTGCAGTTTTATATTTATCTCGGTTACCGAAAGGACAAGTGTCAGAGGCCAAAGCAATTGCCGAGCAAGAGAATATTCCCATTCGGTTTTTACTAAAAATTTTACGTTCCCTGACCGCTGCTGGGATCATTGAATCCTACCGTGGAGTCAGTGGTGGTTATGCCCTGGCCAGGGAGCCAAAGGACATTACCATGCTGGATGTGGTGGAAGCAGTGGAGGGACCAGTAGAGGTGAACCGCTGTTTAATTGCGCCGGAAAGCTGTAACAAGAATCATACTGCCAGGTGTCCCATGCACAGGGCATTATATGCTATTCAACAAAACCTCAACCAACAATTAAATAGTTATAACTTTGCTGACCTTAGTCATTACAATAATTAGTGGTGGAAAAATAAACTTCGACACATTTTCTAAAGGAAAATTACCCTCTGATACAGAAAAACTTCAAAGGGAGATGGGTAAAACGGTTTCCAACCAAGGGGGTAAATTATTGACAAACAAACAATTTTGGCATAGCCATTACCCGGAAGGAATACCTACCAGCTTAGACCTTCCCGGGGTTTCCTTATATCATTTTTTGCAACGTTCCGCAGAAAAGTACCCAGTAAACCCGGCGATCGTATTCTTAAACCAGGAAATAACCTATGTTGAACTGAAAGAAAGAGTTGATCGAATTGCCACAGCACTCTATGACTTGGGAATAAAGAAAGGGAACCGAATTGCTATCCTACTGCCCAACTGTCCCCAACTAGTTATCTCCTATTATGCTCTTTTAAGGATAGGGGCGGTTGGGGTGATGGTAAATCCCATGTATACGGAGCGGGAATTGCTTTATCTGCTTAAGGACTCTGGAGCAGAGACCATTATCCTGCTGGAGCAATTAAAGCCAAAGGTTATGAAGGTACTACCGCAAACAGCCATAACAACTGTTATTTCCACCGAGATACAGGAATATTTAGACCTTGGCAATGATCTAAATCAGTTGTCTAAAACATGTCTCAGTACGGAAAAGGAGGCATACTCTTTCGAACAACTTTTGGTTAAGTATTTGCCAGCTTTGCCGGAAATTAATTTAAATGTAGAGAAGGATATCGCCCTGCTCCAGTATACCGGGGGTACCACAGGAATTGTAAAAGGGGCCATGCTTACCCATGGAAATCTCTCCAGCAATGTCGTACAAACCAGATACTGGTTAGACAGCTGTCGGGAAGGAATGGAAAGGTTCTTTTGTGTGCTTCCTTTCTTTCATGTGTTTGCCATGACCACCTGTATGAACCTGTCTGTTTACTTGGCATCGACCATGATTTTAATTCCTCGGCTAGAGGCTATGAATTTACTTAAACAAATTGAATTTTATCGTCCCACGGTTTTTCAGGGAGTACCTTCCCTTTATGTGGCTGTTATCGCCAACCCCGATGTGAGAAAATATGATCTTTCATCTGTACGTGTATGTCTGTCCGGTGGGGCTCCGCTGCCGGCGGAGGTGCAACAAAAGTTTGAAGCTGTTACAGGAGCGAAACTGGTAGAAGGTTATGGTTTAACAGAAGCGTCGCCGGTTACTCATTGCAATCCCGTTAACGAAAAAATTGATGGTTCCATTGGTTTACCCATCCCCAACACCGAATTTAAGATTGTGGACCTAGAAACTGGAACAAGGGAATTGCTGCCGGGTGAAATCGGGGAGTTATGCATCCGTGGACCCCAGGTAATGAAGGGCTACTGGAATATGCCGGAGGAAACTGAAAAAGTTCTCCGGGAGGGTTGGCTATATACTGGGGATATTGCTTGGATGGATGAGAAAGGCTTCACCTATATTGTGGATCGTAAGAAAGATATGGTTATCAGTATGGGCTATAATATCTATCCCCGAGAAGTGGAAGAAGTGCTTTATGAGCATCCCAAAGTAAAAGAGGCCGCGGTCATAGGTATAAGGGACCGCAGCAGGGGTGAAGTTTTAAAGGCTTTTGTTGTTATTAAAGAGGGCGAACAAGCCAAAAAAGATGAAATTATTAAGTTTTGTCGGCAGCAACTGACCCAGTATAAAGTGCCGAAGAAGGTTGAATTTCGAACTGAATTACCTAAATCAATGGTTGGCAAAATCCTTCGCCGGGTTTTAATTGAAGAGGAAACGAATAGGGAAAAATAGGAATGCAATTATTTATAACGAACTTATAAAATAACAGAATCCCGTATCACAACAAGTGGTACGGGATTAATTTTCGCTCAAAGTCTTTACAGTGGATTATTTGCTCTTACTTTAAGTATGAATCAACCTGGTTTTCTATTTGAACAATTTCTTCTTCGGTGAGTTCCCTGCCCAGGAAGCTGCGAAGGCTTTTGATCGCAGCACCAATGGCCACTCGTCTTACATCAATGTCGGGTTTTGTTTCCACTGGTGCGGTCCTTGGTTCATATTTAGCAGAGGGGAGGCCAGGACTCATTCTGTCTGCCATTTCATCCAGAGAGGGTACGGGTTTCTCGTCCCGATAGCCAATATCATAATCGTTTTTTTCTTGAAAACTGTGACCGGGGGAATCATCCCAGGGAAGCTCCTCTGGGGAAGCCGGATGAGTATCCGCACTGACAGATCCTTCTATAAAGGGGAACTCTTCTTCAGATTTTGGTGGTTCCACAGCCAGAGTAGCTTTCTTCTGTTCTCTTTTCTCCCGGGCTTTTTCCTTTTTTTTCATATAGTTTGTATAGGCATAGGATATTTCTTGTTCAATTTGTAGCAGTTCCATGCGGTGTTGTTCAATAAAAATATGGTAGTCCGAGTGGTTTTTTTCAACAATTTCCATTAATTCTAATTGATTGGCAATGAGGGCCTGCAGTGAGGGGGATACTTTTATGGGCACCCGTATCAGGTCTTTATCCACCTCATAGCCGGAAACAGTTAGAATGGTCTCTTGTGTTTTTGCTTTAGCCAAAAGTTAACACTCCCCATAGATATAGATATGTATATATATAATGGTAATTGTATCGAAGAAAGCAAGGGCAGGTCAATATGGACCTTTCCCAGAAAGATTTGGGAAGGTCTTTTTTTGATCTTAGAGAAATAATGTATTAAAATGCCTTTGAGGAGACTTGCATATGCGAATTTGGAAACGTATTTTACGGGTTGTCCTACAGTTATTGCCCTTTGCTTATATGGCCTTTATTTGGTACCTATCCAGTCAGTCCAGTAATTCCGTAGTAGATTTGGGCCTTTATGACTCCATCATTAAGGAAAGCTTGCACCTGGTGGAGTTTGCCATATTATACGGGTTATTGGTGCTGGCCATGCTTTCAAGGGGTGAGTTAAGCCCGCAGGGAAATCGCCGGGCTATATTTGTGGCGGTGTTTTATGCCTTGCTGGATGAATTACATCAATCCTTTATTCCCTCCCGTTCGGCGTCAGTATTTGATTTGGTTAAGGATTTTACCGGCATTGCCACCCTTTGGTATGTTCTCAAGAAAACTTATTATAATCAGGAGAATTCCTTGATTGGAAAAGGCTTAAAGGCCATAACCAAGGAACTGCCAGGGGACCCTGCAGGACAAAGGGGCAAGTAGTCTTTGAAAGGTGGGTGAAACCTTGGCGATACCATAGCCTAAGGCGGCTATAGAATTTGTATTGTATGCCGCATATTTTTTTCACTCCGTAAATAAGGATTAAGAGATTGTCCTATTTAGGGGTGATGAGATGGAGACCTTTGAACATAAAGTGATATTAATTTTTTTCACGGCGCTTGGTATTATGCTGGGGTCGGTACTAATTGGTTCTCTGGCAGCTGTTTTGGTGAGGGAGCCATCCCTGGGAGTTATGCTAAAGTTGTCCCGGGATATGAAAATATGGGCCATTGCGGCGGCCATTGGTGGGACCTTTTCTACCTTTGAAGTCTTTGAAAGCGGTCTCTTTAATGGTGAGGTACGGGCGGTCATAAAACAAGTTTTTTATATTGTTAGTGCCCTGGCGGGGACACAAGCTGGGTATTATCTGATTCTAGCCCTATGTGGGGGTCAATCCAAATGAAAGTAGCTTTTTTTAAGGGACTAGCTCTACTAGTGCTGGGGGTTCTCTTGGGAGCCGCAGGAACCAATGTGATTATTGGTAAACAGGTGGATCACCTGACCTTGGCCAACATGACCCTGCGGGATCAGTTGACAGATACTCAAACGGAGTTGCTTAGAATAAAAGAGAGTACACAGAAAAAGAAGAAGAAGACCATAACCAATATAGAAACCTTTATTATTATGGCCTCCCGTGAAGGATTAACAGATTTTGATGAGCTCAGTGTAAGATTGGAAGCCAATGAAAAGGTTAAAACCTGGCTGGCTCCTCTAATGGGTCAGGAAGTGGAGGGTCTTGATACCCTTTGGATTCCTGGTGTTGTTGACAATCGTGAGATAGAAGCCAACGGTAATCACTACCTTTTGAAATCCTATTTGGTGGTTATAGATGAAAAAATAACAGTTTATTTAAAGGCTACTCAAATAAAGGGGGAAGCCAAACAATAATAGTGTAAGACATAGGTGGTATTATGAATATAAAAAAATTAAATGTTTATTTTCTTAAACCAGAACCCAAATTTCTTGGCTCCGTTATTTCTATTAACGGGGATGGCAGAAAAACCAGAGATTAAGTAAAACGGGGGAATGATAAGGATAACCCGGGAACAGAAGATTCGACATTTTTTACGGGGGTCTGACCCCCTTAGGAGGTGCGGCAACTGGCTTGGTCTTTACTGATTTCAATGGCCCAGCGCATGGGCTTTATTGTGGCCATTGCTTTTTTATTTACCCGCTGGCAAGGGTTTCGATCCCTGTTAGAGAATAGGCCCACGCTGAAGGGAAAACTATATCTAGGGGTTATTTTTGGCATCTTTGGTATCATTGGAACTTATACTGGCATCACCGTAACACCCAGGGAGGTGCAAAACCTTTTTCCTGGCACCCTAGCCTATGAAGATGCCATTGCCAATTCCCGGGCCATCGGAGTTATGGTGGGTGGCTTATTGGGTGGTCCGTTGACGGGTTTACTGGCGGGGTTAATTGCCGGCGTTCACAGAATGTCCATGGGAGGATTTACGGATATGGCCTGTGGAATTTCCACGGTCTATGAAGGGCTCCTGGCAGGGGTTATTTACTATAAAATGAAACAAAAAACCCTAACTCCCGGCGTGGCGTTAATGACGGGTCTGGCCGGGGAAATCGGTCAAATGGCCATTATCCTCATGGTGGCCCAGCCCTTTTACAAAGCGCTGGCCCTGGTCAAAATTATTGCCATGCCCATGATTTTAGCGAACAGTTTAGGAATTGCCTTATTTATAGCCATTGTTCAGACTGTTGTAGAAAACGAAAGAACCATTGGCGCCATTCAGGCCCAACGGGCGCTGGCCATTGCGGATAAAACCCTTGCTCACCTGAGAAAGGGGTTAAACCATGAATCAGCCCTGGCGACGGCACAAATTATATATGAAGAGTCCTGTGCCGGTGCAGTGGCAATTACAAACCAGGAAATGATCCTTGCCCATGTGGGGGAAGGGTCTGACCATCATCATCCTGGCGCACCGATTTTAACCAAAGTAACAAGGGAAGTTTTACAACATGGCCAACTTGCCATTGCTGCCAGCCCCCAGGAGATTTTATGCACCAATGTTCATTGTGCACTGCAATCGGCGGTGGTGGTGCCCCTTTACAATGGAAAAGGGATTGTGGGGACCCTTAAGCTTTACTCTGTGCGGCGGCAGCAACTGGACCGACTGATGGTGGAGTTGGCCCGGGGATTAGCACAGCTATTTTCCACCCAACTGGAGCTGGGGGAAGCAGAGAAGCAGGCCAGGTTGGTCCAGGATGCGGAGATTAAGGCTTTGCAGGCTCAAATAAATCCCCACTTTCTTTTTAATGCTTTAAATACTGTGGTGTCTTTAATTAGAACCAAACCAGATGAAGCAAGAAGTGTCCTCATTCACCTGGGTACCTATATCCGGCAAAATTTAAAGAGCTCCTTGAATAAGTGGACTAACTTGGAAACGGAGCTAAAACATGTGGAGGCTTATTTAGCCGTTGTACAAGCTCGTTTTTCCCATCGACTAAGGGTTGAAATGAATATTCCACTTACTTTACACGGAGTGGTTATACCACCCTTAACCCTGCAGCCTCTGGTGGAGAATGCGGTTCAACATGGCTTCCCCAGAATCACCGAAAACTCCAGCATAATCATAGAGGCGGTACAGCAGGAGAAACAAGTGCGAATCTCGGTAACGGATAACGGTGTAGGCATAGAGAGGGACCGGGTGGAAGAACTGCTAAAGGCAGAAAAGAGAAGTGATGGGGGGATTGGTTTAATTAATGTCCATAGCAGGCTCATTAGTATATTTGGGCCCCAGGCCGGTCTTTCCATTCATAGTGAACCCGGTGCAGGTACCAGAGTTGAATTTTCAATTCCGATTGCTCAGTGATGGAGGTTGACCATGAGGGTAGTGGTAGTGGATGATGAGGCCCCGGCCAGGGATGAGTTAATTTATTTGCTTAAACAACATGCCGACATTGAGGTGGCGGCTGAGGCGGAGGATGTTCAATCGGCTTTACAGGTAATACGGAAAGAACGGCCGGATGCCGTGTTTCTGGATATCTCCATGCCCGATGGAGAGGGTATGGAAGTTGCCCGACAGTTGGACCGCTGGGTGGAGCCGCCACTGGTGGTTTTTGCAACTGCCTACGACCAGCATGCCGTGGAAGCCTTTACTGTAAATGCAGTGGATTATCTCTTGAAACCATTTTCTGAGGAACGAGTGGCAGAAACCATCGATAAACTCCGGCGGTTGCTAAGTCATAAAAAGCAAAACCAATTGCAAAAGAAGATTGCGGTCAGTGATGAGGATTTAATCAAGTTACTGAATCCAGAAGAAATTGTTTTTGCCAGTCGTCAGGGCCGGGAGGTTATGATTAAAACCTTTGATAAAACCTATTCTGTTAACTATACTTTGCAGGCCCTGGAGAATAGGTTGGGGGACTTACCATTTTTCCGCCCCCATTATAGTTTTCTGGTCAACATTGATAAAATTGAAAGGATAGAGCCGGGTTTTCAGGGACACCAACTGGTCATGCAGGATGAGGATTCCTCAAGGGTACCGGTAAGCCGCAACGGAATGAAAGAGATCCGGCGGCTGTTGGGTATATAAAAACATTTCATAAATCCATTTTGACAACTTATGCAGTCCTTTTGACCAATTGTGCAGGTTTTAAACAAACCGCAGCCTCCTTGGAGTACTATGTAGTCAAGCTACTAATTACTTTGTTAAGGAGGGAAGGGAAATGTTTACCTTTATTGCTGCAATTATACTATTAATCGCCGGGTATTTTACTTACGGCAAGTTTGTTGAAAAGGTTTTTGGTGTGAATGAAAAGAATGTTTGTCCGGCTTATGCCAAACAGGACGGCGTAGACTTTGTTCCGATGGAATGGAAGCGTGCCAGTCTGGTTCAGTTGCTGAACATTGCAGGGTTAGGCCCAATTTTTGGACCCATCATGGGTGCCCTGTGGGGACCTGTGGCCTTTGTTTGGATTGTCTTAGGTTCTATTTTTGCCGGTGCTGTCCATGACTATTTCTCTGGTATGCTATCTGTGAGAAATGGTGGTTCAGGCCTGCCGGATATTGTGGGCAGGTACCTGGGAAAAGGGATGAAATCCTTTACCAACGTTTTTGCATTAATACTGCTGGTATTAGTGGGTACCGTCTTCATGACCGGCCCTGCTAAACTGCTGGCGGATCTTACTCCCGGCTGGATGACGCTATCTGTCTGGGTTGGTATTATCCTGGTTTACTATGTCTTTGCCACCCTTTTGCCGGTGGACAAGATCATTGGTAAAGTGTACCCCTTCTTTGGTGCTCTGTTACTGATTATGGCCTTTGGGGTAGCTGGTTCCCTGTTAGTACAGGGCTATCACATTCCGGAGTTAACCTTTGCTAACCTGCATCCCAAGGGCGCACCAATTTGGCCGTTGCTGTTTATTACCATTGCCTGTGGTGCCATTTCCGGCTTCCATGCGACCCAGTCTCCCATTATTGCCCGTTGTACTGAAAATGAAAGAGAAGGGCGTAAGATTTTCTACGGTATGATGATTGCCGAAGGTATTATTGCCCTGATCTGGGCTGCGGCTGGCATGGCTTTCTATGGTGATACGGCAGAACTAGGTAAAATGCTGGCTGCCGGTGGACCTGGCCCCGCTGGAGTGGTAAAAGAAGTGGCTACCACCATGATGGGTGCCATCGGTGGAACCATGGCGGTACTGGGTGTTATTGTACTGCCCATTACCTCCGGAGATACTGCTTTCCGGGGTGCTCGGATGCTGATTGCCGACTTCTTTAAGCTGGATCAAAAGCCCTTTGGTAAGCGTCTGTTGATTGCTTTCCCGCTTTTTGCAGTAGGGTACTCTTTGACACTGATTGACTTTAACTTCCTGTGGCGTTACTTTGCCTGGGCGAACCAGACAACAGCCATGATTATGTTGTGGGCAGCTGCCATGTATCTGTTACAGAATCATAAAACCCACTGGGTTGCATCGATTCCCGCAGCATTTATGACTGTAGTGACCTTCACCTATATTCTGATGGCACCAGAAGGGTTTAAACTGGCAACCAATATTGCTTATCCCTTGGGCTTTGCCCTGGCCTTGATTCCCATTGGACTTTTTATAAAAAGGGCCTTTGGACAGGATAAAATGGCAACATTACCTGCTAGAAAACCCATGTAAGTATTAGAAAGTCCCAAAAAAGGCAGAACTAATAAAAATATTTAGGGAGAACTCAATATACATTTGGGTTCTCCCTTTGCTTATCTGGAAACCGTTTCTAACTCATATCATTTATCAAAAGAAAATTAAAAGTTATGACCATTTATTCCATTATGCAGTCCCTTGCGGGACACCCCGGTTTTTCTTGCAACATCTTCCACTGCTTTGGACACAGCCGGAGCCACTTTTTCATTAAATACAGAGGGTATGATGTGTTCTGCGGTAAGCTGGTCCTCCTCAATAATACCAGCCAGTGCATAGGCAGCGGCCAAGCACATTTCATCATTAATGGTCGTAGCATGGCAGTTTAGGGCTCCTCGGAAAATGCCGGGGAAAGCCAGGGCATTGTTGATCTGGTTGGGGTAGTCAGAACGTCCCGTGGCAATAACCCCGGCAATATCATAAATTTCCTCCGGTGGAATCTCTGGTTCCGGGTTGGCCAAGGCAAAGACCACCGGTTTTGGGGACATTTTCTGGATGTCTGCACGGTTTAATACTCCGGGAGCGGAAACCCCCACAAAGGCATCGGCACCGGCTATAACCTCTTTAAGGCTTCCCTGAATGTTCTCTGGGTTGGTGTTTTCCGCAAGCCATTGCTTGGAGGGTTCCGAGGGCATATTGTGACGGGAGATGGCACCCTTTCGGTCGCACACAATAAGGTTACGGACTCCAGCGCTTATTAAGATATTGGCAATGGCCACTCCCGCTGCCCCTGCACCGCTCATGACCAGCTTGATACTATGGATGTCCTTATCGACGACTTTTAGAGCGTTGATTAACCCCGCCACGGTGACAATGGCCGTGCCGTGCTGATCATCATGAAACACGGGAATATCCAGTAGCTGCTTTAGTTTTTCCTCAATTTCAAAACACTTGGGGGCAGCAATGTCCTCCAGGTTGATGCCTCCAAAGGCAGGGGCCAGGGCCGCCACAGTGTCTATGATTTGTTGGGGTTCATGTACATCCAGGCAGATGGGAACGGCATCCACCCCGCCAAATTGTTTGAAAAGCACCGCTTTTCCTTCCATAACCGGCAGAGCACCGGTTGGTCCCAAGTTTCCTAAGCCTAATACCGCTGACCCGTCTGTGACAATGGCTACGGTATTACCCTTCATGGTTAGTTTATAGGCCATATCCGGTTTCTGGGCCAGGGTTTCGGAAACCACAGCAACCCCCGGTGTGTAAACAATGGCTAAATCTTCCCAATTTTGCACAGGTCTTTTAGGGACCACTTCAATTTTACCACCCATGTGTCTGGTAATAACTCTGTCTGCCACATGGGTTACCTGTACATCTGGAATTCTTTTCAGAGTCTGAATCAAGTCGTTAAGATGTCCTTTTTCTTTAAGACGAACCATTAGGTCCCTGGTAATAAAGGACGGAGTGGCAGAGACTAGGTCGATGGCTCCCAAGCTGCCCCCTTCCAGGGCAATGGCATCTAGTACCTTTGCCAAGGTACCGGGTTTATTGGCCAGCCGGAGTTGAAGGGTAATGTTCAATGATGTAATCATGTAAGATCATCCTCTTCTATATTAGATAGTGTATTTTAGGAACGGTAGTACTACTGAAATATAGGTGGTTACCTCATTTTACAAGTTAACATATTGCTATTATTGTTATAATAACAAAAAATAAACATTAAGTGGTAAAAAATGACTTGACAACCAGTGCTTGTATTGGTAATTTTGCATTGGAAACTGAAGAAACCATAGAAGTTTTCACATTCAGAGTTGGCTAGCATGGGAAAAAGATCTCCTAAAAAGGACAAATTAGAGAATTGAAAAAGGAGTAGAGCGGATGAAAAGTAAATGGAAGCTCTGGTTGATTCCGGTGGTATTGATAGTAGCCTTTAGTGTTTTCAAAGGTGGTGCCTCCTGGGACAAGAAGGAAATCAAGCAGGATGTAGCTGTGCCAACAGTGGCCACTCGGCAGGTAAGTAAAGTGAATATTGAGAATTCTTTATCTGTTACTGGCAGTATTGAGGCCTTTCATCAAGCAGTTATCTTTGCAAAGGTACCCTCGGGGCGTGTTAGTAAAGTTGCGGTTCAAAACGGGGATCGGGTAGCTGCCGGTCAATCCCTGATCTATTTAGAAAGCCAGAGCTTTGCCAATACACTGAAAATAAACCAGGCAACCTTAAAGAAAGCGGAAACAGGACTTGCCACTGCCAGGTCTGATTATCAGCGTTTTCAAGAGCTTTATCAGCAGGGTGCTGTATCTCAGAAGGAATTTGAGGACAAAGAAGCAGCGGTGAAGTTGGCCGAAGCAGAGGCTAGTTCGGCTGCGGCGGCGGTGGCCACTGCGGAGGAAGATTTGCAAAATAGCACCATCACTTCTCCCATTGCGGGGTTGGTGGCCAATCGCAGTGTGACCACTGGCCAGATGGTCTCTCCCCAGGGGTCCTCTCTGATGTCAGTGGAGGATCTATCCTCTGTCTACGTGGTGGTAAACATTGAACAGAAGGATTTGTCTATGATTAAGCCTGGACTGAAGGCAGATGTAACAGTTGATGCCTACGGTAATAAAAAATTTACCGGTGTGGTGGAAGTAGTTAATCCGGTGGCAAAAAAGGAAGCCAGGGTTTTTGAAACTAAGATTAAGGTAGACAATAAAGATATACTTTTAAAACCTGGTATGTTTGCCAAGGTACAGATTAAAATCGGAGAAACGAAAGAGGTACTGACGGTACCCCAGGCAGCACTGGCATCAAAACAGGGTATGTATTTTGTTTTTCTCCCCAATGGTGATAAGGTAAAACGCCAGCAGGTGGAAATTGGACAGATCATTAACCAGTTAGTTGAAGTAAAATCAGGTCTTAGCGAGGGCCAGCAAGTGGTAGTAACCAACGTCAATAAACTAAAGGACCAGGATAAGGTAAAGATCGCCAAGTAACGGAGGGATAAATGTATGTTTTTAACCAACCTCAGTTTAAAAAGGCCGGTTTTTGCAACTGTTACCATTCTGGCTCTGCTGGCCGTAGGCATGATTAGTTACATAGGTTTAAATATCAATGATAACCCTGAAGTTGAGTTTCCCTATGTGGCTGTAACGGTTGTACAACCCGGGGTTTCACCGGAGCAAATTGAAAGCAAGATTATTTATAAGTTAGAGGAAGCCATTGGTCAGATAGCCGGTGTTAAACATATTTATGCCAATGCCCGGGAAGGGTATGCGCTTGTTTTTGCAGAGTTTACCCTTGAAACACCGCCAGAGGTGGCAGCCCAGGATGTTCGGGATAAAATAGGGACTATCCGGGGGGATTTGCCTCAGGATATTGAGGAACCGATTATTGCCAGGTTTGATCCTATGGCCTATCCCATTATATCTCTGGCGGTTACCGGGGATATCTCCATGCGAGAGATGACTGCGCTGGTTGAAGACCTAATCAAAAGAAGAATCGAAGTGGTTAAAGGCGTTGGTTCCATTGAACTCTATGGAGATGTAAAAAGAGAAATCCACATCAATTTAGATAAAGATAAACTGGCGGCCTATGGGCTGTCAACCGCTGAAGTGGTGAATAACCTGCGCAGTGAGAACATGGAGATGCCCGGAGGTAAGGTGAGCAGTCAAGACCGGGAGATTACCCTTCGTACCATGGGCAATGTAAACAAGGTTGAGGAATTTGCCAATTTGCCTGTGGCAAGGCGAGACGGGGTACAACTCTATGTCAAGGATGTTGCCACAGTGGTGGACGGTGTTGAAGAGCAAGACAGTATTGCCCATTATCAGGGTAAACAGGCCATCGGTCTGGATATTTTAAAACAGTCCGGGGCCAATACCGTAGAAGTGGCGGACAAACTGAAGGTAGTTGTGGAAGAAGTGAAAAAGGAACTGCCGCCCGGCGTTAAACTTGAAATCGTACGGGATAACTCGGCTTATATCCGGGATGCAGTAAATGATGTTAGAAACACTCTCATGGAGGGCAGTTTACTGGCGGTGCTGACTGTGTTTATTTTCTTGCGGGACTGGCGCAGTACATTGATAGCCGCCCTGGCCATTCCTTCTTCTATTATCGCCACCTTTTTTGCCATGAAGCTTTTGGGCTTTACACTGAATTTTATGTCTTTAATGGCCCTGTCCCTGTCCGTTGGTCTGCTGATTGATGATGCCATTGTGGTCATTGAGAATATTGTACGTCACTTGAGAATGGGAAAACCCGCCCTGGAAGCAGCCCGGGACGGCACCACGGAATTGGGATTGGCGGTGACATCCACCACCTTAACAGTTGTGGCAGTCTTTCTTCCCGTAGGGATGATGACGGGCATTGTGGGTCAATTCTTCAAGCAATTTGGTCTCACGGTTGTTTTTAGTGTATTGGTATCCCTTTTTGTGGCCTTCACGTTGGTACCCATGCTTTCATCAAGGTATCTAAGGACCGAGGAATATGTTCTTAAAGGGTTCTTTGGCAGGTTTATCAATTGGTTTAACAGGGGCTTTGACAGAGTTACCCTTCGCTATGCTGATTTTCTTAAGGTGGTGCTACGAAATCGTAAGAAAACCATTGGTATTGCAGTTTTACTCTTTGTGGGCAGCTTAATGATTATTCCTTTGTTAGGCTCTACCTTTATACCTGCCAGCGATGTGGGAGAACTGTATCTGGTGGCGGATATGGATGCTGGTTTAAGTACAGAAGCTGCCGGTGCCATCACCCAAAAAATCGAAGAAAAGCTTCGGCAATATTCTGAAGTGACCAAGGTATATTCCACCATAGAGGCGGACAGTGCCAACATTTTTGTCAAATTGGTGGATAAACATGACCGGGATCAAACCATTAATGAATTGGCGGCAACTATGAGAAGGCAATTGAATACCATCCCTGGAGTTAAGGTAACCATTAATCAGCAGGGAGGTACGGGCCAGGGGGCCATGGTTCAATTCAGATTACAGGGAGAGAATTTGGATCAACTGCAAATCTATGCGGAACAGGCAATGAGAATCATGGAGAATATTCCGGGCTCGGTGGATGTTGCCAGCAGTTATAAACCAGGCAAACCCGAAGGGCAAATTTTTATCAAGCAGGATGTGGCTGCTGATTTGGGGGTAAGCACAGCGAAGGTGGGGGATACCCTGCGAACTCTCTTCAACGGAGTGGTTGTTAGCCAGTTTGAAGATGGCGAAGACCGTCTCGATGTAAGGGTGCGCTTGTCAGAACATCAACGAAGGAATCTGGCGGATCTGAATAACCTTTACCTGCCCAGTGTTCATTCACCGGAGGGCGAGCAGTTGATGGTGCCCTTGAGTCAGTTGACAGAAACAGTCTTTTCTACTGCTCCCAGTCAAATTAATCGCTTTGATCGGATTAAGGAGATAACCCTGACTTGCAACTTGGATGGAGTTTCCCTGGGTGAATTTAACCAGGCCTTTAAGGAGCGAGTGAATCAAGAAATTAAGTTACCACCGGGTTATCGCTTCTATGAGGGTGGCGACGCAGAAATGATGGGAGATACCTTTGTTGCCATGATTTTAGCTTTGATTACTGCGGTGTTGTTTATCTTCTTTATTCTGGCAGCCCAGTTTGAAAGTTATATTGACCCCTTTTCCATTATGCTATCTTTGCCCATGGCCATTGTAGGTGCTATTTTAGGGCTGTTAATTGTAGGCAGCGATCTAAGTCTTATGTCCATGATCGGTATCATCATGCTAATGGGTCTGGTAACTAAAAATGCTATTTTGTTGATTGACTTTACCAAGCAGCAGCGGGCCAGGGGTGTGGAGCGCAATGAAGCTTTGCGTATTGCTGCCTTAACCCGTTTGCGTCCCATTATAATGACTTCCACTGCTATGATTCTTGGCATGATGCCACTGGCACTGGCCCTGGGACCCGGGGCTGAAGGACGGGCACCCATGGCACATGCAATAATAGGTGGTTTAATTACTTCCACTCTCTTGACGCTGGTGGTGGTGCCTGTAATTTATAGTATTTTGGATGATTTTAAGAAGAAGGGTCATCAAGTTAAGGAACGGATTTTTGCCCGGTCCAGACATACTGAGACACCCAGTGTGAGTAAAGAAACAGTGCAATAGTAATAAGCTGATCAGCACGCCTTGGGCGTGCTGATTTTGTTGATAAACCTCATTATCAGAGATTTCATCATAATGAAAAACCAGCCAGGGCACCCTAGGTAAAGAAAAATACAGTGGGGTGGTTAAGTTTGAGATGTAGAAGAAATTTGCTGCCGAGTCTATTCCTTATTTTATTGTTTTTGTTGATCAATCCAGTTGTGGTATTTGGAGAGGAAACAAAACCTCCCAATAGTGATGTGCTTTTTTTATATGAGAACCTTCCGGCGGTGACAGGAACTGGAATTTTTGACCATGACCAATTAGTACTTTCTGCTTACTCAGCACTGGTGATGGATGCGGCAACCGGACAGGTTCTTTTTGCAAAGAACCCTCACCAAGCCAGGGCCATTGCCAGTACGACAAAAATCATGACAGCACTGGTGGCCATTGAATGTGGCAATCTCAACAGTGCTACTTCCGTAAGCCAGCGGGCCGCCGGTGTGGAAGGAAGCAGTGTCTACCTGAAACCAAACGAAAAATTAACCCTAGAGCAACTGCTCTATGGTGCCTTAATGCGCTCTGGAAATGATGCCTGTGTTGCCATTGCAGAGCAAATTGCAGTTCGTGAGGATATCTTTGTTGGCTTTATGAATATGAAGGCCCGCCAATTGGGAGCCAAGAATACACACTTTTGTAACTCCAATGGTTTACCCAATGACCATCACTATTCTTCCGCCTATGATTTGGCCCTCATAACAAGGGCTGCATTAAAAAATCCTGTTTTTAGTAGAATTGTCTCTACGAAAACCCATGTCATTCCAGGAACCGAGGGGAAACGGTTATTAAGTAACACCAATAAAATGTTGTGGAGTTACCAGGGTGCCGACGGAGTAAAGACAGGAACCACCAACGCAGCGGGTAAATGCCTTGTTTCCTCCGCCAGCCGGGATGGACGCCGATTGATTGCTGTGGTATTGCACAGTGATGATCGCTGGAACGAATCCATTAAACTACTGAATTATGGTTTCAACAGGTTTGAGCAACGAAGGGTGGTTGACGCAGGGAAGACCTTTGCTTCTGTGGAGGTCAGGGATGGCGTGTTAGGCAGAGTACCAATCACAGTGAACCGGGATGTTGTGGTGACGGTACCAATTGATAGAACTGGGAAGCTCGAGCAGGAGGTAATGTTGGAAAGGAAAATCAGTGCACCAGTGTTTCCGGGACAGGTTGTGGGTAAACTGCAGGTATTGGTAGAAGGACAGCCAGTGGGCGGTGCCAGTTTGCTGACGCTACAAGGAACAAAAAAAATACCCTACTATCAATCGGTTTGGCGGAGGTTTTGATAACTACTAATAGGTAATTGTGTCTTAAGACTTGGCTTCTGCCAAGTCTTAAGGAAAAGTTAAAAATACTTACCCTGAAATTGGTGTCGGGCACAATTGCCACAGGAACAAGAAAGGGTAAGATCCACCAGATCATAAACGTACTTAAAACCCGATTGCTCCAGTTTAACGTCAATTTTGATATTCTGACTGCCGCATTTGTTACAACTTAACTTGATTCCCTTTGGCAGTGGTGCAAACATTTCCGCTTCGGCGGTTCCGCACATAGCATCTAATTCCATATAATAATAAGAGAGATTTCTACATTCCTTGGAGGAGCAAAACAAAGAAAGGCAAAAACTCTTCACTTCTTTATTATTAAGGAATTCAACTTCCGGCAGAATTTCAGCTCCAGTACTGCCACACAGATTACAGAGTTGGTCAAAGTCTCCGGGAACACTGAAATCTTCAAATTTTTCTGCTGTAAATTTTAATTTTTTAATCTGGCTCAAAATAAAACCACCTTGTAAAAAAGCATTGTACTATATTATTTTTACATAAGGCGTCGTATTCCTCTAGGAAAATTGTCTCGTTTATTGCTTTCCGATATGTATAAGGGCAAATTAAGGCTTATGCTGTCGCCTAATTATAGGGTATGGCGTAAGCCTTAATTTTTCTAAGCTCTAACTGGAGATGCTTTTGGATTTAAAGAATGGGAGCTTACCCAATTTCCCAGGTAGTTTCTTTCCTAGATCATCAAAGATGGTGTATACAACTGGTACCAGTACCAGTGTGATCAGCGTTGAAAGGGTTAAACCAAAGGCCACTACCACCGCCATAGGTGCCTGCCCCTCGGAACCTTCGCCGCCACCAAAGGCTAGGGGCAGCAGGGCCAGAATGGTAGTTAAGGCGGTCATTAAGATTGGGCGCAGTCGTACAGGGCCTGCCTCAAGTATGGCTTGGTTTCGGTTGTATCCGCGCTTTCGTAACGTATTGATATAGTCCACCAGCACGATGGCATTGTTTACCACAATACCAACCAGCATAATTCCCCCGATCATGGCCGGCACGCTCAAGTGGTGGCCTGTAATACCCAAGCCAAAGATGACGCCTATGAAGGTGGGAGGAAGTGAGAACATAATGATAAAAGGTTGGAAAAGCGATTCAAACTGTGCTGCCATTACCATAAACACTAATATAACCGAGAGTACTAAGGCCATTGCCAGGCTTTTGAAGGAATCGGCCATATCCTTGGCCTGACCACCTGAAGTGATGGTGTAGCCTTCGGGCAGGGCTAGTTTATTCAATTCATCCATTATATCTTTGTTTACACTACCCATGTCTCGACCAGAAATATCAGCAGATATACGTACTTCCCGGCTTTGGGCCGTACGAGTAATTTCTGTTGGGGCATGATGGGACTCAATCGTGGCCACTGCAGATACCGGAACCCGTGCACCGGTGGGTGAAACAATAGTCAAGTTGGCCAACTGATCAACACTCTTACCGGCATCCTCTGGTGTGATCATACGGATATCTACTTCGTCGTCACCAGTCCGCATACGGCTAACCACTTTACCATCAAAGGAGGTACTTACGGCATTCAGCACCTGACTGGCTGACAGACCGTAACGGGCTGCTTGCTCACGGTCAACCACGATTTGCACCTCGGGTGTGGCTTCGGCCAGAGAGTTGGCAACGTTACGAGTACCCGGAACCTTTTTTACCACTTCTACTAGCAGATCCCCCAACTGGCTTAAAACCGCTAGATCATCACCACGGATGGCAATATCCACTGGTTTACCGCTGGGACCGCCGGAGTTATCTGCTAAGGTGACAGTAATATCAGCATCAGGAATGTCCTTCATGGCGTTGCGTAACTTTTCAACTGCCTGTTCAGTGGAAATATTTCGCTCAGCCAGTGGTTTAAGTTTGATTTGTAGAGATGCCTGGTCACCGGAACCAACCCCCAGGAAGGAAAGCTGACCACCGGTGCCAACGGTGGTAAATATCCGATCTATTTCTTTTACCTGATAGCGGGCTAATTTCTCTAGGTCAGCCGCAACCTTAGAGGTTTCCTCCACCTTAGTTCCTGCAGGCATATCCAACTTTACAGTGATTTCACCCTGGTCCATGGTGGGAATAAATTCAGTACCGATTAAGGGAGTGGCTACGATACTTAAAATGAGTAAAGCAACTGTAACGCCCACTACCTTTTTACGGTTCCTAAGGGACCAGTTTAATAGGAAGCCATATTGAGTATTTAATTTGCTCATGGCACGACCAAAAATAATAACCGGGTTTTTGGTTTGGCCAGTCGGTAGTGTTTCATCTGATGGTGATACGTTTTTCAGTAAGCGCGAGGAGAGCATGGGCACCAGGGTTAAAGCAGCAAAGAGTGCTGCTATATGTGAAAAACTTACCGTTAAGGCCATAGGTTTAAACAGGATACCGGCTAAACCTTGAACGAAAACAATGGGCATGAATACTACCACCTGGGCAGCAGCGGAGGCGGTTACCGCATTGCCCACCTCAGCAGTACCCAATTTGGCAGCTTCAATAACATTAAAACCATTTTGGCGGTAGCGGTAAATACTTTCCAGCACCACCACAGAGAAGTCCACCAGCGAGCCCAGGCCTAGGGCAAGACCACCCAGGGACAACATGTTTATAGTCTGTCCGCCGAAATACATTAAGGTGAACGTGGCGATAATGGAGATGGGGATTACCAGGGCTACCACAATGGTACTTCGGAAATTTCGTAAAAACAGGTAGAGAATGGCCACTGCCAGTAAACCGCCCACCAAACCATGATAAACCACGTTATCAATAGATTGCTGAATGAATTTAGACATATCTACCACAGTAGTGATCTTTACACCGGCGGGCAGTGTTTTGTTTAGCATTTCCACTTCTTGCAGTACGTGCTTAGCAACCTGAACTGTGTTGGCACCGGTGGATTTCATAACATCCAGGCCAAGGGAAGGTTTGCTGTCTACAAAAGCAAATTTGTTCTCTTTCTTAAAGGAATCTTCAATGGTAGCCAAGTCTCCCAGGGCAATGGAGTTGTTGCCCATGCCTGGCAGGTTGACCCGCACCTGCTTCAATTCCTCCAGGGTGTTGTACTCACCCACCACCCGAATGGCGGTTTCGTTGGAACCTTTGTCTACCAGACCCGCAGTGCCGGTAATGTTATCGCTGGCTATGGCCTGCATTACCTGATTGGTGCCCAGTCCATAGGCTTCCATTTTCGCTGGGTCTAGGATAACTTTGATTTCCCGGGTTTTACCACCGCTGATACTGACTGAAGCTACGCCATCAATACGTTCTAAACGGGATTGAATGGTGTCCTCAGCAATTTTCTTAAGTTTTACAACATCAGTACCGGTAACTGAAAAAGAGATAATGGGTGCCTGGTTGGGATCCAATTTCATTACTCGGGGTGACTTCACATCACTGGGTAGTGCACCCTTCACATAGTCAATTTTTTCACGGAGTTCAATGGCGGCATTGTCCATGTTGGTACCCCAATTAAATTGAACAATTACAAGGGAAATACCATTTTGGGAGCGAGATCGTATTTCCTTAATATTAGCGGTGGTGGCTACCGAAGATTCAATGGGTTTTGTAACCAACTTTTCAACTTCAGCCGGGGCGGCCCCTTCGTAGTTAGTAACAACCACTGCAATAGGCAATTCCATATCTGGGTAAAGATCCACCGCCAGACGGGGGAGGGAGAATAGCCCCAGGAAAACCAGTGCTATTATTAACATGGAGATGGCAACCGGGCGGTCAACGGAAATGTCTGCTAATTTCACTTAGCTGCACCTCCCAATTCCTTAACCACTTTTACCTTTTGGCCATCGCCCACCAGACGGTTCCCTTTTACAATAACGGTTTGGCCTGTTTTTAAACCTGATTTAATTTCAGTCAATTCTCCGGAGGTAATACCCACCTTAACAGAAATCTCTTTGGCTTTACCTTCTTCGAGAATAAAAACAGAATACTGACCGTCCCGTTCAAGGACAGCATCCACCGGCAAAGCAAGGACTCCCTGGGACTTTCCAGTGGATAAATCTAACTTAGCCACCATGCCGGGCTTAATTTCCCCATTTTTATTGGGAAGCTTGATTTCCACTGCAAAGGCCCGGGTAGACGGATCGGCTTTTGGTGCCACAGAAAAAATGGTTCCATTAACAGTTTTATTAAGAGCATTAATGGTTACAGGTACCTTAGAGCCGGGCTTAATTGAATCAACTACGTTTTCCGAAACATTTACCTTTACTTTGGTAGTATCTATCTGAACAACCGTTACTGGTGACGTCTGCGGATTTACCATTTCACCGGGATCTACGTTAACAGCCGCCACGGTTCCGTCAATGGGGGATGTAACGGTGGAGTTGTTATAATTTTCTTGAGTTGTATTTACCAAAGCTTGGGCTTGTTTTACCTGTGCCTCTGAAACCTTGACGTTCGTTTGGGCGGTTACCAGGCCGCTTTCAGCTTGCTCAAATTGTACCTTGGAAATGGCCTGGGCATCGTACAGGACCTTGTTTCTTTCAAAGTTAATCTCTGAGTCCTTTAGCCCCTGCTGGGAACGTTCTAAATTTGCCTGGGCCAGGGCAAGACCAGCCTCGGCCTGATCCATGGCATTACGGGCATCGTTACCTTCCAGTTGAAAAAGAACTTGCCCCTTATGTACATTATCTCCTACCTTAACCAATACTTTTTGTACACGTCCTGTTGCCTTGGGCATTACATTAACATCAGCTCCGGCAATGACTTCACCGGTGGTACTCAGGGTATGTGCCAGATCATTTGTCGAAACTTTAATGGTTTCCACTGGAACCAGCTTTTCTTCCTGGGCTTTAGGTTTTTCACCACAGCCCCCCATCGAGATAGCAATTAATAATAACAAACTTATCAAGCTTACTATGCGTTTCAAGTTATTGATACTCCTCTCTGATTTAATCAAATAATTATCTGTTTTCAATACCTTTTATAAAAATATCTAGGGCAGTTCGTGCATTTAATTCGAGAAATTGCTTGTCTTTATGATGCATCCATTGATGGCATAGCCCATTAATTAGACCTATATAAGTATGAGTTACAGCAATGGGATCTAGGGGCCTAAATTCACCATTATCTATAGCATCACGGATAATATCATAGAGAAAACCCATATTTTTATGGAAAATACCCTTTAAGTTATCAATTATTTCTTGGTCTTTGGCTTGCAAGAAAAATTCTGCGAATAGGGTAGATATGTTGGGATCAATGGTGGCTAGGCAGTTTTCCATGTATTTAGTTAACATATCTTTAGGCGAGTCATCTTCCTTTAAAATGGAAATAAAACTACTGATGTGTTCACCAATGTGTCGTTCAGCTATGTAGAGGAAAATATCTTCTTTACTTTTAAAATGCCAGTAGATCCCTCCTTTGCTAACTCCTGAGGCTTTAACAATCTCATCCACCGAGGTACCGCTAAATCCCGATTTAGTAAAACAGATCAAAGCCGAATCAGCAATTAAATCCTTTTTCGATTCCTTAATCATAAACTATTCCCCCCTCACAGACAGACTGGTCAGTCTGTTTAAATTTTATTTTAGCTCGCTAACTACTGTCAACTAAAAATTTGATAATTAATTAAGATAAAATCTAATTGTATAAGGAAAAACATTTCCATATCAGCAGGTGCAAAACTTTGTTGAGATTCTACATAATTTTTTAAAATAGTACTTGCTTTATAATTTGATAAATGTTAACATAATAAATGTCGCCAAGCGGTGACAGTAGAAAATATCACTTGCAAGAAACTAAGTGAAGTGGTAAAATAAAACTCCGGTTGCGAGGCCGGAACCAAACAAACGGTCTTTGAAAACTAAACAGAGATGATGGATGCAAAAGGTCAAGTCAAAAGTCATCGCAAGATGAAACTATGAATGACCACAAAAAACATCCTCGTCAAGCGTTAAAAGACGCTAGCGAGTAAATCAAGGATAAGTAAAGAGCCAAAACTCTTTAAAATATTGCGAAATATTTTACGGAGAGTTTGATCCTGGCTCAGGACGAACGCTGGCGGCGTGCTTAACACATGCAAGTCGAACGGTCTTCGAGGTTCGACATTCGAGGTTCGAATTTTGAGTTCGAGTAAAGCTTAAGGGTCATTTAAAAGACCCCAAAGAAATGCTTGGATCGAATCACGAATTTCGAACGTCGAACTTCGAAGATAGTGGCGAACGGGTGAGTAACGCGTGGATAACCTGCCTGGTAGACCGGGATAACAGCTGGAAACGGCTGCTAATACCGGATACGCTTGCGGAGTCGCATGGTTCTGTAAGAAAAGCTATCGTGCTATCAGATGGATCCGCGTCCCATTAGCTAGTTGGTGGTGTAACGGACCACCAAGGCGACGATGGGTAGCCGGCCTGAGAGGGCGAACGGCCACACTGGGACTGAGACACGGCCCAGACTCCTACGGGAGGCAGCAGTGGGGAATCTTCCGCAATGGGCGAAAGCCTGACGGAGCAACGCCGCGTGAGGGAAGAAGGCCTTCGGGTTGTAAACCTCTGTTTTCAGGGAAGAACAAATGACGGTACCTGAAGAGTAAGCTCCGGCTAACTACGTGCCAGCAGCCGCGGTAATACGTAGGGAGCGAGCGTTGTCCGGATTTACTGGGCGTAAAGGGCGCGTAGGTGGTGCATTAAGTTAGAGGTGAAAGTTCGGGGCTCAACCCCGTGATTGCCTCTGATACTGGTGGACTTGAGTGCAGGAGAGGGGAGCAGAATTCCCAGTGTAGCGGTGAAATGCGTAGATATTGGGAGGAATACCAGTGGCGAAGGCGGCTCTCTGGACTGTAACTGACACTGAGGCGCGAAAGCGTGGGGAGCGAACAGGATTAGATACCCTGGTAGTCCACGCCGTAAACGATGAGTGCTAGGTGTTGCGGGTATCGACCCCTGCAGTGCCGCAGTAAACACAATAAGCACTCCGCCTGGGGAGTACGGTCGCAAGACTGAAACTCAAAGGAATTGACGGGGGCCCGCACAAGCGGTGGAGTATGTGGTTTAATTCGACGCAACGCGAAGAACCTTACCAGGGCTTGACATCCTACGAAACTCATAGAGATATGAGCCTTATCCTTCGGGATAACGTAGAGACAGGTGGTGCATGGTTGTCGTCAGCTCGTGTCGTGAGATGTTGGGTTAAGTCCCGCAACGAGCGCAACCCCTAACATTAGTTGCCAGCACGTAAAGGTGGGAACTCTAATGTGACTGCCGTTGACAAAACGGAGGAAGGTGGGGATGACGTCAAATCATCATGCCCCTTATGTCCTGGGCTACACACGTACTACAATGGCCGGTACAGACGGAAGCGAAGCCGTGAGGTGGAGCAAACCTGAGAAAGCCGGTCCCAGTTCGGATTGTAGTCTGCAACTCGACTACATGAAGTCGGAATCGCTAGTAATCGCAGGTCAGCATACTGCGGTGAATACGTTCCCGGGCCTTGTACACACCGCCCGTCACACCACGAAAGTTGACAACACCCGAAGCCGGTGAGCTAACCGCAAGGAGGCAGCCGTCGAAGGTGGGGCCGATGATTGGGGTGAAGTCGTAACAAGGTAGCCGTATCGGAAGGTGCGGCTGGATCACCTCCTTTCTAAGGAGAAATTAGCGAAAGCTAATTATCTAAGGTCGGTCATTCATCATCAACCTGTTTAGTTTTGAGAGACTAAAACAACCATAAATTACTGGTTGTTTTTCAAACTCTCATGCTTTAGAATCATAAAACCAACGTTCTTTGAAAACTGAACAGCGAAACAAGTAAAGCGTCGACAAAAACAATTTCAGTAGGTTACCAAAAGTAACCGAGCCGAAAAGCAAGATTGGTCAAGAAAGAAAGGGCATACGGTGGATGCCTAGGCGCTAAGGGCCGAAGAAGGGCGCGGTAAGCTGCGAAAAGCCACGAGGAGCCGCAAGCAGGCATTGATTCGTGGGTACCCGAATGGGGCAACCCGGCGGAGCAAACCTCCGTCACCCTATGCTGAATCCATAGGCATAGAGGAGGGCACCCGGGGAACTGAAACATCTAAGTACCCGGAGGAAGAGAAAGAAACATCGAACCCCCAAGTAGCGGCGAGCGAAAAGGGGCGAGCCTAAACCAGAATTCTTCGGAAATCTGGGGTTGCGGGACCCTCATCACGTGATAACTAGACCTAGTCGAAGACACCTGGAAAGGTGCTGCACAGAAGGTAAAACACCTGTAGACGAAAGGTTGAACATTACAGAGGAAATCCCAAGTACCGCGGGACACGAGAAACCCCGTGGGAATCAGGGGGGACCACCCCCCAAGGCTAAATACCCATAGCGACCGATAGTGAACCAGTACCGTGAGGGAAAGGTGAAAAGCACCCCGGGAGGGGAGTGAAAAAGAACCTGAAACCGTATGCCTACAAACTGTCGGAGCACTATTCGAGGTTCGATATTCGAGATTCGAAATTCGAATGCATGTCATATCTTACGGGTCAAGTAAAAAAGACCCTAAAGGAATGCGTGTATCGAACCACGAACTTCGAACATCGAACTTCGAAGTGTGACGGCGTACTTTTTGTAGAACGGACCGGCGAGTTACATCTAACGTGCAGGTTAAGGCAGGAAAGCCGGAGCCAAAGCGAAAGCGAGTCTTAAAAGGGCGAGAGTGTACGTTGGAGTAGACCCGAAACCTGGTGATCTACCCATGTCCAGAGTGAAGCTTTAGTAAAATAAAGTGGAGGCTCGAACCGACCTTCGTTGAAAAGGAGGCGGATGAGGTGTGGGTAGGGGTGAAATGCCAATCGAACCAGGAGATAGCTGGTTCTCCCCGAAATAGCTTTAGGGCTAGCCTCGGTGGATGAATAACGGAGGTAGAGCACTGAATGGGCTAGGGGCCTTCACGGGTTACCGAACCCAATCAAACTCCGAATGCCGTTATTTTAGAAACCGGGAGTCAGACTGCGGGTGCTAAGATTCGTAGTCAAAAGGGAAACAGCCCAGACCAACAGCTAAGGTCCCAAAGATATACTAAGTGGAAAAGGATGTGGGGTTGCTAAGACAACCAGGATGTTGGCTTAGAAGCAGCCACCATTTAAAGAGTGCGTAATAGCTCACTGGTCAAGTGACCCTGCGCCGAAAATGTAACGGGGCTAAGTATATCACCGAAGCTTTGGATTCTCGAGGTTCGATATTCGAGATTCGATGTTCGAAAGGAAAACTCACATGATAAAAGATTATCATGATCTTGAAGTGTACAAGAGGGGATATAAACTGGCTCTTCAAATACACAAAACAACAAAGGGTTTTCCGCAGCATGAGTTGTATGAGATAGGGAGCCAAATAAGACGTGCGGCCGTATCAATACCGCTTAATATAGCCGAAGGATACGGTAGAAAGAACTATGTAGATGATTTTAAGAGGTTCTTAATAAATGCACTTGGATCCTGTAATGAGGTTGCAGTTTTACTAGATATGATCAAAGACCTTGGATATATATCAGATCAGTATGAAGGTTTTAAAGAGGAATACGATCATCTAGGAAGGCAACTAAACAAACTGATACAAACTTGGAAATAATCGAATTTCGAAATTCGAATATCGAACTTCGAGAATGGTAGGGGAGCGTTCTTACCACATTGAAGCAGTACCGAAAGGAGCTGTGGAGAGGTAAGAAGTGAGAATGCCGGTATGAGTAAGCGAAAAGGCAGGTGAGAATCCTGCCCGCCGAAAACCTAAGGATTTCTGGGGAAGGTTCGTCCGCCCAGAGTAAGTCGGGACCTAAGCCGAGGCCGCAAGGCGTAGGCGATGGACAATCGGTTGAAAATCCGATACCACCAAAAACCGTATGAGGATGGAGTGACGCAGGAGGGTAAGTTAAGCCAGCGGTTGGAAAAGCTGGTCCAAGCCCGTAGGGTGTAAGATAGGCAAATCCGTCTTACATAAAACCTGAGAGGTGACGGGGAGCGAAAACAAGTAGCGAAGTAACTGATCCCAAACTGCCAAGAAAAGCTTCTAACGAGGTAAGTTGGTGCCCGTACCGCAAACCGACACAGGTAGGTGGGGTGAGAATCCTAAGGCGCGCGAGAGAACCCTCGTTAAGGAACTCGGCAAAATGACCCCGTAACTTCGGGAGAAGGGGTGCCTCGGTATCGTGAAAATTGTACGATTGGAGCGAGAAGAGGCCGCAGAGAAAAGGTCCAAGCGACTGTTTACCAAAAACACAGGTCCCTGCTAAAGCGAAAGCTGACGTATAGGGGCTGACGCCTGCCCGGTGCTGGAAGGTTAAGGGGAAATGTTAAGGAAACTGAAGCATAGAACCGAAGCCCCAGTAAACGGCGGCCGTAACTATAACGGTCCTAAGGTAGCGAAATTCCTTGTCGGGTAAGTTCCGACCCGCACGAAAGGCGTAACGATTTGGACACTGTCTCAACGAGGGGCTCGGTGAAATTGTAATGACGGTGAAGATGCCGTCTACCTGCGACAGGACAGAAAGACCCCGTGGAGCTTTACTGTAGCTTGACATTGGGTTTTGGTATTTGATGTACAGGATAGGTGGGAGACTTAGAAGCTTGCACGCCAGTGTAGGTGGAGTCAGCGTTGGGATACCACCCTTTAGATATTGAAATTCTAACTAAATTCCATGAAGCTGGAATGAGGACAGTGTCAGGTGGGCAGTTTGACTGGGGCGGTCGCCTCCCAAAAGGTAACGGAGGCGCCCAAAGGTTCCCTCAGTGCGGAAGGAAATCGCACGTTAGAGTGTAAAGGCAAAAGGGAGCTTGACAGCGAGACCAACAAGTCGAGCTGGTACGAAAGTAGGGCTTAGTGATCCGGCGGTTCTGAGTGGAAGGGCCGTCGCTCAACGGATAAAAGCTACCCCGGGGATAACAGGCTTATCTCCCCCAAGAGTCCACATCGACGGGGAGGTTTGGCACCTCGATGTCGGCTCATCGCATCCTGGGGCTGAAGTAGGTCCCAAGGGTTGGGCTGTTCGCCCATTAAAGCGGTACGTGAGCTGGGTTCAGAACGTCGTGAGACAGTTCGGTCCCTATCCGTCGCAGGCGCAGGAAACTTGAGAAGAGCTGTCCCTAGTACGAGAGGACCGGGATGGACGGACCGCTGGTGTACCAGCTATCGTGCCAACGGTAGTGCTGGGTAACTAAGTCCGGAAGGGATAAGTGCTGAAAGCATCTAAGCACGAAGCCTCCTTCAAGATGAGGTTTCCCACCTTCTCGAAGTTCGAGTTTCGACATTCGATGTTCGAATTTGGGTAAGAATTTTGGGTTGTTAAAAATAAAGACCCAAAAGAAATACTTAGATCGAACTTCGAACCACGAATTTCGAACTTCGAGAAGGGTAAGATCCCATGAAGACTACATGGTAGATAGGCCGGGAGTGTAAGAGCAGCAATGTTTTCAGCTGACCGGTACTAATAGATCGAGTTCTTGACCAAAAACAAGCCTTAGGCCATGTGCCATGAGCCGTGAGCTAAGGTTAAGAATATATGACGCAATACTAAATAGCTGTTCAGTTTTGAGAGAACATAAATTGTTTGCTCAAAGGAAAAGCCAAAAAGCTCATGGCCCAAGGCCCACAGCCCATGGCTGACCTAAAAGTAATACCCAATAGCATAAAGTTTCTGGTGGCGATACCGGAGGGGGTACACCTGTTCCCATCCCGAACACAGCAGTTAAGCCCTCCAGGGCCGATGGTACTTGGAGCTCACGCTCCTGGGAGAGTAGGTCGTCGCCAGAGTAATTTTTAGCCCTGCAGTTTTTACTGCAGGGTCATTAAATTTACTAGATTTCCTAGCCTTAAATACTCGAGATAATCATCTCGGGTTTTTGCATTTAAGGATAAAATTTAAATTTTTTTTAAGCATATCAGAAGGTATAAAATTTTCTAATATGAGCAAGGGTACGGCTTTAAAGCTCTCGTGCCTATAGGGCATGGTGCCAGCCTAGTTTTCTTTGTAAAAACGGCGAGGTGTTAATTATGAGTAACTTTTCAGTATCGGCATTACTATTAAGATTTGTCTTAGGTGGATTGGCTGTGGTACTATCAACACTTACAGCCAGGTGGATAGGCGGTAAAGCTGGTGGTATTTTTGCTGCATTTCCAGCAGTTTACCTTGCTGCCTTGCTTGGGGTAATTTTGCTGGTTCCCGCACAGCAGGCAGTATCCGCAGTCAGGTCAGTATCTGCCGGTGCTCTGGTGGGGATGACCTCAGACATAATTTGTGCCATTGCAGCTATTTATTTTATTCCGAAGAAAGGTTGGGCTAAAGGGTTATTTATGGCGTTAATTGTATGGGCGGTGGCGGTTGTCGTTCTATACACAATCAGTTTCACCTTAGGTTTGGGGGTATAAACGAATGGGAAAAAATATATTGGATCTTATGCTTCGATTCGTTCTAGGAGGGTTGGCCGTAGCCCTATGCTATATTCTACTGATACTAATTCCCTGGAAAAGTGTTGCAGGTATATTTGCAGCATTTCCGGCAGTTATGGTATCAGCCTTAATTATTACTGGAATGGAAAAAGGCAGTAAAGAGGCAACCAATATTGCCTATGGAGCCGTCGCGGGCAATATCGGCGGACTGGTTTGCGTAATGACCGTTTTGTTGGGGTTGGCCCTTTGGCAGAATGTAACTCTGGCCATATCCATTGGGCTAATCGCATGGTTTGTTGCATCTGCAGTTAGCTTTAGCATCTATACTGCTGTAACTAAAGAACATACCCCATGACACTATAAATGTCATGGGGTATGTTCTTTAGTGGCATATCAGAAAGCATAAAACTTTTCGATATGCATAGGGGCAAACTAAAGCTCTGCCTGCGGCCTTTATGTTGTGACCTTTAGGTTATCCCTTCAGGGTATGGCGGAAGCCAAGTATTTCTAAGAACCTTCGCCAGCCAGTTTCGTTAGTAACTGATTTACATCAGGCGCCTGATCTTCACTTACTACAATAAATAGGTAATCTCCACCAAGAATCTTAGTGTCTCCCTTGGGGATAATTTCTTGTTCGCCTCGCTTAATGCTAACTAACAAGCAATGAGGGGGCCAAAGAATATCTTTAATCCTTTTACCGTCCAGTGTTGAACCAATACAGGTTGCAAGCTCGATGATAACCTTGTTTTTACCCTCATTTTTAGAGAGTCTCGGGTCCTTATTGGCCAGAATTCTGTCTAATAGTAATTCATAAACAGGTTTTGAATTTAGAATATCACATACAACGTACGATACCATGGACACTGTAATCAGTGCCAGTAAATGGTGAAAGGACCCAGTCATTTCAGTAATTAAAATACTTCCTGTGACAGGGGCTTTAACAATGGCTGAAAAATAAGCTGCCATGGCAAATACAATAAAATTATCTCTAAAGTAGGGGTCAATATGCAAAAGAGTAATAACGATGTCGCCATAAATATTACCAACGAGAGCTCCGATAACCAGTAATGGCAAAAAGATTCCTCCGGGTACACCGGAACCAAAACTGGCCATGGTAAAGAAAAACTTTGCAATAAAGAAAATAACCAGCATTTTAAGTCCAAGATTACCTTGGGCCAGAGAATCAATTAACTTGTGTCCACCGCCTAAGGCTTCCGGCAGATAAAAGCCAAGGAATCCCCCAAGGATCAAAGGCAGGACAGGAACAAATATTTTTGGCATAATTGTTAGTTTACTATAAAAATTTAAAGCTTTAATCAAAGACCAGTTAAAGAAGAATCCCAGTACCCCGCAAACAATACCAAGACCAATTAGGTGGACAAAATAGTAAGTTGGCAAAACTGGCAGCGCTTGAAAACTGAAGATTGGTCTGGGTCCGAAAAATTGTTGGGAGACAAAATCAGCTGTTAGGGAGGCTGCCATGGCTGACATTAGTACAGCCGGGGAAAAGTTTTTGTGTAATTCCTCGAGGGCAAAAATAACCCCTGCCAGAGGTGCATTAAAGGCTGCTGCCAGGCCGGCGCTGGCTCCACTGGTAATGAGGTATTTTTCCTCTATTCTAAGACGCCCCAACATGCGACTAATGCCCTGTCCAATCGCCGCACCCAGTTGAACGGAGGGCCCTTCTCTACCTAAGGAAAGCCCAGCGCCAATGGCCAGAACCCCGCCTATAAATTTAGCCAGAATGACCCTAAGCCAATTCATCTTTAACTGACCAGTTAGAATACCTTTGACCTGTGGAATACCACTCCCGGTAGACATGGGGACCAATTTAACAATATAACCTAATAATAACCCAATGGCCACCAGTATTAAAAACCAAAGAACATAATAAGGTAGTCCCTGTTGTCCTAACAATAAATAGATATGGTCACGCACTTCTTCTGACTTTTCCAGCATAAATCGGAAAAAGACCACCAAGGCCCCAGATAAAAATCCTATCAAAATAGCCTCAACAAATAACTTTAACCGAAAATCACGCCATTGAAACAGGGGAGATAAAAGACCATGCTCTTTTTTTTTCACCATAAGAAGCCCCCAACTTTTGCTATCTGTTAGAAAAACTCGGCGAAAGCCAAGTTAAAAAGCCTACCCTAGGATAGGCTTTTTAATAGTTAAATATATCTATGTAATATTCAACATTTATTGCAATTTACCTGCTAGAAGTTCTTTCATAAATGCCTAGAACCAAAAATTAGGGTAATGCCGCTTATGGGAAAAATTATTTACGAGAACTGCAATGATAACCAATAGTGTTGCACCAAGCAACACGGGAGAAAAAATATAAGTGAAACTTTGGGAGGTATATACAGCCACAAAGGCTGTTGCGCCACCCGGTGGGTGCAAGGTGTGGGTCAAATTCATAAGAAAGATGGCCAATGTTACCGCCAAGGCAATGGTCCACCACTGATTACCCAGCCACTGATAAACCACAACCCCTGCCATGGCAGAGACCAAATGACCACCAATGACGTTTCTTGGTTGGGCCATGGGAACGTGGCAGGCAGAGTATAAGAGCACAGCGGATGCGCCAAGGGAAGGTACAAGTAGTGGAATATCATAAAAGGTATTTAAAAGTGCGATTAACCCAATACCTAAAAAGCTCCCTACAGCAGTAATTAAGTGGCTTCTTATGTCAACAGCTTGAAAGGTAGGACAGTTACCTCCTCGCATTTTCTTTAAATAAGACATAACTATCTCCAAGTTTGACGGGTAATTAGTCAATTCAGCTGGATGTAGATTTTTTGCCATTCAAACACACCTCCTGCAGTCATTGTAGTGCAGGGTACCAGTCAGTGCAGTTAGCTATATCACAACAACAAAGTTGGGTAGATGACAAAAACGTTTTTTGGATTGCAATTGTAAGACTTTTATAAAAAAGGTGTCAGGGCAATTCAATCAATAGGTTTTATTATAAATTTAAGGATATTAATTTAAGCATCAAGAGATAGGTTTGTCTTGTTTGGGTATGATAATAGATGATTTTATGGTTAAACGAAATGAGGTGGATTGAATGTTTCAAATCAAAGATAAAATATTCTGGGTTGGCTATAAGGACTGGGATTTAAAGAAATTTCATGGGGAGGAGTATTCCACCCATAGAGGCTCATCGTATAACTCCTATTTGATTAATGACGAGAAGTTAGTGCTTATCGATACTGTATGGACCCCTTACCATGAAGGCTTTGTGGAAGAACTGGATCAAAAATTTGGAATTGATAAAATCAATCTCATTGTAATCAATCATTGTGAAGTGGACCATGCCGGGAGTCTGTCTTATTTATTGGAGAAAAAACCGGATATTCCGGTTTACTGTACAAAAAAGGGTTCGGAAATGATAAAGAAGCATTTCCACAAGGATTGGCATTTTAACGTGGTTAAAACTGGAGATAGTATTGAAATAGGGCAGTACAAGCTTATTTTTATAGAAGCTCCAATGCTTCATTGGCCCGATACAATGATGACTTATGTTCAGGGGGCGAATCTTTTAATATCTAATGATCCCTTTGGTCAGCATTATGTATCCCCCCATTATTTTAATGATCAAGTGGATCAGGGTGAATTATACTATGAAGCACTAAAATACTATGCCAATATCATTACACCCTTTAACAAGCTGGTAAAGAACAAAATTAAGGAATTAAAGTCCTTAAACCTGCCTATTGACATGATTGCCCCCAGCCATGGCGTTATCTGGCGGGATAATCCCATGCAAATCGTAGAGAAATATGAACAATGGTGCAGTAACTATCACGAAGGCACTGTTACCATCTTATATGACACCATGTGGGGTGCCACTAAAAAGATGGCTTTGGCAATGGCCCGGGGCTTAGAAAATAAAGGGGTTCCTGCAAAGGTAATTAATACTGCCAAGTTTGATAAGAATGATATTGTTACAGAGGTCTTTCGGTCAAAGGGAATTATCGTAGGCAGTTCAACCATTAATAATGGGATACTGTCTTCCATGGCGGCTACTCTAGAAATTATCAAGGGTTTAAAATTTAAGGAGAAAGTGGCTGCGGCCTTTGGTTCATATGGCTGGAGTGGGGAGTCAGTAAAGATAATTGAGGAGTGGCTCAGGGAAAGTGGCTTTAAGATTATTCAGGAAGGCAAAAAGGTCAACTGGGATCCCACCGGGGATGAATTAAATGAATGTATTGCCTTTGGAGAGGTCTTTGCTGAACAGATTAAATCCTACGTCATGTAAGAATTATTATAAAAATGGTAATACTGGTAATAGCTGAAAGGCAAAGATCACAAGAGAAGGGTTAGGAGGAACCGATATGTCTAAGAAATATGAATGTGTCTGTGGCTATATTTATGACCCTGCCAAGGGAGAGGGAGATATTCCACCTGGAACAGCCTTTGAAGATTTACCGGAGGATTGGGTATGCCCGGAATGCGGCTTAGGTAAAGATGCTTTTACCGAAGTAGAATAATGTTCTGTGAAGAGGCTGTGTAGGGCTATTGTATCAGCGGGAAGTCCTAAGTGAACGGGTTATCTTTCCAAAAAGCCCAAGGCTCACGGCCTTTCCCAAGGTTTTCTTAAAGCTGAAGTCTGATGGCTAGATTTACCATGACTTTTTGTAAGTAAAAAGGGAGTGTCGCTCGCTACTAAAAAGTAGTTTTGTGACACTCCCTTTTAAGGTGGCCCTTAGCCTAACATTTTAGACAGGTCGGCTTGAGCATCTCCACTAATTAGTTGAAGGTTGAAGGTCTTTTGTAGAACTTCTACCACGCCCGGGGTCAGGAATTCAGGAGCCTTGGGTCCAATGTACATATTCTTAACACCCAGGCTAAACAGTCCTAACAGAATGGCAACGGCCTTTTGTTCAAACCAGGACAGCACAATGGTTAAAGGTAGATCATTGACGCCGCAGTTGAAGGCTTCGGCCAAAGCCAGGGCAATCTTCACCGCAGAGCCGGAGTTGTTGCACTGACCCAGGTCGAGGAAACGGGGGATACCAGTGCCTTCAATTGTGCCAAAGTCAATATCATTGAATCTGAATTTACCGCAGGAAGTGGTCAGGATGACACAGTCTTTAGGTATAGCCAAAGCCAGTTCTCTGTAGTAATCTCTGCCCTTGGTGGGAGAGTCGCAGCCGGCAATGACGAAGAAACGTTTGATCTTACCTGCCTTGACAGCTTCTATAATTTGGGGAGCCAAGGGAAGTACATTTAAGTGGTGGAAACCGGTGATCATGGTTTTGACTTCTTCAGAAGATCCGTTCAATTTGCCAACAATCTTTTTCCATAGACCATCAGTGGGGGCACCTGGTAAAGAAAGAGCTTTCTCAATTACGGGAGTAAAGTCCATATCTTCGCCAATTTTTTGTACACCTTCCAGACCGGTAACACCAAAGGAAAACATGCGGTCACCATAGGTTGCATCTTTCCGAACAGGCATTACACAGTTGGTGGTGGCCAAGATAGCACCGGGGAAAGCCTCGAAAACTTGTCTTTGGTCATACCATGCTTTACCCACATTACCTTTCAGGTGACTAAATTTCTTTAATTCAGGATAACCGTGGGCAGGCAGCATTTCAGAGTGAGTGTAGATGTTAATACCCTTGCCTTCGGTTTGTTTCAATAGTTCTTTTAAAGCCAGCAGGTTGTGACCAGTAACTAAAATGCATTTGCCTTCAACCTTATCAGAAGTAACCGTTACAGGTGTGGGTATACCGAGGTTATCTAGGTGAGCTTTGTCTAACAGATCCATTACCTTAACAGTGGCAGTACCAACTTTTAAAGCCATGTTAATGGTTTCTTCCAGGTTGAAATTTACATTGGTTAAGGTAGAGTATAAGGCTTCCTGGGTAATAGCATTTACTTCTGGATCGGTGTAACCAAGTTCTTTAGCATGGGTAGCATAAGCAGCCACACCCTTTAAAGCAAAAATGATGGTATCCTGTAAGCTTGCAATATTCTCGTCTTTACCACAAACACCATTTTTGGTGCAACCGCCTTTGGGGGTTTGTTCACACTGGTAGCAAAACATAATCAGCTTCCTCCTTTTATAAAGTATCGGCCGTAGCCGTGTTTTATTTTCTGATGCTATCTTACCGAAAATAAGAAAAGGAGGATGTGACTGGTGTCATGGGTGGGCTGTGATGTTAATCACAGTAAGTGATTTTAGCCGTCAGCCTTTAGATTCTGAGGGTTAGTCATTAGAATCTAAAGGCTGACGGCTAGAGTACTATCAAACTGCATGCGAATAATTTATTTTATACTAATCTTGTGATACAGCAATCGAATCTTCTACCTTCTTAGGACGGAGCGGTCGGGGGCCTGGGTACTGGTAATAATTGCATTCCACCCGGCCATTGTAAAGCTTACGCTTCTTATCAGCTTTTTTACCAAAGTATTGTTCAAAATGCTCAAAGGAAGAAATGACAAAGCAAGACCAATTATCCAGTGTTTTGTAGGTTTGTCCCAATTCCTCATAAAGTTTCTTAACCTGTTGTATTTCGCCTAACCTCTGACCATAGGGCGGGTTAGTAATAATAAAGCCGTACTTTTGCTTCGTTCGAACATTAGCCACTGGAACCCTCTGAAAATGAATGGAATCTTCTACATTGGCCTGTTTGGCATGGTAGCGGGCTAAACTTAAAACTTTATCATCGATGTCTGTACCGTAGATACGTAGTTTATTATCGTGAATCTCGGATTCCAAAGCTTCTTTTCGAGCGTTTCGCCATAATTTCTTGGGAATAACGGGCCATTCTTCAGCAACAAAGTTCCGACCGATACCCGGTGCAATATTGTGTCCAATAAGTGCTGCTTCAATGGGAATAGTGCCGGAACCGCAAAAGGGATCTAATAACGGGCGGTCGGGGTACCAACGGGCAATGGACAGTAAGCCAGCGGCCAGGGTTTCCTTTAAGGGTGCCTGGGCGGCCAGTTTCCGATACCCTCTTTTGTGCAACCCTACGCCGCTGGTATCAATGGTGATGGTGGCAATGTCTTTCAGTAAAGCTACTTCAATGGTATAACGGGGACCTGTTTCCTCAAACCATTCCTTTTTATAAGTTTGTTTCATCTTTTCTACAATGGCCTTTTTTACGATGGCCTGGCAATCGGGAACACTGTGCAACTTAGATTTTATTGACTTGCCCTCCACCGGGAAGGTGGCGTCCACGGGTAACCAATCGGGCCAGGGTAGGGCCTTGGTTTGTTGGAATAGCTCTTCAAAGGAAGTGGCTTTAAATTCCCCCATTTTTATAAGAACTCGGTCCGCGGAACGCAGCCAAAGGTTGGTGCGGCAGATGGCCATCTCATCACCGAAAAAGGTTACTCTGCCATTTTCCACCATCACGTCATATCCCATTTTCTTTACTTCGTGAGCTACCACCGACTCTAGGCCAAAGGTGGCTGTAGCAATTAACTCAATTTTTTTAGCCATAACGACTCCTCATCCAGTTATTATTCACTAAGGGTTAATTTACCACGTCAGCTTGCTTTTTATCAAGTTTTAGAGATAAATAAACAAGAGGTGGCACAGGGCCACCTCCCTACTTTTTTTCTCCTAACATTCTGGCCAAGTCTGCTTTGGCATCACCACTGATGAGGGTTAATCTAAAGTTCTTTTGCAGTACTTCAACCACAGTGGGGTTAAGAAACTCAGGTAATTTAGGACCAATGGTGATATTCTGTACGTTCAGGCTCAGCAGACCTAGCAATATGGCCACAGCCTTTTGTTCGAACCAGGATAGTACGATACTTAAGGGTAAATCATTAACTGTGCAATCAAAGGCTTCTGCCAGGGCTTGGGCAATGTGAACAGAGGAAACAGAGTTGTTGCACTGACCTAGATCCAAGTAACGGGGGATGTCTGTACCTTCAATGGTACCGTATTCAACATCATTAAATCTGAACTTTCCACAGGAAGTGGTAATAATAACGCAGTCCTTGGGAATGGATGTAGCCAGGTCTCGGAAATAATCCCTGCCCTTGGTGGGAGCATCACAACCTGCAACCACAAAGAATCTGCGAATTTTACCTGCTTTAACCGCATCGACAATAAGAGGAGCCATAGGCAGTACATTTTGGTGGTGGAAACCGGTTAACAAGGTTTCTTGGGAGTCAATATTGGCTTTTGGCAGGGAAAGTGCTTTTTCAATAATAGGATTAAAATCTTTATCTTTTATTTTTTGTGCTCCTTCCACGCCAGCCACTAGATAAGTAAACATGCGATCCCCATAGGTTTTATTTCTTATTGGCATTACACAGTTGGTGGTGGCCAAGATAGCGCCGGGAAAGTTTTCAAAGACTTCTCTTTGATCATACCAAGCCTTGCCTACATTACCCTTAAGATGCGGAAATTTGTGCAATTCGGGGTAACCGTGAGCAGGCAGCATCTCTGAGTGGGTATAAATGTTGATACCCATACCCTCGGTTTGTTTTAACAATTCTTTTAAGGCTAAAAGGTCGTGCCCGGTTACCAGGATGCAATGATCTTCTACTTTATTATTTGTTACCCTGACAGGTTTCGGGATACCCAGTTCCGAAGTGTGTGCTTGGTCTAATAAATCCATCACCTTTACACAGGCAGTACCGACCTTTAGGCACATATCAATATGATCCTGAAGGTGGAAGTTTGAGTTGGTTAAGGTTAAAAAGAGTGCCTCGTGGGTAATGGCATTAACCTCTGGGTCATCATAGCCAAGTTCCCTAGCGTGCACTGCATAGGCCGCAACACCCTTTAAGCCTAAAATAATAGTATCCTGAAGACTGGCAATGGCAGGGTCCTTACCACATACACCGATTTGTGTACATCCACCGGGAGGGGCATATTCACACTGATGACAGTGCATTTTGTTTACTTTTTCTGGCTTTTCCATCTCTGGTTTTGCTTCAGGTGTTTGTTTTCCTAGTAGTTTATTTAAAATACCCGTCAATCTATATCACCTCATTTACTTTT
Source organism: Desulforamulus reducens MI-1 (assembly GCF_000016165.1). GTDB lineage: Bacteria > Bacillota > Desulfotomaculia > Desulfotomaculales > Desulfotomaculaceae > Desulfotomaculum > Desulfotomaculum reducens. Next base: position 3,181,278 of record NC_009253.1, on the reverse strand, counting down.
TTTTATTATTCTCTGATCTATGAAACGTATACCCATATGAGAGTCAATGATAAATTCAGTGAAAAAATTTAATTTATGTATTGAATATGGACAAGGGTTCTTGCATAATTAAATTAACCCAACTAACTAAGTGGGTATCAAAAAGGAAAAGGGAGGAACTAAAAACTATGTTCGTTGTATCTATCGACAGAGATAAGTGTGACGGTTGTGGTGCTTGTGCTGATGCTTGCCCTGCTGGCATTCTAGGCATGCTTGATGATGGCAAAGCTGATATTACCGGTGAAGCTGAAGAGTGCATGGGCTGTGAAACCTGCGTAGCTACCTGTCCCAACGAGTGCTACACAGTTACTGAAATGTAAGTTAAATAAAAACCGCCTTCGGGCGGTTTTTATTTTGCAAGTCAGAAAGTATAAAACTTTCCAACTTGCAATAAGGGCAACTAAGGCTTACGCCGTCGCCTAAAGGCTTGGCGTAAGCCAAGTTTTCTTTATAACCATTTATATTGTTATAGGATCTATTCTAGCTTTTTTCTTTGGTATTTTAATAATTTATAATTAACTTTTATTAAATCCCACAAATCATAACGGAAAACTTAGCTTTTAGTGCATATCTTGGCACCCCCACAGAGTTTATGTCGGAATAAAATGCTACAACTGTTAAATATTTACTGGTATAATTTAACAAGACAAATCATACGAAGGGGTGCCTTGTTGTGGGAAAGAAAGTAACCTTTTCTGAAGGAGCTGAAATGTTAGGGGTACCAATCAGTACAATTAGTAAGTGGTTTAGCCAGGGATTATTTAAACATGTGGAATTAGATAGGAAAAGCCCCGGTGGACCGACATATTTATTAAGAGTAGAGGAACTGTTAGCTATCAAAGATGCAATAGAGGCGGAGTCCATGGGAGAAGAACTGGCCCGCAAAGAAATTGCAGCCACAAAAGGAAATGCATGTGAGAATAAAATTGAATTTACTAAAAAAAGATTAAGCTTGGTGAAAACCACTGAAAAGAAAGAAAGTTCAGCAGAACCCCTAACCAATGAAATTGGAAAAGAGATTGTTTTAAGAATTCAAGAGGAAACAGCAGCGGGGATAATTAATTCTTTAACTAGTTATGCTAGTAATTTTGAGCAAAAATTTTTACAACACATGGAAGAACAAGCCGATAAAAATGCCTATAAGTTTAATACCATGGCCATTGAACATTTGGAAACCTTAAAAAATATGTCCTTAAAAATGGAAAAGGTAGTGGATGTTTTAATAACGATGCCCCAGAAGGTCAGTGATGATACCGTAAAAGCGGTAAGCGAAATAAAAGAAATGATACCTGATTTGGCTAAGGTATCTGAAATTAACAAGGATACCAGAGAAAAACTTGACTCTGTGGGTAAAAAGTTAGAAAAATTAAGTGAAGAAATTAAAGATACTAAGTGGGCAGTGGTTAAAATGGCCCGAGAAAATAACAAGGTTGGGAAGAAAGAAAATAACAAAAAGAAAATGAGCAAGGGTTTTGTTAGTGGTATTGGTAAGATTTTTGGTCTGAGCAAATAATAAATGATGGTTTAAAAGTCCGGTTTCCCCGGGCTTTTTTATTATGTAATTAAATAAGGAAATAGGTTCCATGGTGTACAACTGTCTAACAATAAATAAAAATGTGCACAGAGGATTAAACAAGATGTCCATTGTCAATTTACAAATGTCTATCAAATAATGTCTAAAAGTGAGAAATATTTAATAAATAAATAAAATTTTATGAAAAAGTTACCATATGGACAAATGTTAAATTGATTATTGTCTGAAAACATAATAGTATACCCTATAGAGATTTATATCCATTATCGGGGGACAAAAGGGGGATATGAAATCTCATATATTTTGGGGGAGGTTGACGAAGTACCATGTTAAGGAAAAAATATTTTACTATTATTTCCCTTCTGCTGGTTGCAGCTCTGGTTCTAGCAGGCTGTGGCGGTGCAGAGAAACAAGATGCCGCATCGGATGTAATTAAAATTGGTGTTTATGAACCCCTAACCGGTACCAATGCTGCCGGTGGTGAAATGACTGTTGAAGGTATCAAACTGGCAAACCAGTTATTCCCTGAGGTTAACGGTAAAAAAGTTGAACTGGTAGTCGTTGATAACAAGAGTGAGAAACAAGAAGCCGCTAACGCTGTTGAAAGGCTAGTAAGCAAAGATAAGGTTAATGTTATTATTGGTAGCTACGGAAGTTCCCTTTCTATGGCCGGTGGACCCATCGCTATGGATGCAGGTATTCCAGTAATTGGTTGCTCTCCGACCAATCCGGCAGTAACCCTAGGTAACGATTATTACTTCCGTGTTTGCTTTATTGATCCCTTCCAAGGGACTGTAATGGCTAACTATGCAGTTGAAAAACTTGGCGCTAAAACCGCTGCTATCGTTCAGGATGTTCAACAAGATTACTCAGTAGGTCTGAACAACTACTTTGAAAAGGCCTTTAAACAACAAACTGGAAATGAGAACGCCATTGTAGCAAAAGTAAACTACAATACCGGTGATAAAGACTTCTCCTCTCAGTTAACCACCATTAAAGCGAAGAATCCCGATGTAATCTTTGCTCCTGGGAACTTCCTGGAATGTGGTATTCTGGTTGAAAAGGCCCGCGAGCTGGGTATTACCTGCCCCATCCTGGGTGGCGATACATGGGAAGCTGAAGAATTCCTAAGCCGTGTTAAAAATACCACAGGTGTTTACTTCAGCACCCACTTTGATTCTACCCAGCCTGTTACCGAGATGTCCAAGAAGTTTATGGATGAGTATAAGAAGGCTTACCCAGAAAAGCAGGTTAACGCCTTTGGTGCTTTAGGCTTTGATGCTTATATTCTTGCTCTGGATGCAATCCAAAAAGCAGGGTCGGCAGATCCTAAAGCAATTCGGGATGCATTAGCAAATGTCAAGGATTTCCAAGGCGCCACCGGTATCATTACACTGGATACCAATGGTGATGCCACAAAGACAGCCATCATTAAAAAGGTGGCTGACGGTAAGTTTGCCTATGAAGGAAAAGTAGATCCTAAGTAATCAACAAATAAATGAATCCGACTCCCCTCCTGTACTCAGGGGGGGAGTCCCTGTTGTTTTATAACAATTGGTAAATGTACCCAAAGAGCATCATACCTGTTTGGAAGGGGTTTAATCATGACCTTAGAAGTATTTCTACAAAATTTAGCCAATGGCATTTCTTTGGGCAGCTTATATGCATTAATTGCCATCGGTTATACCATGGTCTATGGTATATTACGCTTAATAAACTTTGCCCATGCAGATCTTTTAATGGTGGCTGCTTATGTTTCTTTTTATGGAATTATGGTATTTGCTTTACCCTGGTGGCTATCTTTTTTGATTGCCATCGTTTTCACAGCTTTACTGGGTGTCAGTATAGAAAAAATTGCTTACCGCCCCTTACGAAGTGCTCCCAGAATTTCTGTCTTAATCTCTGCCATTGGAGTCTCCTTCCTACTAGAAAACCTGGGGATTGTAGCCATTGGTGCACGCCCCAAGTCATTCCCACGTCCCGAAGAGATGGTTTGGAATATTAAGATCGGAGATGTTTCTTTTTTATCTCTTACTGTGATTATTCCTGTTGTTACGATGGTTCTTTTGGTCGCCGTTACATACATGGTTAATAAAACAAAGACCGGTACAGCCATGCGGGCTGTTTCCAGGGATTTTGAAACAGCAAGCCTAATGGCCATTGATGTGAATAAAGTGGTTAGTACTACCTTTGTTGTGGGCTCAAGCCTAGCAGCGGTAGGGGGGATTATGTGGAGCCTACAATACCCTCAAATCGATCCCTTGATGGGTGTTTTCCCTGGCTTAAAATGTTTTATCGCCGCAGTAATGGGTGGTATTGGCAGTATTCCCGGGGCCATGCTGGGTGGATTTATACTGGGCATGGGAGAAGTGTTCCTGGTGGCCTTTATGCCTGAACTATCTGGATACCGGGATGCCTTTGCTTTTGTTATTTTGATTTTTATCCTTTTGTTTAAGCCTACCGGTATACTGGGCGAAAATGTAGTGGAGAAGGTGTAAACCATGGATCGAGAGAGAATGAAACCCGTACTAACCCTAGGACTCATTTTATTATGCAGTATTGCACTATATTTTGGTCAAAACTATTTAGATAGTTTTAAAATAAGAGTTTTAAATCTGGCCGCTATTTTTGTTATCCTAGGTGTCAGCATGAACCTGGTACTTGGATTTACCGGGATGTTTTCGCTGGGACATGCGGGCTTTATGTGTGTAGGAGCGTATGTTTCCGCTATTTTAACCATGTCACCGGAAAGTAAAGAAATGATTTATTTTATGGAACCCATTATCTCTCCTCTGGATAAAATTCACTGGCCAGTGTTTCCGGCAATCATCATGGCGGGTATTGTAGCTGCATTCTTTGGCTTTTTGATTGGTTTTCCGGCTCTAAGGCTGCGTGATGACTATCTGGCCATCGCCACATTGGGGTTTGGTGAGATTATCCGAATTATCGTTACCAACACCATCACCATTACCAACGGTTCACTGGGGCTCAAGAATATCCCATCGATTAAAAGTCTTTGGGTGTATTGGGGTTTTGCCATAGCTACCATTTGGATTTTAAAACGGCTTATTAACAGCAGTTGGGGTTATGCCTTTAAGGCAATTCGGGATAACGAAATTGCTGCGGAGGCCATGGGTATTGATATCTTCAAGCATAAATTATTATCCTTTTCCGTCGGTGCTTTCTTTGCAGGTGTAGCAGGGGCTTTGATGGGGCACCTTATTACCTCTGTGGACCCGACTATGTTTCGGTTCTTATTTACATTCCAGATCCTGCTTATTATTGTATTGGGTGGCCTAGGGAGTCTAACTGGATCGGTTATTGCAGGGGTTGTTGTTACCATTATGATGGAAGTTCTGCGGTTTGTGGAGCAGCCCATGAATTTTCTTGGGTTGGCCATCCCTGGCATACCTGGTATGCGGATGGTTATTTTCTCCCTTCTATTGCTACTGGTTATCCTATACTATCGTCAGGGCCTAATGGGGACCAGGGAGTTTAACTGGGATTGGGTTCTGGATAAAATGGGTGTCAGCCGCAGCAGCAAAGAAAGGAGAGTAGGGGCAGATGGCTAAAAATCAGCAAACAAACCTTTTAGAGACAGACCATATCTCCATCCAATTTGGTGGATTGAAGGCCGTATCGGATTTAGCCCTTAATATTGCTCCCAAAAAGATAGTTGGGCTGATCGGCCCCAATGGTGCAGGTAAAACAACCGCCTTTAATATGATTACCGGGGTTTACAGACCTACCTCTGGAAAAATTATGTTTGATGGTCATGATATTACCGGACTAAAACCTAACCAAATAACGGCCATGGGTATCGCCCGAACCTTTCAAAATATCCGACTGTTTTCCAGTATGACAGTATTGGAGAATGTTCTATTAAGTAAACATGTTCGGTTACAGGCCAATCCTCTGGAGGCTATTTTTGGTCTGCCCAGATATACAAAGGCCCGTAAACGTCATTATGAAGAATGTATGGAGCTCTTAGAACAGGTTCAACTGGCGGATTTGGCCCATGAAAATGCTACGTCTTTACCCTATGGCAAACAGCGTCGTTTGGAAATTGCCCGGGCCATGGCTACTCAGCCAAAAATGATTTTGCTGGATGAGCCTGCAGCGGGCATGAACCCTCAGGAATCTCTGGAATTGATGGAGTTTATTGCTAGAATCCGAGATCAGTTTGGTTTTACTATATTAATGATAGAACACCATATGGAAGTGGTTATGGGAATCTGTGAGCATATTTTAGTCCTGGATCATGGTGAAACCATTGCCCAGGGTACGCCAACAGAAATTCAAAATAACCAGCAGGTTATAGAAGCTTATCTTGGGGCGGTGGATGAAATTGCTTAAAATTGAAGACTTGCATGTATATTACGGTGGTATCCATGCCCTAAAGGGCATCACTCTGGAGGTACCGGAAAATAAGATTGTTACCCTAGTTGGTGCTAATGGTGCTGGCAAGAGTACCACCCTGCGTGCCATTAGTAGCCTAGTCCCCATTGCCCAGGGGAAGATTAGCTTCCGGGGTCAAGATATAACTAAGACCAAGACCGCAGATATCGTGAAAAAGGGGATTACTCTGGTACCCGAGGGCCGTCGTATTTTTGCCAATCTTACAGTATTGGAAAATATACAGATGGGGGCCTTCTCCCGAAATGATAAGGACGGAATTAAGCAGGATATAAAAAACATATATGAGATGTTTCCTCGATTAAAGGAGAGGGAATGGCAAGCTGCTGGGACCCTTTCTGGTGGTGAACAGCAAATGTTAGCCATTGGCAGGGCATTAATGTCTCGTCCGGTTCTCTTAATGATGGATGAACCTTCTTTGGGATTGGCACCCCTTTTGGTAAAAGAAGTCTTCCGAATTATTAAAGACATCTATGGTAAGGGGATGACCATATTGTTGATTGAGCAGAATGCTACGGCGGCACTGCAAGCAGCCGATTATGGTTATGTGTTGGAAACCGGCAATATCGTCCTTCAGGGTCCAGGAAAAGAATTGGCTGCCAATGATGAAATTAAAAAAGCCTATTTAGGAAAGGCTTAAGAATAAAAATAGACGACTGGTTGCTAACCAGTCGTCTATTTTTATTTGAGGAGTTGTTCAATGTATTTAGGTAAAACAAAGGCTGCTTTGTGAATGTCAGGGGTGTAATATTTTGTCTCTATATTAAACATCCGTTCTGGATTAATATTGTCCAATTGATATTTTTTAGAACCAACCGTGAAACTCCAAAACCCGGCAATATAGGTGGGTTCGCAGGTCAGATAAGGTTTTGCCAGTGGAAACACTTCCATAATGTTTTGCACGGCCTGTTTAAAATGAGTACTAAAGGAAGGTGAACCGGTTTGGGAAACAAATACACCATCGTCCTTAAGGGCATTGTAAACATCCCTGTAGAAGTCCTTAGAAAACAAATCCATGGAAGGGCCACTGGGGTCCGTACAGTCCACAATAATAATGTCATACTGGGAAGAACATTGTTTCATGTGTTTAAGGCCATCAATGGTCATAATGTTAACTTTATCAGAGCGTAAGGCGTGGCTTATCTCCGGCAGCCATTTTTTACTTACTTCAATTACCCGTTCATCAATTTCAATTAAATCAACGGTTTCAACAGAGGGGTGTTTTAAAATTTCTTTAACTGCGCCACCGTCTCCGCCTCCCACCACCATAACCCTTTTGGGTTCAGGGTGGATCATTAACGGTATGTGTACAATGGTCTCGTGGTAAATAAACTCGAACTTGGTGGTGGTTTGGACAATGTTATCCAACAATAAGGCACGTCCCAATTCCGGAGATTCCACAACTGCAATTTCTTGAAAGGGAGATTTTTCGAAATGTAGAATTTTATCCATCCGCCAGGATACCTTATAGTTATCGGTGTGATGTTCGGTGAACCAGAAGTCTAACATATTATTACCTCCTTCATATCTTTCCTGGTCATTCGTCACCTCTCCAATTTAAAGTTCCCTTAAAAACACGGTTAATATTATAACATATTGGGCATGATTTTTGAAATTAAGTTGCAAAAATATACAAATTACTAAATTATCTTTGAGAAACTTTTTTGAAGAATGATAAAACTGAAGAAGGAAATAATAGTTGTAAGTTAATATAAAGGAGGGTTTCATATGGCAAAAAAGAAGAATGGGTCCATTAACCGCCCCGAGGCAGAAAAAATATCACGTCAAATAACCAAGGAAAACCCAGGCAGACAAGAACGTCTCTATGGTTATGACCCTGGTGATGATAACGGGCAAGGGACCCCAATGGCCTAGCTTTGTTTATTACGTTAATTGAGTCGTCTCAACAGAACATAAGTGTTTCAGTTTGGGAGGCCCCTCCGTCCTGGATGCGCCTTCCAATTTCTTTCCGGTATTTCGCCGTAATAAAACTGTAAGGGTCAGTTTATGAAACCATAAGCATTGCATGCTACAATGAAATCATCCCAAAAGAATGGATGGGGTGATAAGATGTCCATAAAAGAAGAAATCAATCAATTGTTAAAGGAAATGCGTTATGAAGAATTGGTGGCCAGAACCCTTGAAAATCAGGGTACATTAAGATATTTATTTAGGTTGCTATATCATCCCTTTGGCTTAGAGAGATGGCGGGCCATTGCAGGGCTAGGCTATATCACAGAAGCAATGCTGCAGAACAGCCAAGGGGATGTGCGGGAGATTATCCGCCGCTTGCTGTGGTCCATGAACGATGAATCAGGCACAACAAGCTGGAGTGCTCCGGAGGCCATCGGGGAGATTATTTACCATAACCCAAATGAGTTCGCGGAATTTGTCCCCATTGTGGTAAATGCTTCTGAAGAGGAAATATTTCATCGGGGTATAGTCTGGACTTTAGGAAGGGTCGGCTCCAAGGAACCAGGGTTGGTTAGAGAATTTATGCCCTTATTGATAAATTTTCTTTCACATCCGAAACCCGAAGTACGAGGCCATGCAGCTCGCTCCCTGGGTCAAATGGGGTCTGAGGCCAAAGGAGCTTTGTTATTCTTGGGAGGTTTGTTAAAGGATAATAATGAAATTGAAGTATATGAGTCGAATCAAATTATAAACATTAAGATTAGAGATTTAGCCCAAAGAGCCATGAAGTATATCTTATCCACAGCTTAATATTTTACCCTTTCAATACCTAACTATAGTGTTAGGTATTTTTTTACTAAATTTACAAGAAAAATTTAGTAAAATGTGAAATAATTAATTAGTTATTACGTCGTATTATAGAGAAATTTATATTTTGGAGGGACGTTTGTTGGAAGTGGAAAATGCTGGGGAAGCAAGTAAGTTTCAAAAAATTAAAGCACGGTTTAAGGGTTGGCCGCGTTGGCTGAAATGGTTGCTAGGAATTATTTTCCTTTTAGGTCTGGGCCTGTTATTTTTCTATAATCGTAGCAACAACGATGACATGGTTGTACAAACCACTAAGGTAGAGATGAAAAGCATTGAACAAAGTGTAATGTCAACGGGTAAACTGGAGTCGGCAGAAAAACAAGAATTTTTTACACCAGTGGACAGTACATTAATGGAAATATCTGTTAAAGTTGGTGATAGGCTAAAAAAGGGGCAGGTTTTGGGACGGCTGGATACTCAGGAGTTAGGACGCCTTTACCAACAGGCAGTGGCGAAACTGGCTGGTTTAGAAGCCCAACTGGCTCGGGCTAAGGCCACCGATGATCAATTAACCCTGGAATATAATACGGCTTCTTATGAGAAAGCCAAGAATCAGCTAGATCGCATGACGGAGCTGCATCGGGGCGGTGCAGTGGCAAAAACCGAATTGGAACAGGCGAAGGTGGATTTTGCTAAGGCCGAAGCTGATTATAAAGAAGCCTTAATGAAGGTCCAACAAGGGGCATCTGCCAAGGAGATTGCTTCTCTGCAATCACAGGTAGACTTATGCAAGCAGGAAGTTTCCCAGGCTAAGGAACGTTTGGACTTGGCAACCTTTATTTGTAAAGAAGACGGAGTTGTTCTCTTTGTGGGGGCCGAGAAGGGAACCCGTGTTTTAGAAGGTACTCGCCTGCTGGCGGTTGGCAGTGACAGTAAACTGGAGGTTATTGCCAATGTGAATGAAATTGATGCCGGAACCCTGAAGGTGGGACAACCGGTTGCCATTTCCTGCACTTCCCTGCCGGGTAAGAAATTTAGCGGTGAGGTAACCCGTGTGGCCGGTGTGGCTGTAAAGGAGGACAGTACCAGTGGTAACAGCAATACCATTGTACCGGTAACCATTCAAGTAGAGGGGGATACCCTCGGCCTAAAGCCAGGTTATACCGTGGATGTTAGCATTATTACATTGGAGGCGAAAAAACTCTTAACTGTACCCTTTGAGGCCATTATCACGCAAAATGGTGAAAAGCTGGTCTATGTGGTGCAAGGAGGTATTGCCAAAAAGCGGAAAATTAAAACCGAGAAGGGAAATGAGTTGTACGATATAGTTATCAGCGGCTTAAAAGAAGGGGAAAAGATTATTTTAAATCCATCACCGGCCTTACAGGATGGTCAAAGGGTTGCAACAGGAGAGGCAAATGATAAAGGTAAGTAATTTAAAAAAAGTTTATCAAACAGGGGCTGTTTCTGTGGAAGCACTGAAGGGCGTGTCACTGACCATTCATAAAGGTGAGTTTGTGGCAGTAATGGGGCCATCGGGTTCAGGAAAATCCACCTTTATGAATCTGCTAGGTTTGTTGGATACTCCCACCGAGGGGACCTACTGGTTGGCAGATCGTGAGGTTTCATCCTTAAACAAAAATGAATTAGCCATGATTCGTAACCAAAGGTTAGGCTTTGTATTTCAAACTTTTAATTTAATTCCAGCCCTTAACGCTTTAAAAAATGTAGAATTACCGATGCTCTATGCCGGTGTTAAAGCCGCTGAACGACGGCAGAGGGCACAACAAGCCTTGGAAAGAGTTGGATTGGGGGGACGAGTACAGCACCGCCCCAATGAACTATCCGGGGGACAGAACCAAAGGGTAGCCATCGCCAGGGCCTTGGTAAACTCTCCGTCAGTCATTATGGCCGATGAGCCCACTGGTGCCCTGGATACACGGACCGGGGAAGAAATTATGGCTATCTTCCAGGAACTTCACAGGGAGGGGACAACCATCGTACTGGTGACCCACGAACCAGATATAGCAATGCACGCGGAGCGGATTTTACATTTTAAAGATGGCCTTTTAATCAGTGATGAAAAGGTAGCTAACCGGATTATTTCCTCTGTAGAAGAGGTGAGCCAGTGAATTTTAAGGAATTTATATTAGTTGGTTTGGAGGGACTTCGTAATAATAAACTTCGTTCCTTTTTAACCACTTTAGGTATTGTGGTGGGTATTGCTGCGGTGATATCTGTAATTGCCATTGGTGAAGCCGGGAAAGCCATGATTATGAACGAAATGGAGAGTTTTGGTACCAATCTATTTGAGGTGTACCCCAACTACAAAGACGGGGAAAGTATGAAATCGACTGATTATACCAAGCAAGATGTGACGGTCATTAAAAACCTAGTACCGCAAGTTAAACACCTGGCTCCTATGAAATATGATCGGGGGGAAGTAAGGAGTACAACCGGTAAAAAATCAACTACAATCATAGGTACAACGACGGACTATCAATATATAAGAAACGTTGAAATATTATTTGGAAGGTTTTTTAGTCCAGAAGATGATGCCGCAGCTAAACGAGTTGTGGTTTTAGATGAAGTACTGGCCAATGAAATCTTTAATATGGAAAACCCCGTGGGCCAGAAGGTGATGGTTAATGGGAGTGCTGCGGTAGTCATTGGCGTTATTAAGAAAACAGAGTCTTCCCTTGGTATGAGTCCAGGCAAGTATGCTTATGTGCCCATCTCCTTTATGCAGGGTGGTTCCCGCTGGGAATATGTTGGTTACCTAATGGGCAGTGCGGCCAGCAAAGAAGAGGTCTATCTGGCCATGGAGAAGGCAAAGACGATCCTTGAACGGCGGCACAATGCACCGGGTCATTATGCAGTGTATAGTATGGAGCAAGAAATGCAAACGGTAGGGAAAGTTACAGGTATTATTGGTTTGGTGATTAGCTGCATAGCGGGCATTTCGTTATTGGTGGGTGGCATTGGTGTTATGAATATCATGTTGGTTTCTGTCACCGAAAGAACCCGAGAAATTGGCATACGAATGGCTTTGGGGGCTAAAAGGAAGGATATCTTAATTCAATTTTTGATTGAGGCTGTTGTATTATGCTCAGTGGGCGGTTTAATTGGTATCCTATTAGGATACGGTGGGGCATTTGTTGTAGCCCTATTTCTTAAATTACCATCCCTGGTATCCTGGTGGGTTGTATTGCTGGCCTTCCTTTTCTCAGCCTTTATTGGTGTGTTTTTTGGTCTTTATCCGGCCAACAAGGCTTCTAAGCTGGATCCCATTGTGGCCTTACGTAGAGAATAGCAAACAACCCCAGGCTTACGCCTGGGGTTGTTATTTCTGTGCAGGTTGCAGGAATAAAGTTTCTTGTGCAGAAAAATATACGGATATAAAGGGGGGTGTACTTATGCAGGTTGACAGGCCTATGATCAATCCCTATCTGGTGGTAATACTGGGGGTTTTGGCGGCTGGTTTTTCCAGCATCTTCACCAAACTGGCCGAGGCACCACCATTCATTATTGCTGCTTATAGGTTGGGATTTACAGTGCTGATTATTGCTACTCCAACTTTTTATACCGGGCGTCGAGAATTATTTTGTATTAATAAGAAGGATTTAGCCCTTGCCTGCCTGTCTGGGGTATTCCTTGCATTACACTTTGCCCTTTGGATCAGTTCACTGAGCTATACCTCGGTGGCCAGTTCCACGGTTCTGGTGGCCATGCAGCCTCTTTTTGTTATTACCGGCGGTTACTTTTTGTACAAGGAGCAAGTGGGTCGAACAGGGCTTTTAGGAGCTGTCTTGGCTCTTTTTGGCAGTGTACTAATAGGTATAAATGATTTTCACGTTGGCGGTCAAGCATTGTTAGGCGATCTTTTAGCCTTCGGAGGGGCTGTTTTTGTGGCTGGCTATGTGTTAATTGGTAGAAATTTACGTAATCGAATGTCTCTCTTGCCATACACCTTCCTGGTCTACGGTGCTGCCACTATGGTCCTTATTATACTGAATTTATTCTACGGTTCTTCCTTCTACCCGTATCCCAGCATGACCTGGGTCTGGTTTCTTTGTCTGGCAATATTCCCAACCATTTTTGGGCACTCTCTTTTTAATTGGGCCCTAAAATATGTAAAAGCAGCTGTGGTTTCAGTAAGCAATTTAGGAGAACCGGTGGGTGCTACCATCTTGGCCTATTTTTTCTTTGGTGAGGTACCTAGTTTGATGCAGTTGGCAGGTGGTTGTATCATTATCATAGGGGTATATATTTTTATTACCTCCCAACGAAAGCATGAAACTGAAGCAACTGATGGAAGTCTAATACAAGTTGGAGGGTCTTGATAGTGCAAGTTCAACTGATAGCAACTTCTCAAGGTGTATCTGCTGCTGCTTGGCAGAACGGTCTGTTGGAGGGGGTTACGTTACCCCATTCCTGCAAAGAGACGGCCTTAGCCACTTTATGTGGTTATGTAAAGGAGAAACTCAGTGAAAAAAACATATGCTGTGATCTAACTTCCCTTCAGAAGGATTTTGAAAAGAATATGGTACTTTATTTTGCAGGTAAACCTGCAGGGTTTAATGTACCACTCAATTGGGAAAAGCTAACCCCCTTTCAGCAGCGGGTTTTGAGCATTGTACAGCAGATACCCTATGGTGAAGCCCTAAGCTACGGAGAAATTGCTGAACTGGCTGGTTGTCGTGGTGGGGCTAGGGCCGTGGGAGGGGCTGTTGGTGCCAACCCCTGGTTGTTGGCAATACCCTGTCACAGGGTATTGGCAGCCAAGGGGGGATTGGGTGGCTTTGGATGTGGCCGGGAATGGAAGGAAAAACTACTTCAGATGGAGAAGATTCAATATAAACCCAGCGGCAGCTAGCCGTTGGGTTTATATATTATTGTTTAGTTTCATTGGGGGGAAATAATAGACAAGAAGAAACAAAAATATATGGTAATAAATGGTAATCAATCGGCATAAAAATATAACAGAATACATATACTTGAGGGGTGGTTTTTGTGCCGAAAAAACTGTTGGGTTTCTGGACGTTTATTTTAATACTTTTGGTCCCCTTTTTTCCTGCTTCTGCAGGGATTCCTGTGGCCCTGGATGGTAAATTGTTAAGCAACAGTGAGTCAATGGTTATTGAAGGTACGGCTATGGTACCCATACGTCCCATTATGGAGGAACTAGGATATAAGCTCGGGGCCAATATCCAAGAGGGGATCGTTTGGGGTTATAAAGGACAAGATTCCATTCAGATTAATCTTTGGCAGCCTAATGGGAACATTGAATTAACGGCTGCCCCGCAACTAATTGCCGGTAAAACCTACTTATCTGCCCAGGATATTGGCAAGCTGCTAAACTTGGAAGTGTTTCAGGAGCCAGGGCTACAGTTGGTTTCTTTATTTCAGGTCCCAGAGATGACAGAGGAGGGGGTTATTGGCCACTTGTTGGCTGCGGACCGGCAGATGCTGCGGGTGGAATATTTTAATAACCCAGATTTTTTGGCTGAGCACTACATAGCACCTTCACCGAACATTGATAGTTATGAAGATTTAAGAAAACATCTAATGGATTACTGGGATGAGTCTTTTATAGAAAACTTATGGCAAGCAGCTTCCCGGGATGGCCATTATGTTGGATTATTTACTGAAGGGTCCATACCACTTCTTTATAATAAAGAGTTAAATGTTATGGATTTATCAGAAACAGGGGCAAAGGTTCGTGTTCTTATGCCTGTCTGGGGAGAAGACGAAGACGGTTTAACAGAATTTGAGACATTCATTTACACCCTGCAGAAAAATAAAGGAAATAAATTAGTCATAAAAAATATTGAACCTCTGGATTAAAAATAGTAAAGGCCCAAAACGGGCCCTTACTTATTGCATGGGTTTAGTACTTCTCTTTTGTTGATCGCAGACGGAGAAAGCCTTGTCTACCTGACGTCCCATTGGTGCTCCCAGGAAAGTTGCTAATCCCAAACCAAAGGCGATGGCTGTGGGAAAAACCCACCAAGCATGATGTTGCCTTTCGGAAGCAAAAATCATGGTTATCCCCTCCTAGGAGTAGTATTCCTGATTGAACGGGATTCATCCGCTAATAATTTTTAATTTAATTCAGCATCTATTATGGCCAAAAAGCAGCCGCCCTGGAGGCAAAGGGCGGCTGTTAGAGGAGGAGGCGTTTTGCTACATATTCTTCTTTACTATTAAATAATGTGCAATTATGTTGTAAATTAGAACAGGAAAAAAGTGAGAAATAATAAAACCCTCAATGAATTTCATTGAGGGTTTTAAGTGGCGGAGCTGACGGGAGTCGAACCCGCGTTCTCCTGCGTGACAGGCAGGCATGTTAGGCCACTACACCACAGCTCCAATTTTGATTGGTGGGCGATGACGGGATCGAACCGCCGACATCCTGCTTGTAAGGCAGGCGCTCTCCCAGCTGAGCTAATCGCCCAATCGCAACTGACAATTGATATGTTAACAAATTAACCTTACTAAGTCAACATGTTTTTGCATAATTTTAATGTTTTTGCAGCTTGAATTTAAAAATAACCATAAACAGTATCTTATTCCGCAGGGCCTTCTACAATATTAGAATCCTTAATAGTCTGTTAAGTTCATAAACGTCTAAGCCACAGGTGGACAAACGAAGGGCTTTGTCTAATGATAACCCTAAATGTAGGATAAGCTAAGTTCTGATGAACAATGTACAGAGAATGATCCAAATAAATTCTAATTTGACATGTTTATAGTAGGTTGCGAACATATGAACGCATTTTGTCCCTTTACTCACAATGTTGATATTTTAAATAATCTTTAATAATAAACTTCGCTTTTAGTACCTTTAGTAGAGTTTGAAAAAACAGATAAGTTAAATTCAATACCTCCAGGAAACATGTCCTTAAAGAATATAAAAAATCCCAAGGATATTTTTATTGACTTGAAGATTTATTTCTGTTAACATAATTCATGTCGATGGGCGATTAGCTCAGCTGGGAGAGCGCCTGCCTTACAAGCAGGATGTCGGCGGTTCGATCCCGTCATCGCCCACCATTATGCTGCTATAGCTCAGTAGGTAGAGCGTATCCTTGGTAAGGATAAGGTCACCGGTTCAATCCCGGTTAGCAGCTCCACAAAGAGGATCTTGCATTGCAGGGTCTCTTTTTTATTTGTCTACGGATATTATCTGAATATACTTGCATTCTTCGTAAGTCTTTGGTAGTATAGCTATTGAGTTAAGCCGACGTGGCTCAGTTGGTAGAGCAGCTGATTCGTAATCAGCAGGTCGTGGGTTCAAATCCCATCGTCGGCTCCAATGAAAACAAGGCTTCGCAGGTTTGGCCTGTGAAGCCTTGTTTTTTAATTATTCTTCGCGTAAAGAGTTTTAAAGGAATTTTTATACTATTATCGAATTTGATAACAAAATAATAGAATACAGGATAATACTGGTAAAAGGAATGGACCGTGCACCTACAGATGCAATGGATGGTCTGGTTAAACAGATCCAAGAGGTTGTTACAGCTAGAACATCAGATATGGAGAAGAGCCAAACTGCACGAAATAACACTGTTCGAAATGAAATGTTATTCTTTATAATTGCTGTAACAGGTATTTCACTTTTCTTAGCTATTATTTTTATCAGTCAAATAATTAAACCTATTAATACACTTAAAAACAAGCTGGCAGATATTGCTGAAAACGACGGTGACTTGGCGCAAAAAATAGACATAAACAGTAAGGATGAGACAGGGGAACTTGCCGATTACGTAAACAAATTCATCTACAATCTAAGAACGATCATGCTGGAGATCAACAAGGGTGCTTCTGTGGTTAGTGAAACAGCACAGCAGTTAAACTCCAGTTCTCAACAAACCACGGGAATTGCGATGACAACTGCTTCTAATATGTCTCAAGTATCTGCCTCAGTGGATCAATCACTACTAGTATTCAGGATATATCTAATAAGTCTCAGGATACAACTACTCTAGCTGGTGTAGGGAGTGAAGGTATTGGGAAATTAACTGGCCAAATGCAATTAATATCTAACACTAGCCAAGAAATAGCAGGTGTAATTGCGACATTAAGCAACAAGTCGCAAGAGATTAGCCATATTGTAGAAATAATAAACAACATAGCTGAACAGACAAACCTACTAGCTCTTAATGCTGCCATTGAGGCAGCCAGAGCAGGAGAGCAGGGGCGGGGCTTTGCGGTAGTGGCAGAGGAAGTTCGAAAGTTGGCAGAGCAGTCTGCTGGTTCAGCGCAAGAAATCAAAGACTTGATTAGCGATATTCAACAGGAGTCTCAAAAAGCAGTAACTACAATGTCTGAAGGTGTGAAGCAGGTTGATTCAGGAAATTTAGTTGCCCAAGATGTAGGACAGAAATTTAGAGAGATTATCAATTCTGTTCAGGGACTAACTGCACAGATTGAAGAAGTTGCTTTTACAACTGAACAAATTATGGCTGGGGTTCAGAACGTGGCAGTAGCTACAGAGGAACAAACTGCCGCAATGCAAGAGGTAGCTGCATCTGCAGAGGCACTAGCCAAGACTTAAATGTTATAGTTGACAAGTTTAAGATTTAAAATATATTACCTTAACTGAACTTTTAGAATAACTGGGAGTTCAGTTTTGTTATTTTGTTTAGTGCAAAGTTTATGAGTTTTATAAAATGCTGTCCAATAAGACAGGTGATCATATTTTTGAAACCACTTTCCCTACCATGACGGATACCTACGAGGAGATATCATGTCCCATAAGCTAGTTACCATGATACGGCAAGTAGAGTGGAATATCATAGAGGAGTATTCAAAAATCTATCAAAAAATTACATTGTATCATTTTATTGTAACAAGCTCCCGCTAGTTACATATTATGGTATCAAAGCAAGAAGGTTTCATATGAATAAATATGAAAAAGAATACTTTGATAACATAATGGATGGTGTAAAGGATTCTTGTACGAAGGGTATGACCCCTTCCGTACAGACACATGTGCATGAGTTTTTAGGCAGCACCCAATTAGCAGTACAAGGTGAGTTAAGGCATAATCATCGTTTTGCCGGTGTAACCAGTGAGGAAATCCCCAAAGGCGACAGCCATGTGCATGCAATTCTAGTGAATACGGATTTCTTTTTCAACCACTTCCATGAACTTGGGGTTGAAACCGGGCCAGCCATCCCTGTTGGGAACGACGATTTAATGAAGCAAAACAGAAAGAGTTATTTGATAGATACTGTCATAGTTGATAAAACAAAACACCGAGCGGTTTGATACCGCCCGGGTTTTGTTTTATCTTGGGTTTTGGGCAATTTGTGAACCTGTGAAAGTAATGGGGCCAATTACATTGGCCTGCCCGCCCACAGGGAGTTCAGCCGTGACGAAATAAGGCACTGTGGGGGCACAATGGCAAAGGTCATCTTCGCAAGGATTATGAACCTTTTTGGCAAAGGGTAAATCAACATGTGTAAAGGTTGTGGTTTGGAAATTTTCCTCTGTGGCATTGGCACTTTGTCGACAGCTAAAAATCATTTCCCCTGCCATAGGGTTCCCTCGAAAGATTTTGAATAATACATCCACCTTGTCAGCTTGCCGTCCTTCGCCATTGGCATTTGAGATTGCTTCCCAACCTACTGTACAGGTTAAGCAAACTCGATCACATTCATCATCTATACAAAGTACATTTTCACCTGTTAACGAAGCAATGGTTGTGGGCGTTGTGTTAAGTGGAAGTGAAATTGCACCGCTAGTATTGCTGGGCTCCAGAGTAAAGGCTTCAAATTCCTTTAATAGGCCACGTCTCTTAATAAATGAGGTAGAAGAGACGGTATCTTCAGTGGCCTCAGTTAATTCTTTTTCATCCTTGGTCATAAGAACAGACCCCCTTGCATTATTTATATTCTTTTATATTCTATGCAAGGTGACAGGAAATGTGAGGGTATAGTTATGTTAGTTTACATTTATGACATATTTTTACATGTTATTGCAAGCAAAAAGGGGCTGCCTGGAGCCCCTAAAATATTAAACAAAGCCTTCGTGTTTCTGAATAATACCAATGGCTTTATTAATAAGATCATCCTTTGTCTTTAATGTAAAGAAGAATCCTTGGTTAAAATCAACTTCCCCGAGTTGTTCCCCAAAACCTTCGGGGTGAAGGGTGGATGCTTCAAGAAAATCTGCACTTGTATGTCGATCTAGTCGATCCACAAAGGGAAGTTCAAAGCCTGCTTCTTGAAGTGCTTCGGCTGCACTACGGGCAGCCACTCGATCATTAAAGAAAGCATAGATGGTTCGCTCTCCAGGAGAAATGTTCATATTTTACACCTCTTATGTATTGTTTTTTTTATTATGCCCAGTAAAAAGGAAAATAGTACTTAGGGGTATAAAAATTTCCAAATTACCATCTAAGTTCTTAATTAGGATTTGACGCAGGGGAAAGTTTATCGTTATACTTCTTGATATGAATTCTCTAAAAGGGGCTGAAAGAGATCATGAGAATTGGGATAGATCTAGATGGGACCATTGCTGATAACCTTGAATTGCTTGTACAAACAATGAACCATTATTGTAGCAAGGATTTATGTGGTGAAGAAATTTATCAATACAACCTCTGTGAGGTTTATAACATAAAAGAAGAGCAATTTATTCAACTAATGGAAGAGAAGGAAGAGGAAATTATTATAAAGAGTCCGATAATTTCCTTTGCCAGTGAATCCATCCATAAACTGGTTCTGGAGGGATGGGAAGTTCATATTATTACTGCCCGAAGTCCCAGATATCAAGGGGCTACAGAGAAGTGGTTGCAGGAGAAGGAAATACCTTTCACCGGGCTGCATCTGTTAGATTCCCATAATAAATTGGAAATTTGCCAGCAGCTTGGTGTAAAGTTGATGGTTGAGGAT
Source organism: Desulforamulus reducens MI-1 (assembly GCF_000016165.1). GTDB lineage: Bacteria > Bacillota > Desulfotomaculia > Desulfotomaculales > Desulfotomaculaceae > Desulfotomaculum > Desulfotomaculum reducens. The sequence goes on along the minus strand of NC_009253.1, from coordinate 3,161,664 downwards.
AATATTCATAATGCTTACCAATTAAATGGGGGAGGGATTCCCATAATCTTGTTTGATGCTCCCCACAACCGACATTGGCCATGGCAGGGAATTCGATGCAAATCCTGGCAAGAAATTTATAGCTTCGTAAAAAATCATAGGTTCTGTCCCTAAACCGACCCAAGGTGTGTCGGTTTTTTATCCTTCCATAGTTAGTATTATTTTTCAGGCATTCCTTAGCATAATGGTATTTATTTTCCATTTTTGGTACAGGAATTATGTTTTTTGTAACGAAATGATTAGATAGACAGTCATAAATATAAAAACATGTTGGTCCAGTCGGATACCTGTCGTGCCCCCCAATAGGCATCCGCCTGGTCCAACCAAGGAGGTATTATCTTGAAAGGGAGAAGACACCTATTCGTATTGATCTTAGTTTTTTCCTTGTTAACCAGCACCTATGCCTGGGCGGCATCCTCGCACCTTTATAGGGATACCACAGGCAAGTGGTGGGAACAATCTGTGGCGGAATGCAGTGCTGCGGACTTGGTAGGCGGCAGGGGACAGGGTATATTTGACCCCAAGGCGCCCGTTTCCCAGTTGGAAGTCATTGTTTTTCTAAACCGTGCCATGGGACATCGAGCAGAGGCAGACAACTATAGTATGTCTGCGGGTGGCTATAACTTCCCAAAGGATTTTCCCGAATGGGCTAAAAAGAATGTAGCCTTTGCGGCTGATAAGGGCTACATATCAAAGGCTGGAATTCCCAGTATGAAGCCTAAGAATTCAGCCAGTAGGGCAGAGGTAGCAGTACTTTTTGCCAATGCTTTAAAATTAAGTGCGGATGGTTACCAGCTAAATTTTAAAGACAAGTCTAAAATTCCTTCCAGTCTGCAGTCCTATGTGGCTGCTGCTGTGAAGCATGGCGTTATGTCGGGCCGTCCGGATAATACCTTTGATCCCAATGCCAGTGTAACAAGGGCTGAAATGGCGGCCATTATTTCCCGATTGTTTGAAAATGGCAAGATTAACCCCAATGCCGGCAAATATTATATGGCTAAACTGACACAAGTTGATGCAACGGGTCAGAAAATCACTGTCTTAAAGGGTGGCCAGACGGTCACGCTGAATTTACAGGCTGATTCCCTTTACTACTGGGATGGTAAGAAAATTTCGGCAGGGTCTTTAAAGGTAAATGAAAATATAAGGGTAGTTATTGATGCCACAGGTAAAGTGGTCTACATAGCTAATACCAAGTCAAACCAGAGTAACGGGACTGTATCTGTTACTACAACCTATACGGGTACTATTAAGGGATTAATAAGTGGCAATCAGTGGATGTTATCATTCCAACCAGATACAGGAACATTGAACTCTTATCCTCTGTTAGGCTCTGTAAGCATTACACAAAGTGGTGCAACAAAGGATTTAACTGCTTTAACCAGCGGTGCTCGGGCTGAAATAAAAGTAACCGGTGGCAGTGTTACAGAAATTAAGCTCCTTAGCAGTGTATCTACAGATAACGGACGCAAGGGCTACGTGGTTAACATGTATTTAGATTACTTTACGGTTCGCTATGATGATGGCACCAGTGAAGAAATTGATAAAAGAAATGTCAGCACAACGTTTCTTCAAATGTCCAGGGGTCAGAGGGTTTCCATTGGGAAGGTTGGCAGTATCGTATCCAGTATTGTACCCTTGAATGAAACTAAAAAGGTCTTTGGTGATGTTATTAGGATTAGCTCATCGGATATTACCATTGAAGATGGGGATGGTTATGAGCGCACTTATTCTTTAGCCAGTGGTTATAGGATAAAGGATAAGGATGGAGATTCCCTGGACAGGGATGAGGTAGAAAAGGAAGAATTTGTAGAAATAGAACTGAACAGCAAGGATGAAGCAACCACCATACGATTAACAGAAGGAGGGGGCTCCTCCTCTGCTATCCAAGGTGAAGTTACCGAACTTGACACTTCTGGGTCCTTAGAGATTACCATTGAGAAAACCAATGGTGACGATAAGTCCTATGATGTGGACGACGATGTGGATGTTTATGATGACGGAAAACGCAAAGATTTTGATGATATTCGTAAAGGAGATTATGTTAAGTTAAAGTTAGACAAGAATGATGACGTAACCAGAATCGATATTTTGGATGTTGAGATTGTTAAGGGAAAGGTTACCGAAGTAGATGACTCGGGTAGTTGGGGAATCACCATTGAGAATTCAAGTGGCAAAGAGAAAACCTATGATGTATCTAAAAATGTGGATGTCTATGAAGGAAGTAAAAGCAGGAAATTTGATCAAATTGATAAGAAAGATTATGTAAAGTTAATTTTTGATAATGATGATGATGAGGTAATTACCATCATAATTACTGATGATGATTCCAGTGGTGATTATGAAGGAACCATTACCAAACTGGATGACGATGAAATCACCATCAAGGGTAAAAGTACGAAAACCTATGATCTAGCCAGGAATGTTAAAATCCAAAGGGATGGGAAGGATCTGTATGTAGACGAAGTCCTCATTGGCTCGGAATGTGAAGTCACCATTGATGATGACGAAGTGGAAAAGATCAAGATAACCGATGATGAAGATATTGAAATTGAGGGAGAGCTTTATAGTGCCAGTTCCTCGTATATCTATCTAAAACAAGATAATGGCAAGCACAAGCTTTATTTTGCCGATAATGCAGATTTAGAAGATGATGATGGGGATGATATTGACGAAGATGATCTGGATGACTATGAAGGAAAAGATGTAGAAATTGAACTCAGAGATGGAAAAATTAAATCCTTGGAAGTGAAATAATAAAGAAGGAAGGGCACCTTAGGGTATGCCCTTCCTCTATTATTTGCATATTAGCCTATTATGCTACTTGGAGGCCATTGAAAAATGACAACTTTATTAAAATTTCGTGCGCTATAGGGTTATGTATTTAGCGTTTGTAGCCGCCAATGTCCAGCAGGGAATCAAAATAATCTAGATCTGATAGAATAATATCGCTGCTTTCTTCTGGGGATACTGCTTTTTTGTTGTCAGAAACCATAACATTGGACATATCTTTTTTGATAAGTAAACGAATGTATTGGCTACGGTTGGTTTCTTCAAAGGAACTTTTGTTTATTTGTGTGATTTTTTTATCCAAATATTCAATTAGGTCTTCAGGAATACTAATGGTTATCGTTTTATGTCTACGCATTCTGACGCCTCCTTTTCTGGTTTTGTTGACCCAGTGTAAACTAAAGTAGGTTTTCTAATGGTATATCTTATGTAAGGTTGTCAGGATGAAATAACCTAAATTGGCAAAATAGTTATAAAAATAACAGTAAAATTTTTAGAAAATTTACCACTCATACCTATGGAACATAAACAAATAATATAATTAGGATTTTGAAAGGAGGCATCACCAAGTGTATAGCTCAAAGGAATTAGGCCTCAAAGTTAAGAAGGCTCGGGAACAAAGATCCAAAAGAAGTGGACAGGACTTTACCCAAAAAATGCTTGCCTTTAAGATAGGTGAAACCTCAAAATGGGTTCAAAAGTTGGAAAAAGGACAGTTTTACCCCGAATGGGACGCATTAAATCTCATAGCGGATACCTGTGGTGTATCAATTCAATTCTTAATTGATGAAGATTTTGAGGATGAAGTGGATTATGAAGAGGCTGTAAAAGGTGGTCAAATTGCCAGAACCATAAGTGAAGAAGACCTGTACGTTTAATGTTTGAAAAAAGACTAATAGGTGTTGAGCTTGTTGATCAAATCTACCTATTAGTAATTTCATTCTTCGTTCGCCCAAAGTCTCCCTATTGAACATTGCAAGAACTTGTTGTGGACGAAAATAGGAAGCTATCCTCTGACCATCCTTAGTCAGCTTAAGCTTTTGTACCCACAGGGCCCAGACCGACATCCTTGTGAGCTCACCTATTTTCGCCACCGCAACTTCGTTAAGCGCTGTTTCCACTGCTCCAAAAGTCGCTCAATCTAGATAAAGAAAGTTTCTACCTACTCTTTTACCAGCCTGAAGGTCTAACAGGCATTTTTTAAAATAAAAAACCGAATGCCAGTATGCATTCGGTCAACTAATTCACTATTGTCTTACACGATTAAAGCAGTCACGGCAGTAAACCGGTTTGGTACCACTGGGCTGGAAGGGTACCTGAGTAGTACAACCACATTCGTCACAAACAGCTTCAAACATTTGACGCTGGGGACGATATCCATCGTTTCCTTGCATCCGTTGCTTGCGTGCTGCACGGCAAGAAGGGCAACGGGAAGGGTCATTTTGGAATCCTTTTTCAGCAAAGAATTCTTGCTCACGAGCAGAAAAAACAAATTCTGCACCACAATCACGGCATGTTAAGGTTCTGTCGGAAAACACCAAATATCTCCTCCGAATAATAGACTCCCTAAAGTTTCGTGCCAACCATTTGAACTACCGATACCCTTACACCGATCCATTTTTTCGGGAGGAGATAGCCTAGTTAGCGAAATAAAACTTAGAGGTACCTTAAGTATACCTCCCATAAAGAGAAAAATCAATCAATTCTTACAGACTAGGCTTGTTGGAATTCTGTAATTAATCGATCAAAAATGGCCTTAACTGGTAAAATATCTTTTATCTTATGAACATTTTGACCGCAGAACACAAGACCTTCGTCGATATTACCGTCACGACTGTTGGTAAGGGCTTTCATAATGCAGAAGGACTTAGAACAATGTTTTAAACAGGAAACGCATTTTTTAGGTTTTGGAGCATCATTACTAAAAATACGGGAAACAAGATTATTTTTTAAAGCCCTACCAGGTAAGCCAACTGGGCTCAAAATTTCAACCACATCTTCGGCAGAGGAATTTAAATAGTGTTTCTTAAAGGCATCGGACACGGCACATTCTACACTGAGGACAAAGCGGGTTGCCATTTGAACTCCATCAGCACCCATACGAATAACTTCTGCAATTCCTTTGCCGTCTATGATACCACCGGCTGCAATCACAGGGATTTTTACAGCCTTTCTTATTTCCGGTAAAATATCTTTAATAGAACGATCAGTACCCAGGTGCCCCCCGGCTTCAGTACCCTCAGCCACCACCGCTGCGGCACCTAGTTTCTCAGCCAATTTTGCAACCTTTGCTGAAGAAACAATGGATACAATTGGTGTATTGGATTCTTTTCCCCAGCCAAAGATATCCCTGGAGAAACCTGCACCGGTAAAGATCATATCTATCTTTTCCTCCATGGCCGTGTGCACAATTTTAGAGAATTCTTTGGCTGCATACATTATATTAATACCAATGATACCATTCGGGGCAATTCTACGAGCCTCACGGATCTCATCACGAAGTTCCTGTTCTTCCATGCCAGTGGCACCAATAACACCAATCCCACCAGCTGCAGCTACTGCACCTGCCAGTGGCGCCGTTGAAACCCGAACTGCCATACCTCCCTGGATGATGGGGTATTTTGGAGTAAATTTACCAATTGTTAGGGTAGGGAATTTCAATTTTCTTGCTCCTTCCTTAAATGCCTAAAACTTAACAACTTATTTTATTAAAGCAAAAAATGTGCTAATTTGCAAATACAATATACTTTGAAATAATTTTATGTCATAGACGTTTTTGTTTCTAGTATTTACCTTATTAGAATATTTTAACGCCAAAACCGCACACTGAAAACCAGTAAAACAGTATATATTTCCAAACGGCCAATTAACATGAGAAAGGTTAGTATAATCTTTCCGAGATCCGGTAGGGCTGCATAGTTGGACATAGGACCTACCAAACCCAAGCCAGGGCCAATATTGCTAAGGGTTGCCACTGTGGCAGAAGCAGCGGATATTAAATCCAAGCCCAGAGCTGTCATAATCCCAGTTCCCACAGCAAAAATCAAAATATAAAGGGTAAAAAAAGTATGGGCCGATTCAATAACTTCATTGGAGGCTACAAACGTTCCTAAACGAACAGGAATAACGGCCTTTGGATGGATAAGTCGCATTAATTGTCGGGAAAATGTTTTAATGAGAATCAAGATACGCCCCACCTTTAAGCCACCGCTTGTGGAACCAGCACAGCCACCGCAAAACATTAGTAGAAGCAGTATAAACTTACTAAAGGAGGGCCATTGTTCAAAATCTGCAGTGGCAAAGCCAGTTGTTGTAATAATGGTGGCCACCTGAAAGGCAGCTTCCCGTAGGGCTTTGCCCGCAGTATAATCCAGATCATGGATTAGATTTAACATAATGGCAAGGCAACTCAAAGCAATAATTCCGAGATAAAACTTAGTTTCAGTATCTTTATACAGAGTCTTAAAATTGCCACGCAGGACGCTGTAGTGCAAAGAAAAGTTTATACCACAAATCAACATGAAAAAAATAATAATCAGTTCCACAGATAGGCTTTGAAAGTGCCCCACACTGCTATTGTAATTAGAAAATCCACCGGTGGCCACCGAGCCAAAGGTATGAATAGCGGAGTCGAACCAAGTTAACCCTGCCAGTTTTAAAGCCACTAATTGCGTCAAAGTAATAATAAGATATACCTTATAGAGTTGCCGGGATGTTTGGGCGATTCTAGGCAACACTTTACTTTTGGTGGGTCCAGGTACTTCCGCTTTAAACATTTGCAAACCGGCAATGTTTAAAGATGGGATCAAGGCCAGTGTCAGAACAATGATCCCCATGCCGCCCAGCCAGTGGGTAAAGCTACGCCAGAAAAGGATACTTTTGGGTAAGGCTTCAACATCGGAGATAACGGAGGCACCGGTTGTGGTGAAGCCAGACATGGTTTCAAATAGAGCATCCACATAGCTTGGCACTGCTCCCGCAATGGTAAATGGAAGGGCGCCGAAAATGGCCAGTAATAACCAACCGAAGGTTGCAATGGCAAATCCTTCTCGGTAACCTACGTTCTTGCTCCGAATTGGGATAAGGTATAAGACAAAACCGATCAGACCTGTTACTCCGATACTTGCGAGAAAGGGGTTCAGGTTAGTTCCATCATAATAAACGCCAATAAAAAGACTTGGGACCATGGCTGCTGCCTCAAACAACAAAACCAGGCCCATTGTCTTTAAAACAAGATGGATATGCAACTCTATTTTCCTCCTACACCGAATAACTTTTCTATGGTGTTTAAGGTATGACCCATGGCGAAAACAACAATGCGGTCATCTGCCAAAATCTTTTCTGTACCTTCTGGAATAATGGCTATGCCGTCCCTTAAAATGGCACCAACAATGATATTTCTAGGCAAACCGCATTTAGCCAAAGGTTTTCCGATAATACGGCTGCTGGCTGGTACAATTAACTCCGCCACTTCTGCCTTGCCGTTTAAAAGCATCACCAGTGATAATAATCTACCACCCTGTATAAACCGAACAATTTCAGATGCAGTGATCAGACGGGGACTGACCGCTGCGTCGACGCCTAGAGTTTCAACAATGGGAGCATAACTGGCACGGCTTACCTTGGCCACCACCATTTTAGCCCCCATTTGCTTTGCTAACAAAGATATTAATAAATTTTCCTCATCTAAACCGGTAACGGCTACAAACCCATCGGTTTCTTCAATGCCCTCCCGTTTCAACAAATCTACATCGGTGCCATCCCCATTTAATATCAAAGCATCGGGTAATCGCTCGGCCAACTCATGACATCTACTGTAATCTTGTTCAATAACCTTTACAGACATACCCAAGGAACAAAGCTTATTTGCTAGGTAATAGCCTAAGCGCCCACCACCCAGAATGATTACACTGTGCATTTTTTTCTGGCGGCGTTTTTTGACCTTGGATACCAGATGATCAATACTGCTGGGTAGTCCTAATATATAGAGGGTATCACCGGGTAAGATCGTGTCCATCCCACCGGGAACAATCATATCACCACGACGCGAGATGGCTACAATCAAGCAAGACGGGGGCATTTTCAAATCTTTAATGCGTTTGTTAATAAAATGGGTCATGTTCTCGTCAGTGGTAATATCAGCTAACTGGACTTTACCCTGCCCAAAGGGTTCTGTATGAACAGGCAATGCCATTGTTAACATGCGAACAATTTCTCGGGCTGCTGCAAATTCAGGATTCACAATTAGATCCAAGCCCAGGTCTTCCCTGGAAAAGGATGAGTCCATTGCATAGTGTGGGTCACGTACCCGAACAATGGATTTTTTAATACCAAGTTTTTTTCCTGTTATTCCTGCAATGATGTTAACTTCATCACTGTTAGTTACAGCCAATAACAAGTCACTATCAACGACATAAGGGTCCCGTAGCACCTGAGCGGTGGCGCCGTTCCCCTTCAATATCATAACATCCAGTTGTTCTTCAACCTTAGATAGTTTAGTATCATCTTTGTCCACCACCAGAATATCATGGCCTTCCTCATAAAGACGACGGGCAGTTTCAAAGCCTACTTTACCAGCACCGATTATAGTAATTTTCATAATATTGGCCAAACCTCCGGCAGTAAAATATATATATTACTGTAATACTGTATAAAATGACAAAAATCAAGGATTATTTTTTAAAAATAATAAAATAACCATTTAAAAGAGATAATCCCCTGATTAGATCAAGGGATTACAAAATTATTCCTTTGTTGGGGTAATGCGACGAACAATTTCATTGAGTTCGGCACCAAAGCTGGAGACAGGTTTTCCATTGGTAATACCCTCTGAAATGTTACGAATTCGAGTGACGGTATTGGCATCAGTGGCTACCCTTACATCATTGATTTGGCCATCGGCATTTCTAAGACGTTGCCCAACCTCACCTTTTATCCGTGTAATTTCTGCTTTTTTGGTGTCTTTATCTGTGTCCAAACCTACCACAGCCATATTCCCGGATACAACCACATAGGCTTTTTTTACACCTTCCACCTGGGTTGCTTCTCTGGCTAATGTTTCAGCCTGACGGTTTTCTTGCGTAACTTTATCTTTGGTATTATTGACCTCGGGTTTACGGGCTGCGGTGCAACCGGCAGCTACAATGGCCACAAGCAAAATACATAATAAAAGGGTCATTCTTTTACTAATCTTCAATCCTTCACCTCCTTTCATTACAGTTATTATTCCAAGTACAAGGGTTCTTATAACAATTAAAGAAATAATAAGGGCCACCGATTTGGTGACCTCAGACTGTAAAAAATATCCCATGTTTTGTATTATTTACCCTTAGTAATATTTTTTCTGTTTAACGTATTCCTGCACATCCATCAAAGTTTCACCGAAGCGCTGGAAGTGAACAACTTCTCTTTCGCGGAGCCAGCGTAGGACGTTGGTTACTTCAGGGTCATCAGATAGTCTAATCAGATTCTCATAAACTGCCCGGGCCTTTTGCTCAGCTGCTAAATTTTCATGCAGGTCGGCAACCGGATCTCCAGTGGCGGAAACATAGGCGGCAACCCATGGAACACCGGAGGCATTCTCCCACCAGAGGGCCTTGTCATGATCTGCATAATGACCACCCCAGCCGGCAGCCTTAATTTGTTCAGGGGAAGCCCCTTCTAGCAATTTATAAACGGTGGTGGCTACGATTTCCATATGAGCCAGTTCCTCAGTGCCGATATCCGTTAAAACACCTTTAGCCTTATTAGTAGGCATACTGTAACGCATATTTAAATATCTTAGTGCGGCGGATAGCTCACCCTCAGGCCCGCCATATTGGGTAATAATATAGGAAGCCAAGCGAGGATTAGGACCGCAAACCCTCACCGGTATTTCAAGTTTCTTTTCATAGACCCACATACTCACAAATCCTTTCCTTTAATATTTAATATCCCAGGGCCAGGGGGTCTCCACCCATCTCCAGTAATTTCCTACATTGGGTGAGAAACCATAATTACACAGTGGACCGTACATTTGCTCATAAGATTTTTTGCATTGCATCAATTGCTGGTGAACTTGATTAAATTGTGTGAGTGCTTCCTGGCAATCTGGGTGAGTATCTAAGAAAAGGTTTAATTCAACACCGGCAAATTCCAACTGCATGATTTGCATAAGAATTTGATGTTGAGGCATGGCGTTAGTATTAGCATCCATAGTAGTCACCTCCGTCTATTTGTGAGGATAAAGATAGGGCTTATATAATTCGGGGTATAAAGTACCCACTTCCAATGCTTTCCTAAGATCATACTGGGGACCTCCACAGGGTTGTATGGGTACATAGGCCTGAGCCAGTTCCATCCCTGGATAGGGAACGCCAGGACAATAACCAGGCTGGGTTCCCGGCATGGGCGGATAGGGAGGGTTTATACCTGGTTGACCAGGATAGACCATACCCTGTTGACCTGTCATTGGCCCCATAGGAGCAGCCTGAGCTTTCGTCTGGTCAATTTTTTTGTCTTCCTTGGACATATGCATACCTCCAAACTCTTTTGTTGGCAGATCAGAAAGATAAAGCTTTCTGAAATACACAAGGGGAACTAAGGCTGTCACCAGTGCTCTGGTGTCTTTAGGGTAGGGTGTCAGCCTAGCGTTCTTTAAGGGATCTTCTTTACCACATTATGTAAGAATATAGATAAATGTTACATATATAGAAAAATATACGGAGCTGTTTCATAATAGAAAATTACAGCTCCGTTGCAATAAGGCTATACAATTGGTTTTAAAAAGCTTTCAGATATTTTCCTGGGAGTTTTACTTTTTTGTAGAATTTCTAATGCCTTTGCTAAACGCTTTACTCCTTCAACCAACACCGGTTCGGGCTGACTGGCAAAACAAAGGCGAAATTCATTTTCCTCTGTTGGCCGGGCATTAAAGGCTTGGCCAGGGACAAAGAAAACCCCACATTTAGTTGCTTCTTGCAATAATCTACCAGAGGTAATCGTTCCTTTCAATTTGCACCAAAGATAAAATCCACCACCGGGTACATTAAAATGAACATTATTTTCTAAATAGCGTCGAATGGCTTTGACAAGGCTATCCCGACGTTTTTTATATTCAGATCGAATAAAGTTTAAATGATCTTCAAAGTATCCCTGTTCCAGGTAGAAGTTGATAAGCCACTGGGAGAAGTTATTGCTGTGAAGGTCAACATACTGTTTCTCAAGGGCCAAACGATGAATGAGGGCTGAGTGACCCGTAAGAAAACCAACACGTAACCCAGGGATTAAGGTCTTAGAAAAAGTTCCTATATAAACGACCCCCTCAAAGGAATCCATGGATTTGATAGGCAAAGGAGGCTTCTCTTCGTAATAAAGTTGACTGTACGGATCGTCCTCAACAATAACCAGACGATGCCTCCTGGCAAGAAGTAAAAGCTCCCTTCGTTCTTGTTCCGTAAGGACTTGTCCGGTTGGATTGTTATAGGTCGATACAGTATAAAACAACTTAGGACGGTAACGAATCAGATAATCCTCCAAAATCTCCAAATTAAGTCCGGCCTCGGTGGGTAGGACCAACAGCTGGGCCCCGGAAAGAATTAAAGTTCTTTCTGGAGTTGTTTCAATTCCATTACTTGATAGCATATGGGCAATGGTTCTGCGCAGGGGTAAATACCCTTCAGTAGCGATGTAACCAAAGTCTGAGGGATTGGTTGCTGGCATATTTTCTAATATCCTTTGGAAAACATCCAAGGGGTATAAGAATGGGTCGGGCATGCCAACAGCCAATGAGATGATCTCACTGGAATGAGGGTCAGAAACCAGTTCTTTTATAATTGACGACATGGGTGTTTGAGGATAGGGTTTAAAAAGCTGGGACCAGGGGATCTGAAAGGAGTTGTTGGAAGATCATCTCCTTTGCTGGTGGTCTGCCAGCACCACAGAAGGATTTTTACCTCTTAGGGAATACATTGCTTCACAAATGCAGGCCAAAGAGATAGAGACCAAATCGGACAATATCTTAATAACAAATGGTTCCCAACAGGCATTGGATCTATTGGCCAAGTTGTTTATCAATCCCGGGGATGTGGTGTTGGTTGAAAAGCCCAGTTATCTAGGGGCACTTCAAGTATTTAGAAGCTACCAAGCACGTTTTATTGATGTTCCTACGGATGATGAGGGAATTAATATAGAGGCACTGGATATTGCGATTAAAAAGCATCACCCAAAGCTTATATACGTAACCCCTACCTTTAAAAATCCCACGGGTGTAACGTTGAGCAAAGAAAGATGTCGTTCTGTGGCTAAAATTGTGCAGGAAAATAAGGTTCCTTTAATTGAAGATGACCCTTATGGGGAACTGCGTTATTATGGAGAAGTGGTTCCTCCTATAAAATCCTTTGACGAAACTGGCTGGGTAATCTATTTGAGTACTTTCTCTAAAACCATTGCCCCGGGTCTGAGACTTGGTTGGCTTGTGGCGGAAAAAGATTTGATGGGGAAACTTGTCCTGGCAAAACAAGGAACAGATTTGCACACGGGGACTTTAGTGCAAAGAGCTGCTTATCATTACCTGATGAATTACAATGTAACAAACCATGTGGAGACAATTCGTTCGGAGTACGGACGGAGACGGGACATAATGCTGCAGGAAATGGAGAAGAATTTCCCAACCAATGTTTCCTGGACGAAGCCAGAGGGGGGAATGTTCTTGTGGGTGACCTTACCGGAAAATTTAGATGCAGTAAAACTTCTGTCCAGGGCCATTGAGGAGAAGGTGGCCTATGTGCCCGGTGCTCCCTTCTACGCAGATGATGCATGTCTTAATACACTGCGTTTAAATTATTCAAACGCTACGCCTGATCAAATAAAGAGCGGGATTGGGAGGTTGGCAAACTTGTTTGGTAAATTGCATGGGTAGTAAATGTAATAAACCACACATTTTCGTGTGGTTTTTGTAAAAGAGATTATTTAAAGTTTTTAGCCAACTGATCCACCTGATAGGTTATATCCGTTAATTGTGCGGATAGTTCCTCTAATGAGGCAGTCTGGGATTCAGTGACAGATACATTTTGTGTTACCGCAGTGGCAACCTGTTGAAAGATATCCTTAATTTGGGAGATAATCAGGGCGGTATCCCCTACGGATTTGGCGCTGGAGGTAGCCATCTTACGGATTTCAGTGGCTACCACCCCGAACCCTCGACCATGTTCCCCGGCCCGTGCTGCTTCAATGGCTGCGTTAAGGCCCAAGAGGTTGCTATGGATAGAAATTTCTTCAATGGCCTCCAGAATATGATTAACTTGTTCCACCTTTGAAGTGGCCACCTCGGCTACATTGGCCATAGCATGACCATTTTTTACTAAATGTTGAGCAGAGGCGGATACCTCCTCTATGGCGGCTGTGGCTTCTTCAATCCGGGCATGAACTTCAAGAACAGCCTGCTCCACTGCAAGATGATCCAGTTCACGAGTTATCCAGGATTCAACGATCTGGATGCCAATGCGGGCAATGGGTTTGGTGTGATAGGGATTGCCGGATATCCCTAGGCCCGCGATTTTATTTCCATTATAAATAATTGGCGCTGTGTAGCCAGGTTTAACACCAGTGAGGTGTTGGCAATCCTCCTCAGTAATAAAAGCTTCCTCAATTTCCCCAGCCAGAAGTTTTTTAGCACCTTCGTGTACCGTTCCTAGTCTTTCTGGCTGAGTGGTCGCAATGATGACACCACCTTGACCCATGATATGGACATTCTCACCGGTCTCGGTGGCAATCATTTTTACCACTTGGGGGCCGATTTGTTCTAAGATGATATAAATACTTTCAATTGATTCATCAACTTTTTCTTTAACTTGGATTCGGAAAGTAACTTTTAGAAATCCTCTAACGTCAAGGCTTCAAAGTCATTTTTACGTGTAAAAATTTTAGCAAAAAAAAGGGTACACCACTCCTTAGCTGGAAATGTTTTAGTGACCAAACCAAATCATTCCAAAGGATGGTGACCCTCTAAAATGATGGTATCACAACTTATTACCACAAATCAACTTGAAACTATGTCCCGTCAACAACGACGTAACTTGGAACGCAAATACCAAAAGAAATTAAATTCCCTACAACACCAGACTAGCAAAAGCGATCTTCCGCTTAGGTTTGACAATTCGTCTGTAACCGCTTATGGAAGTTTTGGTATACTAGAGGCTTTTAAGAAGGCTGTTGATTTACCCGGTATGCTTAAACGGGTCTCTCTTAAGCGGCATCATAACTGTAAATACTCTGATACAGAGTTGTTGGATACGATCATTGATGCCCTCTCATTGGGATTATTGCGGTTTTCTCATATGAATGCTCTACAAACTGATCCTGGGTACCAGAAAATTAAGGAAGTAACACAAGTGCCTGACGAGAGCACCTTGCGAAACTTTGTATCTCTTATATGTGAGCAGGAGGCATTAGACCAATTGTCTCTGGTGAATCAGGAACTGTTATCCTTAAAGGCCAAATGCGACCAATCCCGCGAAGTCTGGCTGGATATTGACGACAGTGTCCTCACTGTTTTCGGTAAACAGGAGGGATCAAAAGTCGGTTACAATCCCCGGTATCACGGGCGACCTTCCTACAAAGTAAAAGTAGCGTTTATCTCCGGAACTTGCGAACTGGTCAATGCTGGCTTATATAGTGGGAATGTCGCCAGTAACGGCCAATTTATGGAGTTTCTTAAAGAGACACTAGAGATCTTAGCCAACCAGAATATCCTCGTAAAAGGCATACGCATGGATAAAGGTTTTTTTGATGAAGATAACTTCGCCTACCTGGAAGAACAGGGCATTGAGTATATTTGTAAGGCTAAGCTCACCAGTAATATGAAAAAAGTCATTAAATACCTTGATGATCAGGAACGATGGCAGCCTTTGAGCAACCACTACGCTGCAGCAGAAATTACTCTTCCATTGCCTAAATGGTCCAAAGCCCGCAGGTTTGTATTTATCCGTGAAACTCAAGAACCAAAGGTATCTGGTGAGCAACTTAACTTTGACCTAAAGACATTTGATTACCAAGTGATAATTACTTCTAGCGACGAGTACAACCCAGAGGAGGTATGGCACCAATACAATAAGCGTTGCAATATTGAAAACAAAATTGATGAACTCAAGGTTGGTCTAGGCTTTGAAAAAATGAGTCAGGCAGAGTTGGATCGAAATATAGCCTTTATGTGGCTCAAAGTATTATCGTATAACATTCTCAACTGGTTTCGCTTGGTCTTATTGGATGGCAAAGACAGTCGTGCTGAAGTGCCAACTATCCGCCGCAAAATACTGAATGTACCTGGGAACATTGTAGGCAACGACCGTTACCGCCATATAAAGTTAGCCCCTAATCCCTGGCTACAAAAGGTTTTGAAAAATGCCAAGGAAAAACTACAAGAATTTCTCTGCACACAGGCATGGGTTGCAGTAAGTTCCGGTTAAACAAACATCGGACGACCTAAATATCTGGTGTCACTGATCCCCCAAAAGGGGTCTTATTAACTGTACCCTAAAACCTAGCCTTTATTGGGGTACTTAGGAGTAATACCATATTCCAGACGCCAAGAATTTCAGAGACCATAAAAACAGTGGTTTAATGCCCTAAAATTTGGTTATTTGAGGGATTAAGTCAAGCTCGGGAAGCTACTTTCCGATTTCAAGTTTAAGATTCATGGTGAGCACCTCTAATATATAATTGTATTATTTTACATAATAGCACAAAAATTTATATTTTTGGTCGAATATTGCAAACAATATATTGATTTTTGTCCAAAAAAGGGGCAAACTAACGATAATTTCTTAGCAGGAATTAATGGAATATAATGGTATTATATAGGGAGCACTTTCTAGAGGAGGTTATGAATGAACAGATACCAACAACCCCACTGGCAGGAAGAAATGAAGTTAAAGGTTGATTTTAATAATATGATGAAAGGCTTTGCTGGCCCGGTGGAAGGTTTTTCTAAGGAGGATATTGATGCCCTGGCGGTCAAGATATCAGAGGCACATCAAAACATGAAGGAGAAAAGAGCCGCCGGCGAAATGGACTGGAGAAAACTTCCCTTTGAGCAAGCAGATGTGATAAAGGATATTTTGGAAACAGCCCAAGAATTACGCACCTGGTGTGAAAACTTTGTTGTTCTGGGCATTGGCGGCTCTGCCCTGGGGCCGTTGGCAGTACAAACGGCCCTTAATCACCTGCATTATAATGAATTAGCCACAGAAAAACGTGGTGGCCCCAGACTCTATGTTTTAGACAACGTGGACCCGGAGCGGGTTGCTGCTTTGTTTGATGTGATTGACCCCAAGAAGACGGTGTTTAATGTCATTAGTAAATCAGGCAGCACCTCGGAGACCATGGCACAATTCATGATTGTTTACCAGCTACTCCGTGATAAACTGGGGAACACCTATGCCAAAAATATGATCGCTACCACTGATGCCGAGAAGGGAAACCTTATTAAAATAGCCCAGGAAGAAGGCTATAAAACCTTTATTATACCCCAGGGTGTAGGGGGACGTTTCTCAGAACTATGTCCGGTGGGATTATTGCCTGCAGCTGTATGTGGCATCGATATTACCGAATTATTGGCCGGGGCAGCCTATATGGATCAACTCTGTGAAGAAGCGGATGTTTACCGGAATCCAGCCTATATACGGTCAACCCTGCAGTATCTGGCCATGGAACGGGGAAAGAACGTATCTGTGATGATGCCCTATACGGATGCCTTGAAGTACTTTGCTGATTGGTATGCCCAGCTATGGGCAGAAAGCCTTGGTAAGCGTAAAAGTCTTACAGGAGAAGAAGTATTTGTCGGTCAAACACCCGTTAAAGCCTTGGGAACCACCGATCAACATTCACAGGTTCAGTTATATGTTGAGGGACCCTTTGATAAAGTTGTTACCTTTTTGGGTGTCAGCCGTTACCGCCAGGAGGTTGCTATACCCAAAGTCTTTAATCATATACCGGGAATCTCCTTTTTAGGGGGGCACAGTCTGGGAGATCTCATCACAGCAGAACAAATGGCCACAGAATACGCGTTAATGAAGGCCCACCGTTTGAATATGACTATTATATTGCCGGAAATTAATGCCTTTACCATTGGACAGCTTATCCAGTTGTTGGAGATAGAAACGGCCTTTACTGGGGAACTTCTAAATATCAATGCCTTTGATCAGCCGGGTGTGGAAGAAGGTAAAAATGCTACGTATGCATTGCTTGGCAGGCCGGGCTATGAAGCAAAGAAACAGGAGTTGGAAGGCCGACCTGAAAAAAAGAAGGAATTTATTATCTAAAGGACTTTATACAAAGTTTATTCATAACAAATATTGAGAATGAGCAAAGCCCCAGGGCGGTATGATAAACTAAAATGATAGTGACAAAAAGAAACGGGGGTGAATATCATGCAACGTTTGCCAGAACAAGATATTTACGTTTATAAAACACCAGGCGAGGAAGTGCATAAAATTTTGGTTGGAGATATGGATGGCAAACGCCTCAAGGCCTTCTCTAAACTGGAAACGGCAACGGGTAAAATATCTTATAAAATCTTCTCTGAAGATGCCAATCAAAATATGGAAAACCTGGTGGAAGGAGAAGGTACCCCAGAAGACTTTAAAAGGGAAGTTCAAAGAATGGGAGAGCTGTATTTGGAACCCATTGGTGAATCCTGGAGGGAAGTAGAACCAAAGTATATGAAGGAGTTTAACCCGCTAAACCCCTGCCCTAAGCATTAACAGAGACCCGCAGTGAGAACTGCGGGTCTTCTTTGGCATATTGAGAAATAGTAATAACATTGTAATAACTCAAACCATAAATTGATATATAATAATCAAAAAGTGCTGGAGGTATCCTGTTGTGATCCCGTTAAAGGACAATATTCCTTCGAGAAGATTTCCCCTTGTTACGATAATCCTGATTTTGCTGAATACCTTTGCCTGGTTGTATGAGCAATCTCTCGGTCCTTATATGGATAATCTGATCTTTGCCCTGGGTGTTACGCCGGCTGAAATATTCAAATATGGATTGCTTGGTCAGTTTTTCTTCATGACTACGGCCATGTTTTTACACGGTAGTTGGATGCATTTCCTGGGTAATATGTTGTACCTGTGGATCTTTGGGGACAATGTTGAAGACCGTATGGGTAAGTTGCGATTTTTATTGTTTTATTTGATTACTGGTTATTCCGCAACCCTGGCCCACGTTTTCTCAGATCCTACCTCCACTTCGCCGTTGATTGGTGCCAGTGGCGCCATTGCTGGTGTATTGGGTGGGTACTTTGTTTTATTCCCCCACGCCAGAGTACTTACTCTTATCCCCATTTTTGTTTTTATCCAGATCATTCATATACCGGCCCTTTATTTTTTAGGTTTTTGGTTTCTGTTACAGGTTGTTAACCAAACTTTTAGTATTCAGGGAGCACAATCAGTGGCTTTTCTGGCTCATATCGGCGGTTTTGCAGCGGGCGCCCTCCTGGTAAAATTCTTTCAAAAATATCGCTATTAATACTCATAAGAAAACCCTGTCGCTAAAAAACGGCAGGGTTATTATAAGCAAAATATTTTAGAAGAACCGGAGAAATCATGAATATGATTGTCTGCAGGACAAGGGTAAGTAGAGCCATAAATGATGTGATAATGTTCAGTTTCAGAAAGCCATATCGGAGGGCCGGTTATTCCTTTAATTTGATGATTATGCATGTAGAGAAATGAACAATGAGTAACATATATTTCATGGACATGCCCTAGATTAGCACAATGGGGTAATGGTATTTCAGGGCCGGTAACCCCAGAAAAACTATGGTAATGATTATTAATAGTTGCGGTACGTCCGATAACAAAGTGGTGATGAAATGGGATAGGATCAGCAATAATAACAGACAAAGCAACTTCCTCCTTCCTGATTCATGTTATGTAAAGGTTTAGTTTCCGGTTCCTGCCGGGAGAAATTTTTTCTCACTATTACTATGGTCAGGTGAATTTTGTTGAACCGGGCAGGTTATCTATGAAAAATAGCGAATATAATCTTATATATACTGATATATACTTTTTCCTAGAGGAGATGTAGCAGTGCTCATAAGAAAGGCAAAGATATCCGATGTTGAAGATATCCATAAACTCATTAATCATTATGCGACGGAAGGGAAAATGTTGGCTCGGGCCCGTACGACCCTTTATGAAGGTATCCGAGAATTTTCTGTAGTGGAAATGAATAACCTGGTTGTGGCCGCAGGATCCCTTCATGTGCTCTGGAGTGATTTGGCGGAAATAAGAGCACTGGCAGTTGTACCGGAATACCTCAGACAGGGGTTAGGGAAGGCCCTGGTGGAGACCTTCCTTAAAGAAGCAAAGCAACTTGATTTGCCAAGGGTATTTGCCCTAACTTATAAACCGGAATTTTTTGTGAAATGCGGGTTTCACTTAACGGATAAAGAGTCATTACCTCAAAAGGTATGGAAAGAATGTGTTAACTGCCCGCAGTTTCCCAACTGTGAGGAGAGTGCTGTCATTCTGGAATTGAAATAAAAGGAGGAGGATAAAGGTGGAATTTATTAAAAACATTAGCGAGAAGGCCAAGGATATTGGGGAGAAAGCAAAGGAAATAACCAAAAAGTCCGGTGAACTGGTGGAAGTTACCAAGATGCGTTATGAAATCAGTAAACTGGAGAAAATTATGGTTAATAACATTGAAGCAATAGGTGAACTTTATTATCGAAAGTTTAAGGGAGAAGAAGCACTGGCAGAGGAGATTGAACGTCTGTGCCAAAGTACCCAAGCTGTAGAGCAGGATATACTGAACTTTAAGGAACAGATAGATAAATTGATGCCCAAGCCACCGGTATGTCCTGCCTGCAACACTCAGTTACCCGAAGAAGGAAAATTCTGTCCTAACTGTGGCACAAAGGTTATAGAATAGCAATACCATTATTTGCATGCTATTATATACAAGGATATTGAATGGTTTTGTAGAAAAGAATAACCTTGGTCGATATAACGAGGGTGCTAAAAAGTTATCAGATGCCTTGGTGATTAAGGAGGGTTATCAAGTGAGACATAGTTTGGCCGTCCTAGTGTTAAATAAGCCCGGTGTATTAGCGAGAATTTCTGGCCTGATCAGTCGGCGTATGTTTAATATTGAAAGTATTGCAGCAGGTTATACAGAAGATCCCAATATCACCCGCATTACTTTGGTTGTTCAGGGTGATGATCATATTCTTTATCAGGTCGTAAAACAACTCAGTAAACTGGTGGATGTCATCAAAATTCATGAACTGAGTGCTTCCGAATCAATTAACAGAGAATTGGCCTTGATCAAAGTAAAGGCCAATGAACCAGGTCATCGTGCTGATATTGTTAACATTGTGGATATTTTCCGGGCCAATGTGGTTGATGTAAACAGTGAGACCATGGTTATTGAGTTAACCGGCACAGAAGAGAAGATTGATGCTCTCTGCAGTATGTTGCAGGGACATGGTATCGTGGAAATGGTGCGTACAGGTAAAATTTGCCTGGGCAGAGGTCCCAATGCTGCTAAGGATGCACCAGATAATGATTTGACATAATTTATCCAGTTTTGGGTATATATTTAACATGTATCTTTTAGTATAGAACAAGGGGGTCCGGTAGGTGTCACAAGCACAGATTAAACGAATCATGATTAGCCTACCCGACAGTCTGCTGGAGGAAGTGGACAATATCGTCGAGGAAGAAAGGGTCAATCGCAGTGAGTTTATTAGGGAGGCAATGAAGTTATATATTGCTGAGCGTAAACGACGCCTTTTAAGGGAACAAATGAAAAAAGGTTATTTAGAAATGGCTAAATTAAACCTGGCTCTGGCCATCGAATACCAGCGCATTGAAAATGTTTCCAGTGGTTACGAGCTGGCCAAAGCGGAGGGATAAAACTTTCATGCAAGTCCGGCGAGGAGATGTTTTTTACGCTGACCTCAGCCCTGTGGTCGGCTCAGAACAGGGAGGCATCAGGCCGGTGTTGATTCTGCAAAACGATATTGGGAATCAGTACAGTCCCACTACCATTATTGCTGCCATAACCTCCCAAATTGCAAAGGCAAAGTTACCTACTCACGTTGAAATCCAGGCCAAGGAAAGTGGGCTTGAGAAAGATTCTGTGGTTCTTTTGGAACAGCTTAGAACCATTGATAAAAGTAGGCTGTTTGAGAAGGTATCCTCTTTAAACAATGATTTCATGAACAAAGTGAACCGGGCCGTTGAAATTAGTCTGGGACTGGTGGAAATCTAGCAGGGTTATGAATACACTCCATATGAGGGGTGTATTTTTAATTCACAAGGAGGGAAGCTATGATTCCCATTATTGGTATTACCAGTTCCTATGATGATAAAACCGGCAGAACTTTTTTGAGCCGCGATTATATACAGGCTGTGACAGCTGCCGGAGGTTTGCCCTTAGTTTTGCCTTGTATCCTACCAGAAAGCTCGGTTCCTTTCCTGTTAGAGTTGGTTGATGGACTCATTTTGTCCGGTGGTGTTGATGTTGACCCTCTTATATTCGGGGAAGAACCACACCCCCAGATGGGAGAAATATGTCCCGAAAGGGATAAATTTGAGTTCACCTTAACCAAGCAGGCCCTCGGGCAGGATTTGCCAATACTGGCCATTTGTCGCGGCGTTCAGATGCTCAATATTGTTGCCGGAGGCAGTATACTTCAAGATATTGGAGCCACGGTTCAATGTCCTGTAAAGCATAGCCAGGAAGCACCTAGGTGGTATGGTACACACACCATCAACATTTTGCCAGAAAGTCGGTTAGCAAAGATTTGGGGCAAAAAAATGGTTGTTAATTCCTATCATCACCAGGCTGTGGGAACAGTGGGGAAAGGTTTTATTGTCAGTGCCTGGTCTGTGGACGGTGTTGTGGAGGGAATGGAGAGTACAACCCATTCCTTTGTTCTGGGAGTACAGTGTCATCCGGAATGCATGTGGGAAAAAGACACGGTTATTTTCCAGTTATTTAGAGAGTTTGTTCAAGCTGCAAAAAAATAACTAGTTAACTATTATGGAGGGTAATAAATGCTTGCTATAATCAATGGTTTGGTATATACCATGAACGGCCCTGTGATACCGAAGGGAACCGTCCTGGTAGATGGCGGGAAAATAACCTATGTGGGGTCTAGTATCAATTTGCCCCGGCAGGTTGAAATTATCGATGCCACCGGTAAATATATCATACCTGGGTTAATTGATGCACACACCCATGTTGGTATTTTGGAAGAGATTTATCGTATAGAAGGGGACGACACCAATGAAACCGCAGATCCTATAACACCTCATTTAAGAGCTATCGATGCTGTAAACCCCGCAGACCTGGGCTTCCAGGATGCACTGGCAGGTGGCGTTACGACGGTTGTAACGGGACCTGGCAGTGCCAATATTGTGGGCGGTGAGATGGTTGTTATGAAGACCTCGGGCACTGTGGTGGATGATATGATTTTACGCTTCCCGGCTGGACTAAAATGCGCCCTGGGGGAGAACCCTAAAAGGGTTTATGGAAATAGCAATAAAATGCCAGTTACTCGCATGGCATCTGCAGCCCTGCTTCGAGAAACCCTGGTGGCTGCACAAACTTACCAAGCTAAAGTAGCCAGGGCGGCCACTGAAAATACTACACCTCCAGAGCGTAATTTAAAGATGGAGGCAGTGGTACGGGTATTAAAGGGCGAAATACCTCTGCGGGTTCATGCCCACCGGGCAGATGATATCATGACTGCTATTCGCATAGCCAAAGAATTTGATTTACAACTTATAGTAGAACATTGTACCGAGGGTCACTTAATTGCCCCTTGGATAGCGAAGGCTGGTGTAAAGGCAGTGGTGGGCCCCATTATTAGTAACCGGGCTAAGGTGGAGCTAATGAACAGAAGCCTGGAGACGGCAATGGCCTTGTATAAAGTAGGGGTACCCTTTGCCATTATGACAGATCACCCAGTTGTACCAATTCATTATCTTAGCTTATCCGCAGGCCTGGCGGTAAAAGGGGGACTGCCCGAAGAAGAGGCCCTGCGGGCCATCACAATTAATGCGGCAAAACTGCTGGGAATTGAAGATCGTGTGGGGTCCTTGGAAGTAGGTAAGGATGCAGATATCATTGTCACTGATAGGCCAATATTTGATCCAAATCACCAAGTTGAACAAGTTTTTGTAAATGGGCGTCTGGTGTTGCAGAACTAGAAAAATTCCTATAAGATTTCAATTTATTTAGAAGGATTTATCAAACTCCCGTCGAAAACAATAAGTAAAATTGGTAATATGTACCTTTTATGGAACAATGTCACAAAATGTCGGGAGGCGTAGAAAAATGAAATCAACACTGGATGTGTTAATTGTAGATGATCAAGCAGGAGTACGTTACCTCTTAGAAATACTGGTTAAGGAGTCCGGGCATAATGTCTATACAGCTCAGAATGGTGTCGAAGCAGTGGATAAGGTTCGTAACGTGAAACCGGATTTAATTTTTATGGACGTAAGAATGCCAATCATGGGTGGTCTAGAAGCCCTTGGTAAAATTAAATCCCTTGCCCCTAATACAGAAGTTGTTATGATGACTGCCTATAGTGCTGAAGACACAGCAACAATTGCTATGCAAAAGGGTGACTTTATGTGTATGAGCAAGCCCTTTGACGTGGATGAAATCAAAAACTTATTGGGTTATATTACCACAAATAGAAAATCTTATCAGCAGGCCTGTATTAGCAACTATGCCTAGGGGTAGTTTAACTTTTTTCACGGGTATACTGCATCAAGACTTGCATAGGTAAAGTTTTTCTCGACACGCAGGAATTTAGTGACTTACTGTTGAATAAAAGGGATAATTGAATATAAACCATTAGGGGGGCCCGAAGAGGCGGGCTGAGATAGGCACCCGATGATGTGCTTGACTCTTTGAACCTGATCTGGTTAATACCAGCGAAGGGAATGTGGGGAGTACTATACTATTTTATGCCCATATTTCCTATGGGCATTTTTTATTTTTCTAAGGAGGAGAAGCTATGACGCAAATGCTAGCGGCGAGGGCAGGGGAAATAACCACTGCCATGAAACGGGTGGCTGAAAAGGAAGGCCTTAGCCCGGAATTTATACGGCAGGGTGTTGCTGAAGGAAGCATTGTTATCCCTGCGAATATTAATCACCGCAATTTAGATCCCGTTGGTTTTGGCAAGGGTCTAAAAACAAAGGTTAATGCCAATATTGGTACATCCACCAGTTTTACGGATATAGAAAAAGAACTGGAAAAACTTAAGGTTGTACTGGAAGCCGGAGCAGATGCTGTAATGGACTTAAGTACTGGTGGAGAAATTGACCAGGGGCGCCGACGGATCATTGAAGAAAGTACCATTGCAGTGGGTACAGTACCGATCTATCAATCTTTTTTAGAAAACCGTAACAAAAGGGGTAGCATGATTGCCATGACTGCCGATGATCTTTTTGAAGTGGTTGAAAGACACTGTTCAGACGGTGTTGATTTTATTACCGTTCATTGTGGGATTACCCTTGAAGTTTTAGAACGCATTAAAAAGCAGTCCCGCATTACAGATATTGTAAGCAGGGGAGGGTCCTTCCTGACAGGTTGGATGCTTCATCATGGGAAAGAAAACCCTTTGTATGAGCAATTCGACCGACTGCTGGATATTTGCTTGAAATATGATGTAACATTAAGTCTTGGAGACGGTTTGCGTCCGGGTTGCCTGGCAGATGCAACTGATAGGGCACAAATCCAGGAGTTGATTATCCTGGGTGAATTGGTGGATAAAGCCAGGGAAAAAGGAGTTCAGGCCATGGTGGAGGGACCTGGTCATGTTCCGTTGGATCAAATTCGGGCCAACATTGAGGTGCAAAAAACCCTCTGCAAAGGGGCGCCCTTTTATGTGCTGGGTCCCTTGGTTACAGATGTTGCACCGGGTTATGACCATATAACCGCAGCCATTGGCGGAACCGTAGCTGCTGCCGCAGGGGCAGATTTCTTATGTTACGTTACCCCAGCGGAACATCTGGGTTTACCAACCCTGGAGGATGTACGAGAAGGGATTATGGCCTCTCGTATTGCAGCCCATGCTGCGGATATTGTCAAAGGGATTCCCGGAGCCCTGGAATGGGATAAAAAAATGGCCAGGGCACGTAAGGCACTGGACTGGGATGAACAAATAAAACTGGCCATTGATCCACAAAGGGCAGCAAAAATTAGGCAAGAACGTAATCCTGATGGTCATGAGGCTTGCACCATGTGCGGCGATTTTTGCGCTATGAAAATTGTGGCCCAGTACTTGGGTAAAGAACCGGAATCTTGTTAGGCTGTTTAAAGGACCCGGAATTGGCAATACTCAGCCCTCTATCTTTTACAGATAGGGGGTTTTTGCTATATAATAACCATAGTTTGGCAGGAGGGAGTTGCCCTGTGGTGAGACTGGCAAAGCTTGGTGAATTTGGCTTAATTGATCTATTAAACAAGAATATGCTTTATGACCCGGAGAAGGTTATTGCAGGAATCGGTGATGATGCAGCAGTTTTAAAACCCCCCGGAACAAAATGGCAGTTATTGACAACAGATATGATGATGGAAAATATTCACTTTCGTTTGGATTGGTCTCAATATTATCAAGTGGGTTATAAGGCCTTGGCTGTCAATATTAGTGATGTGGCTGCCATGGGGGGGTATCCCAGCCATGCCGTGGTCTCCGTAGGAATCCCCGAGGAGACCCGGGTAGAAGATATAGAAGAACTCTACCGGGGCCTAAAGGAGATGGCTTGCCGGTTTAAGGTTAATCTAGTGGGAGGCGATACCGTAAAGTCACCGGGGCCGCTGGTGATTAACATTGCCCTGATGGGTGAAGTGGAAGAGGGTCGGGCGGTATTTCGCTCGGGAGCCAAGCCCGGGGATTTGATTTATACAACTGGTTTTCTAGGGACTTCCGCAGCGGGGCTTTACATCCTAAGTCATAATGGTGACTATCCTGTTGAGTTGAAGGAAAAAGTAATTCGGTCCCATCTGCTGCCGGAACCCCGGGTGGCCGCAGCAAGAATATTAAGTGAGTTGGAGGGTGTCACAGCCCTTGATGACAATAGCGATGGGTTGGCTGCGGAATTAAGGGAAATCTGCCGGGCAAGTTCCGCCGGCTGTTTAATCAGGGAAAAGAGCCTTCCTGTTTTGCCTGAGGTAGAGCAGTTAGCTTGCCTGACCGGCAGGAACACCCTGGATTGGATTATGGATGGCGGCGAGGATTATGAACTTCTTTTTACTCTTCGTCCAGAGCGGCAAGAATACATAGAGAATGCCCTTGGCAAGGAAGGAATTTTATATAAAGCCATTGGGATTATAACCCACTCTTCGGAAGGGATGGTCCTGGAAAAAGAAGATGGCGCCAAAGAAACCATTCTGTTGCAGGGGTACAGTCATTTTTAATGTAATGAAAGGTGATCAATACATATGATATTATCGGAAATCAAAACCGGTTCCCCGGAGGAAACAAAGTACCTAGGAGAACAGTTGGCAACCTTGTTAAAGCCCGGGGATGTTATATGCCTTAATGGAGATCTGGGGGCTGGGAAAACGGCCTTTTCCCAGGGTGTGGCCAGAGGGTTAGGCGTAACCGGTGCAGTAACCAGTCCGACCTTTACCTTAATTAACGAATATGAGGGCAGGCTGCCCCTTTACCACTTTGATGTTTATCGCCTGGACGGTCCTGAGGATATGGAGGATCTGGGTTATGAAGAATATTTTTATGGACATGGTGTATGCCTGATTGAATGGGCCCAACGGGTTAGGGACGTTCTACCCCAGGAGCGATTGGACATAAATTTAATCAGGGAAGCCAATGCGGAGTCAGTCCGTATTGTCTATTTTGAGCCTGCGGGCAATCGTTATCAACAGCTAGTAGAGGAGTTGATCAAACTTGTACATTCTGGGAATTGAAGCAGCAACACCGGTGGCTGGGGTAGCGATGGTGGAGAACGGACGAATCCTGGCAGAACGCCTTGTGAACAACCGTCGAACCCATTCGGTCAATTTATTGCCAATGATTAAAGATATTATTGAAGAAGCGGGGATAACGACTAAGCAAGTGAATGCTGTGGCAGTATCTTCGGGACCTGGTTCCTTTACCGGACTAAGGATTGGTATGACAACAGCCAAAACCCTGGCATGGATTTGGCAGATTCCGATTATAGGGGTATCTACCCTAGAGGCCCTGGCTTTACCTTTGATGGCCCGAGAGCAGATTGTTTGTCCTATCTTAAATGCCCGTAAGAACGAAGTCTACACCAGTATCTTTAGGGGTAGAACGGGTCGGCCTGAAATGTTGGAAGGTCCCTTGGCCATTGGAATTTCTGAGTTAGTTCAGAAATTAGAGAAGTGGCCAGGGCCTGTTACCTTTGTGGGGGATGCTGTACCGGTTTATCAGGAAGAAATTATAAAATTATTGGGTCAGCGGGCGCTATTTGGAGCTCAATCTGCCCAATTGCCCAGAGGTGCAGCAGTGGCTGAATTAGGTTATTGGGAAATGCTGGCCGGGGGTGGGGTAATGCCCCTAGATCTGGAACCAGAATATATCAGATTATCCGAAGCAGAGGTTAAGTTAGCCGCCAAATGCGAAAGTAGGTGAAGTTATGGATTTTATGCTGGCTGAAATGACGGTTGAACACATTCCAGGTGTGCTGCAAATTGAGCAGGTTTCCTTTCCAACGCCCTGGTCCCAGCAATCCTTTACCTATGAAATTACTCAAAATAATTTTGCAGTATATTTAGTAGCCATCCAGCAAGAGAAGGTAATTGCCTATGCTGGAATGTGGCTGGTTCTTGATGAAGCTCATATTACCAACATAGCTGTTCACCCGGATTACCGGGGCAAAAAGATCGGCAAAGCCCTATTGTTGGAAATGATGCGTCAGGCGGTATTAAGGGGTGCCATGCGCATGACCTTGGAAGTTAGGCCTTCCAATTATACCGCTCGCCAATTATACGAAAAAGTAGGCTTTAAAGAAAAGGGGCTTCGCAAAAAATATTATACCGATACAAATGAAGATGCCATTATCATGTGGGTGGACATGGGCAATTGGCCTGTGGTTGATACTATGGAAAAAGAATAAATTGCGAATGAAAAAATGGAGGAAAGCATGGGTATTACAATCTTAGGCATTGAAACGTCTTGTGATGAAACCTCCGCTGCGGTTTTAGTGGATGGGGTTGATCTACGATCCAATATTATATCTTCCCAAATAGAAATTCATAAAAAGTTTGGTGGTGTAGTACCAGAGGTGGCTTCCAGAAAACATTTGGAGAATGTTCACCCTGTAATCATAGAAGCCCTGGACAAGGCCGGAGTGGCTCCCGTTGATCTGGATGCAGTGGCCGTCACCTATGGACCTGGTTTGGTAGGTGCGCTACTGGTGGGGGTAGCAGCTGCCAAGGCCATGGCCTATTCTCTAGATGTTCCCTTAATTGGTGTCAACCACTTGGAAGGACATATTTCAGCAAACTTTTTGGCCCAACCGGATTTACAGTTTCCTTTACTTTGCTTAGTGGTTTCTGGTGGGCATTCTGATTTAGTATACTTACCCAGCCGTGGTGAATATAAATTATTGGGACGAACCCGGGATGATGCAGCGGGTGAAGCCTTTGACAAAGTAGCCCGTTCCATGGGTCTTGGCTACCCGGGGGGGCCTTTAATTGATAAATTGGCCAAAAATGGTAACCCCCAAGCCATTCAGTTTCCCAGGGCTTATTTGGAAGAAGGCAGCTTTGATTTCAGTTTCAGTGGGTTAAAATCCGCTGTATTAAACTATTTAAATAGAGCCAAGATGCTAAATGAGGAAATCAACAAAGCTGACCTGGCTGCCAGCTTCCAGAGGGCAGTGGTGGAGGTATTGGTTGAAAAGACCATCATGGCAACCCGAAAAATCGGTGTTAAAACCATCATGCTGGCGGGTGGTGTGGCAGCAAACCAGGGTCTTCGGGAATTGCTTCAAGAGAGAGCCGCTTTAGCCGGCTGCCAGGTGTTTTTCCCGCCTATAAATCTTTGCACTGATAATGCTGCCATGATTGCCTGTGCGGGCTACTATAAATATCTTAGGGGCGATTTTGCACCTTTAACATTAAATGCCCTTCCAAGCTTGCCCTTAGGGGAGGACCGCTATTAACAAGATAAAAACCAGGTTATTAACTAAGCTCGAATAATGTAATATAATGACTAAAATACACAAAATGAGTCAACTTTTTTTACTTATCCACTGTTCTGTGGAAGAAGTCCTGTGGACAATGTGGATAAGTCTGTTAATAACTTATATAATAAGGGTTTTTATTGTGTATAGAAAAGCACAGACCGAACAGTGGGGCAGGGGACCTAAAGGAAGTTGTCACTCATACTATAATTTGTACGGAAATTGGACAGTCCCTATGTAAAATAAATTCGGAAAAAACATTGACTCTGAACGGGGGCTATGGTAATTTAATTCTAAGTTGATATGGAAAGCCGATGATGGAGAAAAGTAAATCATCCCAGCCTTGCAGGGAGAAGAAGCCGAGACTGGAAGCTTCTTTAAGGTATGGCCGATTGAAGTTCCCTCCGGAGTTGCTGTGCTGAAAGTTCAGTAGGTGCAGACGGGATTTCCCGCCGTTAAAAGGGAAGAGGTATCGGATCATGTCCCGTACCGGTAAAGTGGCCTTTTTGCAATTAGGGTGGTACCACGGAAAGTAACTCCGTCCCTTGGGGATCGGGGTTTTTTTATGGTTTCTTTACTGGTTTGATGTGTTCCCGTACTTTACAAGTGGGGCCTCTGGCCAATTAGGGTGGTACCGCGGAATGTATCTCCGTCCCTTGCTGGGACGGAGTTTTTTATTTTTTCTAGGAAGGGGGTCTATTTTGGGGGTAATGGGATGAAAAAATAATGTAATTCCTAAAAATTCTACTTTATAAATTTTATGGCAATTTGATAAAATGGAGGTGCCGATATGTCTTTATATTGGGATGCATATCATGAAACAATGTCGAGGGAGCAGTTGGCAGAAATTCAACTTAAAAGACTGAAAAGCCTGGTAGAAAGGGTTTATACTTATGTTCCTTTTTACCGTCAGGCCTTTCAAGAGAAAGGGATAACTCTTGGGGATATTCGCTCCCTTAGCGATCTAAAATATTTACCCTTTACCACCAAAAAAGACCTGCGGGATACCTATCCCTTTGGATTGTTTGCTGTTCCACGCAGTGAAATTGTGCGGATGCATGCTTCATCCGGTACCACTGGAAAACCCATTGTGGTTGGCTATACCAAAAAAGACCTGGAAACATGGTCCGATCTGGTGGCCCGTTGTATTACAATGGTGGGCGGGACCAAAGAAGATGTGGTACAAAATTCCTATGGTTACGGGCTTTTTACTGGTGGTCTGGGCATTCATTATGGTACCGAACGTTTAGGGGCAACCATTGTGCCCATTTCGGGGGGGAATACAGCACGTCAGATTATGCTGATGCAGGATTTTGGTACGACAATTTTAACCTGTACACCTTCCTATGCCCTATATCTAGCCGATGAAATTCATGCGGCTGGTATAGACCTTAAAAATCTAAGATTAAAGGCCGGTATCTTTGGTGCAGAGCCCTGGTCCAACAATATGAGAGACCAGTTAGAAGAGAAACTTGGCATCCGTGCCCATGATATATACGGCTTAAGTGAGGTTTTAGGACCTGGAGTAGCCATCGAATGTGCCTATAAAAATGGGCTCCACATTTGTGAAGATCATTTTATTCCAGAGATTATTGACCCAGTGACCGAAGAACCTTTGCCCTATGGTGAAAGGGGAGAACTGGTCTTTACGACCCTGACCAAGGAAGGTTTCCCCGTCATCCGCTACCGTACCAGGGATATTTCAGCCCTTTATCCAGAAAAATGTGCCTGTGGAAGAACGCACCTGCGTATGGAGCGCATAACCGGGCGGACCGATGATATGCTTATTATTCGGGGTGTAAATGTATTCCCAACTCAAATTGAAAGTGTATTGTTGGAATTTGGTGAAACCGAGCCCCATTATCTTCTGGTGGTGGATCGTAAAGCTTCCATGGATGATTTGGAGATCCATGTAGAACTTTCTTCTAAAATGTTTTCCGATAAAATTGCCGGACTAGAGGTTTTAGAGAGAAAATTACGAAGTCGTATTTTAAGTGTACTGGGTATTTCTGCAAAAATTAAACTGGTGGAACCCAAGTCTTTGCCCAGAAGCGAAGGTAAGGCGAAAAGAGTTATTGATAAAAGGGAATTATAAAAATTAGGAAAAGGGGGTAATCAATGTGCGAGTACAGCAAATTTCCATATTCCTGGAGAATAAAGAGGGACGGCTGGCCAAAGTAACAGATGTACTGGGACAAAATGGTATTAATATTCGTGCACTCTCCATTGCCGACACGACAGATTTTGGTATTCTGCGTTTAATAGTGAATAAGCCTCAATTGGCCTATCAGGTACTAAAGGATCAGGGGTTTACAGTCAGTACAACGGATGTTATTGCGGTGGAAGTTTCTGACCAGCCCGGTGGGTTAAGCAGTATTTTACGTTTACTGGAGAAGGTTGGAATAAATATTGAGTATTTATATGCCTTTGTCACACAAACCACCACTGCTGCCTTGATTGTTTTTCGGGTTGAGCAGGTGGACGAAGCAATCGAGCTTTTACAGGCCAATGGTGTTCGTATTGTACCCGGTGATAAGGTTTATCAAATCTAGCCAGGGAGATTATAGTGGATAAGAAAGGTATCAGGAAAAAGGTACTGGAAGTTCGCAGTGCCCTGAAGAAATCCGAAGTTGCGGATAAAAGCAGCGTGATAGTAGAAAGGTTAGTATCCTTTGAACCTTACCGAAGGGCCAAGACGATAATGGTTTACTTGGATTTTCGCAAGGAAGTAAAAACAGAAAGTCTAATAAACCATGCCCTGAGGTCTGGGAAGCGGGTTACAGTTCCCGTAGTGAATGCCGTGGATCGGTCCATGACACCCTCTCTGCTGGTGGATTTTCCAGGGGATTTAAGCATCGGTTCCTACGGTATCTTGGAACCAGCTCCGGAAAACCTACGTCCGGTGGAAGTGCAGGAACTTGACCTTATTGTTGTGCCGGGTACTGTTTTTGATCACCAAGGTAACCGTATGGGCTACGGTGGGGGATATTATGACCGCTTTATACCAAGACTCAGGAAAGATGCTGTCACTGTGGCACTGGCTTTTGAATTTCAGGTTAGGGAAAATTTTTCAGTATTGATGGGAAAGTATGATCAGCCGGTTCAATTTATTGTAACCGAAAAACAAATCATACAGTGTTAGGCCAGTTGCTGGCCTATTTTTATGACCAAGTTACAGGATTTTACTTAAAGTCATACGAAGCTGATTAGGATTATTTTTATACGAAATAACCAGTTGAAGCATAGACTTTTCTTTTAACCAGGAAATTTTACCTTTAGGAGTTTCAATCATATAGCTGTTGGTTCCGGGAACAGGTTTAGCGGTAAAGCCAATTTGTTTTAACAGTTGTATTGCTTCATAAAGGGTTGGCAGAGGTGGGTATAGAAGGGGAAGTGCATTCTAACGGTTCCTGGCAATATGTGTTTATAGGATATAAGAAGTAATAGAAGGGCCTCTTAAACTGGAGGCCCTTCAGAGTTTGTTGTTAAACCTCTCTATCAGGAATTTCATTATCTTCGCTCGCTCTAGATAATAAAATCCCTTTGCCTACTTTTTCAACAGTCTGACAGACCAGACGGTTCATTACCGTCTTTAGAACAAACTATCACTGCTTGGTCGATAATTCCCTAATATGATGCAGTTTGCGTTCAATGTACTCATCTAAACGTTCCACATATTGCCTGGGGTCCTTGGCATTATATTCGTTTACCAGAGTCCAGGTATCTGGGTCCATCCATTTAGAACCGGCACCTACACCCAGGCCAATAATGGTTTGGCGTTCCTCGATCATCTGAATGTTATAGATACATTCATGGCCAGGCAGGGCATAGCCGATGTTTTCCAGATTACCAACCATTTGTTTCTGGCGATACATGTAATAGGGATGTTGGCCAAGGGCGGTTGCGCCCCGGGCTGTTTCTTGCCACATGGCCACAGCTTCCTCGGCCTGTAAAAGAGGAAATTCAGCCAGGCGCTGTTTCAAGTTTGAAGCCCGCTTGAGAGCCAGAGCATGGACTGTTAAGTTTTCTGGTTTCAGTTGTAATATGCTTTCCATCGTTCGAGCAACATCTTGAACGGTTTCTCCGGGCAAACCAATAATTAGGTCCATATTCAAGGTGGGAAACTTATAGTTTCTTGCCGTTTCAACTGAACGATATATATCCTCAACTGTATGGGCCCGGCCAATAATGTCCAAGGTTTTTTGGTTCATGCTCTGGGGGTTGATGCTCAGCCGATTTACCCCGGCATTGGCTAATAGAGCAAAAACATCTTCGTTTAACGTATCCGGCCGCCCGCCTTCCACTGTCATTTCGATGGTACTGTCGTCCTTTAAAGATAACTGGATGGCCTCAAGCAGAGATTGCAGTTGCTCACAATTCAGGCTGGTAGGGGTGCCGCCTCCCAAGTAAATACTTTGCACAAGGAGTCCCTGGGACCTAAGGGTTTCACCAATCACTTGTATTTCCTGCAGCAATGCCTTTAAAAAAGGGTCCACCATATCACGATGGCGCTTAATGGAATAAGAGGGGAATGAGCAGTAAAGACAGCGGGAAGGACAGAAAGGAATACCAATATAGACCCCTACCAATTTCTTTGCTTGTTTCTTTGACAAAAGCAAGGGGCGTTGAATCTCTGTCACAGAGGTAATTAATTGTGTCTTATCCGGTCTTAAAGCATATTTATCCAGTAAGTAATTCTCCACGTTTTGTTTGCTCCAACCCAGATCCAGTAGGCGATGGACAACTTTGGTGGGACGAATGCCCGTCATAATACCCCAGGGAGAGGGGGTTGTTCCACTATAGGAAACCAGGATTTTATAAACAGCCATGCGGGCTAACCGTTTTAGCTCGTTAGGGACTTCTGCTGGTATGAGCGGATGACCTTCTTCTCTCTGGGCCAGGGATGCTCCGTTGACGTATAGTTGTGCCTCGGCCCAAAGATTAAATTCCACTTCCTGGGATAAATTAAGTTGAAGCAAAAAATCTCCCTTATCTTCAGCCACCAGTTCTGCCCCAGGATAAAATAACCAGATAATGTCCTGGATGGTTCCTTTGTATTCAAAGGCGGTGTTTGAAAGACCTATAATCAATGATTTTCTCTCCTTTTGAAGAAATAACGACACCGTTATGTAAAAATAGACATAACACTTGCTGGAATAGGCAGGATATTTAGACATTGTATTGTAATAATAACACAAATAGGCTCTATTCCAATGAGAGGGGAGATTTACAATGGACGAGCAAAAAGAAAAAATTATACAAACCATTAAAGAGACAGCAAAGGATGGTGGAATCTCCTGTACGGCTGCCAGAAAAATTGCCAGTGATTATAATGTGTCCCCTAAGGTTGTGGGGGATATCTGTGATGAATTAAAAATTAAACTAAAGGCTTGCGAGTTAGGCTGTTTTTAGTATATCAGGAAGTTCAAAAACGGAGGAATTACTTTGGAGTTATTTAACGTACTAACTGTGCAGCAGGCGCGCAGTGTTTTAGCAGTCCATTTACCTGTCTGGCATAAGGAAGAGACCATTCCGCTGCTACAGGGACTAAACCGAATACTGGCCCAGGATATTACTGCCAAAGAAGATGTCCCCGGTTTCCACCGTTCCACCATGGATGGTTATGCTGTACGGGCCAGAGATACCTTCGGGGCAACCGAAAGTTTGCCTTCTTATGTGGATGTAACAGGCGAAGTCTTAATGGGGGAGGAAGCCCATGGTCCAGTGGGAGCAGGACAAGCTTGGGCTATTCCCACAGGCGGCATGTTGCCCCCAGGGGCGGATGCAGTGGTCATGGTGGAATATACCGAGGAATTGGATAAAAGAACCATTGGGATCACTAAACCGGCGGCTCCGGGAGATAACTTGGTACGCCGAGGTGAAGATGTGTCCACAGGTGCTGTTGTATTAAATGCAAAGCATCGCTTACGCCCACAGGACCTCGGGTTACTGGCGGCGGTAGGAGTAACCGAAGTACCTGTATTAAAGCCTGTTAAGGTTGGTATTCTATCCACTGGCAATGAGTTAATTGCGCCGGATCAACCCACAAGTCCTGGAAGAGTTCGCGACATTAATTCCTATACACTCTATGGACAGGTTTTGCAAGCCGGTGGGAGTCCGACCCTTTACGGGATCATTGAAGATAATTTTGAGTCCCTGCGTCAAGCCTTAATTGGGGCCTTGCATGAAAATGAAATGGTATTAATATCTGGTGGTAGTTCTGTGGGTACCCGGGACGTGACAGCTAAAGTAATTGAAACCCTTGGAAACCCAGGACTTTTATTTCACGGAATTGCCATTAAACCAGGGAAGCCTTCCATCGGAGCAGTGGTAGATGGTAAAGTTGTTTTTGGCTTACCTGGCCACCCTGTCTCGGCTATGATTGTATTTGATTTGTTAGCCAGGCCATTAATTGAGTCCTCCGGTGATGGTCAACCCGGCAGAAGTTTTCCACTGAGGGCTGCCATTACCCGTAATATTCACTCTGCCACTGGTCGGGATGACTTTCTCAGGGTAACACTGCGCCGATTAGAAGATGGTACCATTGTGGCAGACCCGGTGCTAGGTAAATCTGGTCTAATCAGTACAATGGTTAAAGCCGACGGAGTAGCCCATATTCCCCTAACGAAAGAAGGGGTGGAGGCCGGGGAATTAGTGGATGTTTGGCTCTTTTAAATACAGAATAGTTAAAAACTTACCGTTGCATAAGAATAGGAGATAAAAACCTATGAGAAATAAACGTGATGTATACCTGGATAATCGACCCTGGGAAGAAGCCTTGGAAGGACTCCTTAAGCACTTAGAGGAAAAGGGTTCCCTGGTGCCGGCTGAGCGAGAAGAAATTGCTGCAGAAGAATCCCTGGGAAGAGTTACCGCAGAGCCTATTTTTGCCTTTAATTCGTCTCCCCATTACAATGCATCGGCTATGGATGGTATTGCAGTGGACTCTGCCATTACCTTTGGAGCCTCAGATGCAACCCCTAAGAAGATTCAACTGGGAGACAAGGCTCAGATTGTGGATACCGGAGATCCTATCCCCGCGGCCTGTGATGCAGTAATTATGATTGAAGATGTTCACTTTGTGGAAGAAGATGTTTTTGAAATCACCTCTGCAGCGGCCCCCTGGCAGCATGTACGGGCCATTGGGGAAGATGTGGTGGCCACAGAAATGATTTTACCTGCCAATCACAAGATTCGACCCATGGATATTGGGGGTATCTTGGCCGGGGGAGTCGGCAGAATTAAAGTCCACCCCAAACCTAAAGTGGCCTTGCTACCCACGGGTACGGAATTGGTTCAACCAGGTACAGATTTAAAACCAGGAGATATTGTTGAATATAACACCAGGGTCTTTGGTTCGTTGGTTCAAACCTGGGGGGGCGAACCATTACGCTGGCCCATTACCATTGATAACTGGGAGAAGCTAAAACAATCTATTATGGAAGCGGTGGAGAAGGCAGATATAGTTGTTATTAATGCCGGGTCCTCCGCCGGGCGGGAGGACTTCACTGCAGAACTGGTGCGTCAATTGGGCACAGTGTTAACCCATGGTGCAGCCATTAAGCCAGGTAAACCGGTCATACTGGGGGAAATAAATGGCAAGCCTGTGATTGGCATTCCGGGATATCCTGTTTCGGCTTATCTGGCCATGGAATTATTTGTCCGTCCAATTATCTATAAAAAGTTAGGCTCTGTAGCTCCTAAGCCCGTAGCCGCAGAGGCCATTATTTCCCGTAAAATGCCTTCACCAATGGGTGTAGAGGAGTTTATCCGGGTAAAAATGGGTCAAGTTGGAGAGAAGTTTGTTGCAACGCCTATCTCCAGGGGTGCGGGGGTCATTATGTCCCTTGTTAGGGCAGATGGTATGTTAAGGGTACCACGTCTTTCAGAGGGCTACAGGGCAGGGGATAACGTTAAGGTTGAACTGATGCGGCCCCTGGAGGAGATTCGCCAGACTACCGTCATTATAGGCAGCCATGATATGGCCCTAGATGTTTTGGCCAACCATCTGCGAAGGAAATTTCCAGAAGCCAGCCTTTCCAGTGCCAATGTTGGAAGTTTGGGAGGACTCTCGGCCCTTAAGAGAGGTGAGTGCCACTGTGCTGGTACCCACTTATTGGATGAAGAGACTGGTGGTTACAACGTAAACTACGTTCAGCGGTTACTAGGTGATCGTCCTGCAGTTCTGGTCAACCTGGTCTATCGCCAGCAGGGGTTAATGGTGGCAAAGGGGAATCCCATGAATATTCAAGGCTTAGAAGACTTAGCCCGGGAAGGTGTACGCTTTATTAATCGCCAGCGGGGAGCCGGAACCAGAATCTTACTGGATTACCGTTTGAATCAATTAAATATTGATCCAGACAGTATTTACGGATATAACCGTGAAGAGTATACCCACATGGCTGTGGCAGCTGC
Organism: Desulforamulus reducens MI-1; assembly: GCF_000016165.1. Taxonomy (GTDB): domain Bacteria; phylum Bacillota; class Desulfotomaculia; order Desulfotomaculales; family Desulfotomaculaceae; genus Desulfotomaculum; species Desulfotomaculum reducens. The sequence goes on along the minus strand of NC_009253.1, from coordinate 3,124,234 downwards.
GGTTGCCAGTGGAGCGGCGGATGCAGGACTTGGTATTTTAGCAGCGGCCAAAGCCTTGGATCTGGACTTTGTCCCTGTGGTGGAGGAACGCTATGACCTATGCATTCCCGGGGAATATTGGGATACTCCTTACATTAAACGTTTGCTGGAAGTCATTTCAACAACGGAATTTAAGCAGCAAGTGGAAGTGCTGGGTGGCTATGATTTACGGGATTGCGGTGGTGTTATGTATCGTCAGGGAATCTAGGAGGAACTATGATGGCCGATGGACCTGGAAATCTGGAGTACCCCTTTAGAGAACTTTTTCGACCTGGCTGCAAAGTTTGGTTAGAGAAGGGAGAAGCCCATTTTGGAGATGGACTCTATTATCTTCTTATAAATGTTCAACAGCAGGGCTCCATTTCAAGGGCGGCCAAAGCAATGGGTATGTCCTACCGTGCTGCCTGGGGAAAGATTAAAAAAGCGGAAAAAAGCTGGGGGTTCCGTCTTGTTGAAACACAGGTGGGCGGTGACGCCGGCGGAGGTGCCAAGCTGACAGCCAAAGGAAGTAGATTGGTGGAGTGCTTTAGCCAAATCCGAGACAGAATGGATAAGGTTATTCAGGAAATTTACAGAGAGTGTTTTGGGGAGTAGGCTGTAAGCCATGAGCTATGAGCTATGAGCAATTATAATCCAAAAGCTAAAAGCCCATGGCTCAAGGCCCACCAGAAAGGAATACCCCAAAGCTAGCTATCCCAAAATACGCTCGGGATATGTATATACATTCATGCGTTCACCTTTGGCAAAACCCACCACAGTAATACCAAGTTTTTGGGCCATTTCCAGCCCTAGGTCCGTTGGTGCAGAACGGGAAATAATAACCGGCAGGCCCATTTTTCCGATTTTTATGACGATTTCCGAAGAGACCCTGCCGCTAAAAACAAGAATCTTATCCCTTAGGGGAATGCGATCTAAAAAAGCACGTCCGAAGATTTTATCAACTGCATTATGTCGTCCCACATCCTCATAGAACATCATTACTTCTGTGGGCAAGCATAGGGCGGCATTATGAACGCCACCGGTTTCTTTAAAAAGAATAGACATTTCTTCCAATCGATCGGATAAATCCCATACTTGACCTGGCGTTACCAGCAGATCAGAGGATACCTTATTCATGCTTTTGGCATCGTTGATATAGTAAAAGACTGGTCGTCCCCGACCACAGCAACTGGTTATATTTCTTTTAAGAAATTTAGACTCGTCTTCTATATCCGGGGCATCAATATAAACGACCCCATTTTCTTCATCTAATCGAATTGCTTTAATATCTTCGGGGGATTGTAACAGACCTTCTGAACAAAGAAAACCCACGGCCAATTCCTGCAATGCTTGGGGAGAACAGACCATTGTAACAAACTCTTTATCATTTAGAAAAAGGGTTATTGGTACTTCACGAACAATACAGTCTTCGGTGGTTATAATTTTGTCGCCTTTAATACGAACAATTTTAGAAGTGGTTTTATTGAATTGCCAGACCATTCTTTAACCCCCTACATGACGCATTATTTTTTATTGTACCCCAATGTTATCAATATTTGAAGGTCTTATTAAATGGTGAGGTGGAAACAAATGTACAAAATAGGTATCATAACCATGAGCGACAAAGGTTCCCAGGGTCAAAGGGAAGATGTCAGTGGAGCAACCATCCGAGAAATGGTGCAAGGGTTAGGCAACGTGGAACAATACCGCATTGTACCGGATGACCCAGAGGTTATCAAAGCAACATTAATTGAATTTGCGGATCAAAGGGGCATAGACTTAATTCTAACCACCGGTGGAACCGGACTGGGACCCAGGGATAATACACCGGAAGCTACGCTGGCTGTCATCCATCGCCAGGTGCCGGGTCTAGCTGAAGCCATTCGGGCAGAAAGTCTAAAAAAAACCCCCAAGGCCATGCTATCCAGAGCAGTCAGTGGGACCAGAGGGAAAACCTTAATTATTAATTTACCCGGCAGTGTTAAAGGAGTAAGAGAATGTTTGGAGGTTGTTCTGCCGGTATTGCCCCATGGACTGGAGATTCTAACCGGTAGGGGTGGGGAGTGCGGACAATCCTAGGATAAAAAAATCTAAAATATGTAAAAAATATTGCATAAAATAACCAAGTATATGGCAAGAATACCTTGTGGGAGATGTAAAAAACAAGAACCCATGTAAATGTAATGTAGAAGGAGAAATTAAAAGATAAATATCCGTATTCTGGTCTATAAGATTATAATTGGGTTAATCGGTTTTACGGAGAATTTGCTTTTAAATTTCTTGTTCTATATTATATTTATTGGGTGTTAGCACTCGATGAGGATGAGTGCTAACAAACCGAAACCCGTAAATTAAAAAACCTTAATATTTTAAAGGAGGGGTTTTTGTGATTAAACCATTAGGTGACAGGGTAGTTGTTAAGGCACTGCCCCAGGAAGAAAAAACCAAGAGTGGCATTGTACTGCCTGATACTGCAAAGGAGAAGCCCCAACAAGGTGAAGTTGTGGCTGTGGGTCCTGGCCGTCTACTGGAGAATGGACAACGTGCTGCCCTTGACTTAAAAGCTGGAGATAAAGTATTTTTCTCCAAGTACGCTGGCAATGAAGTCAAGCTAGACGAAGAAGAATATTTAATTCTACGTGAAATGGATATTCTTGCTGTTATCGAGTAAACAAGTGCACCTTTGTACTTAATCTGTAATTTTTAGAATCTAAGGAGGTCATGAACCTTGGCTAAAGAAATTATTTTCCGTGAAGATGCTCGCAGAGCTCTGGAAAGAGGCGTTAATGCCCTGGCCGAAGCTGTTAAGGTAACCCTTGGACCCAAGGGACGTAATGTAGTTATTGAGAAGAAGTTTGGTGCTCCAACCATTACCAACGATGGTGTAACCATCGCCCGTGAAATTGAGCTTGAAGATAACTTCGAAAATATGGGTGCCCAATTGGTTAAAGAAGTGGCCACCAAAACCAACGATGTTGCTGGTGACGGTACCACCACTGCCACTGTTTTAGCCCAAGCTTTGGTACGTGAAGGTCTGAAAAACGTAGCTGCTGGTGCCAACCCTATGATTATCAAACGTGGTATTGAAAAGGCTGTAGAAAAGGCTGTTGAAGAAATTAAAGCAATGGCTAAGCCTATTGAGAGTAAAGAAGCGATTGCTCAGGTTGCTACCGTTTCTGCTAACGACGATTCTATTGGTAACCTGATTGCCGAAGCTATGGAAAAAGTAGGTAAAGACGGTGTCATCACCGTTGAAGAGTCCCAAGGTATTGGCACCAATTTAGAAGTGGTTGAAGGTATGAACTTCGACCGTGGCTACATCTCCCCGTACATGATCACTGATACTGATAAGATGGAAGCTGCATTGACTGATCCTTACATCTTAATCACCGATAAAAAGGTTTCCTCGGTACAAGAACTTCTGCCTGTTTTGGAAAAGGTTGTACAAACAGGTAACAAGCCTGTACTGTTGATTTGTGAAGATCTGGAAGGTGAAGCGCTGGCTACTCTGGTACTGAACAAACTTCGTGGTACCTTGAATGTAGTTGCCGTTAAGGCTCCTGGTTTTGGGGACCGCCGTAAGGCCATGCTGGAAGATATTGCTATTCTTACCGGTGGTACCGTAATTACTGAAGAAGTAGGTCTGAAGCTGGATAAAGCTGAGCTAGACATGTTGGGTACTGCCCGTCAGATTCGCGTTAAGAAAGAAGAAACCATCATTGTTGGTGGTGCTGGAGAGCAAGCCCAAATTGAAGGACGTATTGCTCAAATCAAGAAGCAAATTGAAGAAACCACTTCTGACTTTGACCGTGAAAAACTGCAAGAACGCCTGGCTAAACTGGCTGGCGGTGTAGCTGTAATTCAAGTTGGTGCTGCCACCGAAGTTGAAATGAAAGAGAAAAAGCTGCGCATTGACGATGCTCTAAACGCTACCCGTGCAGCTGTCGAAGAAGGTATTGTTCCCGGTGGTGGTTCCGCCTTTGTGAACATCATTACCACCTTAGATAGCGTTCAGCTGGAAGGGGATGCTAAAACTGGCGTTGATATCGTTAAGCGCGCTCTGGAAGAGCCCCTGCGTCAAATTGCCAACAACGCTGGACTGGAAGGCTCTGTGGTGGTAGAAAAGGTTCGCACCACTGGCAAAGGTTTCAATGCCATGTCTGAAGAATATGTTGATATGATTGCTGCTGGTATTATCGACCCTGCTAAAGTTACACGTTCCGCTTTACAAAACGCTGCTTCCATTGCAGCTATGGTTCTGACCACCGAGACCTTAGTGGCCGACAAGCCAGAAAAAGATGCTCCGAACCCCATGGCCGGCATGGGCGGTATGGGTGGCATGGGCGGCATGATGTAAGACGGCCCCCGAAAGCCTTGTAATTACTGGTGTCAATAAAGTAAAGAGCCTGCGATGCTCACAAAATGCTCACGCAGGCAAATAAAATATGTTACAGATTAGAGGTTTCTCATTAGTTCAATGAATTTTTGAGGAGCCTCTTTTCTTTTTCCCTATTCCCAATCAAAATCTTTCCTGTCCCCCGGGGGTGAACACGCAGCCACGAGCCATTTACCAATTTTCCGGGTAGGTGTATTTTTATTTTTTTAAAAAACTAAGGGCTTTTTGAACAGCATCCATCAGGGGTTATTTTGCCTACCAGGATATAAAGTATCTTGAGGATTGTAAGCAATATGGTGATACTAATATAAAAATCGAACAGAACCTAATAAATAATGCACGAAATAATGTGAATCGCCAGGCTGGGGAAGAAATGAAAAAATTAAGCACTGATTACAATGATATCATTAAAAGAACCTCAGATTTGTTTAATCAGGAAAACTTGAAGAAGGTACTACTTTAGCTGTAAACCAGGGTGTGCCCATAGCAAAACAATTGACCAAGGAAGTTGTTGAATATAGTGATAGTAGAAAAAAGATATACATAATGTTGCCATAGAGGCTGCCCGAGCTGGTGAGCAGGGTAGGGGCTTTGCTGTTGTGGCTGAAGAAGTTCGTAAACTGGCGGAGCAATCCGCTAATTCCACTAAAGAAATTGCCAATATTATTGGAGAAGTTCATAGCGAAATGCAAAAAGCAAATCAAAAGATGGACGAGGCCGCCTTGGAAGTTGAAGAGGGAGTTAGGATCACCAATCAATCTGGTACAGCATTAAATAAGATTATTGAACAAATTGATGAGAGTGTAGAATCAATAAAACAGATTGCCGAGGGTGTAAAGCAAACCAGCGAAGGCACACAACAACTGGCAGCTGCAACTCAACAGGTGACATCCACTGTTCAACAGCAAACTGGTACGTCTCAAGAATTAGCCAAAATGGCGGAAGAGTTCCAAGAGATGGTTGGACAATTTAAGCTATAAGTATTTTCTTTGGCATATCGGACTAACATGAACGCTTTAGGCCAACAGATAAATGAAATTTTGCTTATTTCTGGACAGAAAGTATTAAAATTCTAATGTGCAGAACATTTTTATAATAATTATGTTATAGGCAATACTAAACGTGATAAAATATGTAAAAATAACTTGAATGCATAGATTCCAAAAAAATGGAGGATCCGAGATGCCTGTTTATAACAGTATTTTAGAAACCATTGGTCATACCCCCCTGGTAAGGTTAAATAATATAACCAAAGGTCTGGCGGCTGAAGTGGTTGCCAAGGTGGAGTTTTTTAACCCTGGTGGCAGTGCGAAGGATAGAATTGCTTATGCCATGATATCAGATGCTTTACAACATGGGTTTATCAACAAAGACAGTGTTTTGATTGAACCAACCAGTGGCAATACCGGAGTAGGTTTGGCGCTAACCTGTGCCTCCATGGGCATCAAGTTAATTCTCACAATGCCCGAAACCATGAGCCAGGAAAGACGTAGTCTACTGAAGGCCTATGGGGCAGAGATCGTATTAACTCCGGGTGCAGATGGGATGAGAGGAGCAATCGCTAAGGCCGAAGAATTAGCGGCAACAACAGAAAATTCTTTTATACCTCAGCAGTTTCGTAACCCAGCAAACCCAAGGGCCCATGAAGAAAGTACAGGAGTTGAAATTTGGGAAGACACCGGCGGCAAGGTGGATATTTTTGTTGCCGGTGTTGGTACAGGAGGTACCATTACAGGGATTACTAAGTTCCTTAAAGCTAAAAATGCATCACTCCAGGCCGTAGCCGTAGAGCCAGCGGCTTCACCGGTACTATCCGGTGGCAAGCCGGGACCCCATCCCATTCAAGGAATTGGCGCAGGGTTTATACCGGAGGTGCTAAACCTAAAAGTGGTCGATGAAGTCTTTCAGGTACCCGGGGACAAAGCCCTAGAAACTGCTCGCAGACTGGCCCGAGAAGAAGGGATTTTAGTGGGCATATCCTCTGGTGCTGCCATGTATGCAGCCTTGGAAGTGGCGCGTCGGCCAGAGAATAATGATAAGTTAGTGGTGGTTTTACTGCCTGACACCGGGGAACGTTATTTGTCCACGGAATTGTTTAAGGAAGAATTATCGAAGGAAAGTTTCCAGGCAAATCAGTAAAAATGCTAATAAAAAGCCACATTGCTATCAAAGCGATGTGGCTTCTTTATTAGCATATCAGACTCACATGCGCCTTGTGGCGCCACTGATAAATGTTATTTTAGGGCAGAAGTATAAAACTTTCCGACTTGCATAAGGGCAACTAAGTCTTACGCCATCGCCTAAAGGCTCTCGTACCCTATAGGGTATGGCGTAAGCCAAGTTTTCTTTAAAAAGTTTTTAGGCAGATTTTGATTTAAGGCCATGATTCCAGGTAAGTGCCATGAAGAAGATGGCTAAGAAACAAGAACCAACCAACATCATAAAGCCACCGTTCCAACCAAAGGAGTCAACAACCATACCCATGGCGGCATTGGCCAGCGTAGCTCCACCTACATAACCAAACAAACCAGTGAAACCTGCTGCGGTACCAGCAGCTTTCTTAGGTGCTAAATCCAGGGCATGTAAACCAATGAGCATAACAGGACCATAGATCAGGAAACCGATGGCAATCAGAGCTAAGTTATCAATCATGGGGTTACCCACTGGGTTAAACCAGTAAACCAGTACCGCCACAGCCACACCAGCCATAAAGATGACCCCAGCCGGTGCCCGACGACCTTTAAATACCTTGTCACTGATCCAACCACAAAGGATTGTACCAGGGATACCTGCATATTCATACAGGAAATAAGACCAGTGAGATCCTTTGGTACTGAAGCCTTTGACTTCAGTTAGATAGGTGGGTGCCCAGTCAACTACACCGTAACGTACGAAGTAAACAAACAAGTTCGCAATGGCAATATACCAAAGGTATTTATTATTTAACACATATTTAAAGAGAATTTCCTTAACAGAAAGCTCCTTTTCTCTATCTTCCACCTTGTCGTCGGGATAATCATTTTTATACTCTTCGATGGGTGGTAAACCACAGGATTGGGGAGTGTCTTTTAGGGTAAAAAGAACAAAAATAGCAACTACAAAGGCAATCATAGCAGGGAAAAAGAAAATACTCTTGTAGGTACCAAAAAGCACTAAACCAAGGGTTGCCAGAGGACCAATCAGGCCGCCACCCACATTATGTGCGGTATTCCAGATGGCGACTCTGGTACCACGTTCCCCAATAGAATACCAGTGAGTCATAGTACGACCGCAAGGGGGCCAGCCCATCCCCTGTACCCAACCATTGATAAACATCAGCACATACATTAAAGTAAGGCTGGAGGTAACAGCTGGCAATGCGTACAAGGACATAATAATGGAGGATAACATTAGTCCCGCAGCCAAAAAGAATCTTGGGTTACTGCGATCGGAAAAAGCCCCCATCACAAATTTACTGATACCGTAAGCCAGTGCAAGGGCTGACATAACCCAGCCCAGTTCACTTTTTGTAAAACCTTCCTGTATCATATGGGGTATGGCTAGAGAAAAGTTCTTTCTAACTAAATAATAGCCTGCGTAACCAATAAAAATGCTAATGAACACCTGCATACGCAGTCTTTTATATTCATTGTCAATCTTCTCATTAGGTAGTCGATCAATATGAGGTGCTGGTTTAAAAATACCTAGTAAGCTCAAGGTTCTTCCTCCTGTCTTTACACTATGTAAATAATGTGGTTGCATGAGCAATTTTAAATAAAATAAAAAAAGGACTATAAACAAACTATTTTTACTTTCCGAAACGTTATGCTGTGTTCGTTTCACCCCCCTGACAAAAAAAGACGACCTAAAATACATTCTCAAAAGGAATGGTATTTTAGGCCGTCTCCATGCTCCTGGCCAGGCAGAAAAAAAAACCCTAATTGATAAAAAGTTTCTGCTGAATTCAGGGAATCTCCTTTTCTCCTGCACTATCAAATTCTTAAACAAGTGTTAACATATATTAATATAATGTTAACACTTGTTTAAGAATATATGATTTTTTAGCATATTGCAACATTTTTCAAAAAAATTTTCAAACAAGTACCAACTTGTAGTAGTATAACTAGAGATTAATTTTATTCTACTTCCTTAAAACGAATCATTGGACATTTCTTACAGACATCCATACCGGGATATTCCTGCCCGCCTACCCCAACAAAGGAAGCACCACCTTTGTTTTGGTGACTTCTGGTCAATAATTGTTTAGCCACTGCTTCAATTTGATCACCGGGGATAAAGACGTTAACTTCACCTTTTTCTGTTTTACCAGAGGTAAAGCTGCCAGCGCACATGGTTTTCATGCTGGCAGTATGGTTAAGATAGCAATCCACGGAACCACTACAAACGGCGGAATTCACAGTATGGGTAGAGTTTACAGTGGTTGTCTTAGTGCCTCCAATGTAATCATTTAGAATATGATAAGCTTGAAAAACATTGACAATGAAGAAAATAACGTCAGGCTTAAAAGTAGCTTTATAGAGAGGTGCAGTTACAATTCCCTTTAGTTTGCCCACAGGCAGTTTAGTCTTAGCGTCTAGGACCTTCTTAGCCATATCCCAATCATTGGTATATTTTACATGATCCTGGATTTCATCCTCAGAGGATTCGCGGTAGCCAAAGACTGTACGGGCATTATCACAGAGAAGTTTTTCTTCAGTGAATTTTACAATGTATTCATCCAGACGAGATGCCAAAGCTGCTTGGCAGAAAGTCATTTTGGGACCGGGAACCTTTTCAACCGGAAAGGTTTCTAACTCCATTTGATCAAAGAAATATTTAATAGCAACTGGATTATACTCCAATTTATAAAGTGCAGCAAAGACCTTGTGTATTTCTTCGTAAGTTAGTTGCTCTTTAAGAAATAGCTTTTCTATATTTAACAGCAACATCTATATTCCTCCTTCATATGTAGAAGTCTTATTAATCTATATAATATCAAATATAAGACAAGAATTTTGTGTGGTGGAAAACATTTTTTTGTCAATGCAATTACATTATTCGACAAAAAGTCACCTATGGTTTCTTCTTTATGATTTTAGAATTTCAAATAACATGAAAGTCTGCCTAGTCCTTGGTGGACTTTTCTAATATACTGGTAATAAAGCTAACAACCTTATATCAGAAGGAACCATTATAGTACCATTTAAATTTTTCCCCGGAGGTGGAATGATGAAGGGGATCGGTACAGATATTATCGAAATTGAAAGGATTGAACTGGCCGTCAGTCGTTCTGGCCAGCAGTTCTTAGACCGTGTTTTTACTGCGGCAGAACAAGAACACTGCCAGGGTAAAGTGCACTCTTTGGCTGGGCGTTTTGCGGCAAAGGAAGCCGTGTTAAAGGCTCTGGGGACAGGCCTCAGGGAAATGCGATGGACAAACATTGAAATCTTGCCAAACCATCTGGGAAAGCCCGAGGTGACCTTGTCGGGACCCGCCCTGGAACGGGCAGAAAAGGAGGGCATACACCGGATATTGGTGAGCATTGCCCATGACCGGGGCCGAGCGGTGGCCTTTGCAGTGGCAGTTGGTAAGGAAAAGGAAGGATAGATATTGTGCGTATTGTGACAGCAGCAGAGATGAGAGATATTGATCGACAGGCCATAGAGGATTATGGTATCCCTGGTGTAGTTCTGATGGAAAATGCGGGATTACGTGTGATTGAGGTTATTCAGAATATCCTATCGGAAGTTAAGGGAAAAGTGTTTACTATTCTTGTGGGCAAAGGGAACAACGGAGGCGACGGACTTGTTATTGCCAGGCATTTATTTAACCGAGGTGCATTGGTGAAAGTATTGCTTATGGCTGAACCCGAGGAATTTATGAATGACGCCGGAGTAAACCTTACAATATGGAAAAAAATGGGGCAACCTGTTTATCAAGTAAACAAGGAAAATGGTATAAACCTTGTAAAAGTTGCCCTGTTGAATACCGACATTTTTATTGATGCCCTTTTTGGAACTGGTTTTCATGGAATGGTTAATGAAAAGGTAGCCAGGATTATCGAATTAATCAATGCCAGTTCTGTAACCGTTATTGCGGTGGATATTCCCTCCGGGCTAGAGGCCGACACTGGACGGGCCCCAGGACCGAGCATAAAGGCCAACCATACGGTAACCTTTGGCTTGCCAAAATTGGGTTTGGTGGTGGAGCCCGGCGCTTCCATTGCTGGCGAATTGCATGTAGTGGATATTTCATTACCCAAGTATCTCACTGAAAGCAAGGCTATCCCAAGACAGTTGCTAACCAAGCAGTTGATAGCCTCCTGGTTTAAGCCAAGGAGGTCCGTAAGCCATAAGGGAATCTATGGCCATGTTTTGTTGGTGGCTGGTTCCAGAGATATGAGTGGCGCAGCACGTATGGCAGCCCGGGGGGCTTTAAGGGCCGGGGCTGGATTAGTAACCCTGGCGGTTCCCCAAAGTATTCAACCGCTGGTAGCTGCAGGGCTGGAGGAAGCCATGACGAAGGGTTTAGCGGAAACCGAAGAGGGGACCCTGTCAACAGAGGCTTTGGAACAGATTTTAGAAGCGTGTCAGTCTGCGGATGTGTTGGCCCTAGGGCCAGGCATTACGACACATCCAGAGACCATTGATTTGGTTCGTAATTTACTGCCAAAATTAACAATCCCAGTTGTGTTGGATGCAGACGCCTTAAATGCCTTAGCCGGAGCCAGCCATTTACTGGAGCAATTACAAACACCTGCTATTATTACACCTCACCCTGGGGAAATGAGCCGGTTGCTAGGGTTAACAATTGACGAGGTACAAGAAGAACGTCTTTACCTAACCGGTACTTCTGCAAAGGACTGGAACTTAGTTGTATTATTAAAGGGCGCTAAGACCATCATTGGGACCCCTGAGGGTGAGATTTACATCAACCCCACCGGTAACCCTGGCATGGCCACCGGTGGCAGCGGTGATGCACTGACGGGCATAATTGCCAGTCTGGTGGCCCAGGGATTTAGCCCGACCCAGGCAGCGGCGGCAGGAGCATATCTTCATGGCTATGCAGGGGACTTGGCGGCTCAGGAATTAAGTGAGGTCAGCACACTGGCCAGCGATCTTGTGCGATTTTTACCCGCTACCATGAAAGCAGTGTTGACTAAATAATATTAACTTCCTAACCTGTGGTTTTGCCACAGGTTTTTCTAACAAAAAAATAGCCTGCCCGGTCGGTGGCAGGGAAAGTTAAAACATGAAAGAGAATATGAAGTTTTTAGCTTGGCCGGAAAAACCAGTTGTATTATATGCCAATATTATTAATTTTATAGAAGTAAAAAGTAAAATTTATATTAAACTTGGTAGATGACAAAATGGAAACTATTTAGTCCAAAAGTGTAAAGAAAAGATTCCATTTTTCTGATATTAACACAAAAAGTGGAAATAATACTTTCCGAGATGGCCGGAACTGGAAATAATCCATTGATAGTATTTGACTGATGATGTGGCATAAATTTTGCTAAGTATAATTGATAATAAACCAATAAGGAGGCGACTTTACTATGCTAATAGGAGTTCCCAAGGAGATAAAGAATAACGAGAACCGTGTAGCCATGACCCCAGCAGGAGTGCAGGCCATGGTCAATAACGGACATCGGGTTTTTATTGAGCATAACGCTGGTGTGGGCAGTGGAATTGCTGATGAGGCATATATTAAGGCAGGGGCTCAGATTTTGGATACTGCCAAAGAGGTTTTTGACAAATCAGATATGATTATCAAAGTTAAAGAGCCCTTACCTGCAGAATATGATTTATTTAAGGAAGGACAATTGCTCTTTACCTATCTTCATCTTGCCCCTGAACCGGAACTGACAGCAGCCCTTCTTAACAAAAAAGTTGTAGGTATAGCCTATGAAACCATTCAATTAGATAACGGTGCTTTGCCCCTGTTGACACCCATGTCTGAGGTGGCAGGCCGCATGTCTATCCAAATTGGTGCAAGATATTTAGAGAAGAACTACGGTGGTGCAGGCGTTCTGTTAGGTGGCGTACCAGGGGTTCCAGCAGCTGAGGTTGTTGTTGTGGGTGGTGGAATTGTGGGCACCAACGCGGCTAAAATGGCCATGGGTTTAGGCGCCAATGTAACCATTGTTGATGTCAACGTTGATAGGTTACGTTATTTAGATGATTTATTTGGTGGACGTATCCATACAGTTATGTCCAACAGCTACAATATTGCGGAGGCTGTTAGGAAAGCGGACCTACTGGTGGGGGCTGTCTTAATTCCAGGTGCTAAGGCACCCAAATTGGTCACTGAGGCCATGGTAAGAGAGATGAAGCCTGGTTCCGTCATTGTGGATGTGGCCATTGACCAGGGTGGGTCCATCGAGACCATTGACAGGGTGACCACCCATAGTGAACCCACCTACGAAAAGTATGGGGTCATTCATTATTCAGTGGCTAATATGCCCGGGGCTGTGGCACGTACTTCTACCTTTGCTTTAACAAACGTTACCCTTCCCTATGCCCTGCAATTGGCAAACAAGGGATGGCTACAGGCCATTAAAGATAACTGTGCCCTGGCCAAAGGAGTCAATGTAGTTGCCGGCAAATGCACCTTTAAGGCAGTGGCAGATGCCTTAAATTTAGCCTATACTCCACTACCAGAGGCTATCGACGCTATCTAAACAAGGAAACTTGCTTGGGCTTGTCCAAGCATTTTTTTTTGTTTTATGCTAAAATAAAAGAAAAAGAGAATGATGGCAGGTGACATGATATGAAAGAACCCATCTGGGCAGAGATAAACTTGGAAGCCATCAGACATAATATAAAAGAGATCAGAAAAATGGTTGGCCCCAATCGAGAGATTATGGCTGTGGTGAAAGCCAATGGCTATGGACACGGTGCTGTACCAGTTGCCCGGGTGGCCCTAGAGGCAGGAGCCACACGATTGGCTGTGGCCAGATTGTCCGAGGCCCAGGAACTTCGCAGGGCAGGATTAAAAGTACCAATTTTACTTTTAGGCTATATATCTCCGGATCAAATTGGGGATGCTTTAGAATATAATGTTACCTTAACGGTTTTTAGATTTGATTTGGCAAAAAAAATAGCAGCCATTGCCCAGGGTAGGGGGCAAAGGGCCACGGTTCACCTGAAGGTGGATACCGGCATGGGACGTATCGGATTTACCCCTGACGAAGAGGGTTTGGCTGAAATTACTGCAGTATGTGCATTAAACGGGTTGGATGTTGAGGGGATTTATACCCACTTTGCCACTGCTGATGAACAAGATAAAAGCTATACCCGCTGGCAATTTAAGCGTTTTATGTTGGTATTAAACCGATTGGAGGAACAGGGAATAACCTTTTCGTTGCGTCATTGTGCCAACAGTGCAGCCATTATGGAATTTCCAGAAACGTACCTCGATCTTGTCCGCCCGGGTATTATCCTATATGGTCTTTACCCATCAGAAGAAGTAGATAAAGGCAAACTTCTATTACAACCGGCCATGACATTAAAGGCCAGAATTACCCATGTAAAAAAGGTTAATTCTGGGACTAAAATTAGTTATGGATGCACCTATACTGTTCCGCAGGAAACAGACATTGCTTCTTTGCCTTTGGGGTATGCAGACGGCTATCCACGATTGTTGTCCTCCAAAGGGCAAGTTCTTGTCAAGGGGAAAAGGGCACGGGTAGTTGGCAGGGTATGCATGGATCAATGCATGGTCGATGTAGGGCATATAGCAGAAGTAAAAGTACACGATGAAGTGATCATATTTGGTGGTGCTGAACTGCCGGTTGAAGAAGTGGCCACATGGCTGGGCACTATTAATTATGAAGTTGTTTGCTGGGTAGGGAGCAGGGTACCTCGGGTATATATAGGTTAGCTGGGAGATGAAGTATGGACAGAAGGCTTGTGATAGCTAGCGGTGATAAAGCAGAATTATCTCAGTTAAGGCAAATGCTGACACGCTTGGGTTACCCTGTGGTGGCAGAGGCAACAAGCGGTATGAATGCGCTGAAAGCTATACGATCCACAATGCCGGAAGTTGTTTTACTGGATGATTACCTGCCTGCCCTGGATGGTATGCAGGTAGCGAAAATCATAACCGAAGAGAATTTAGCTCCTGTGGTTTTGATGGTTTCCCAGGGCAATAAGGCCCTGGTGGAAAGGGCCAGGGATGTAATCTCTGCTTTTTTAATGCGACCCTATCTGGAGGACCAGGTTTACGCAGCGGTTGAAGCAGCGGCATCCTCTCATAAGCGTTTTCTCCAATTGCAACAACAACTTAACGAATTGCAAAATACTTTAAAGGCTAGAAAAGTTGTCGAAAAGGCCAAGGGTATTCTGATGAAGCAAAGGGGTTTTACCGAGGAACAAGCCCATAAAGCCATTCAGCAGGCTGCCATGAAGAAGAGAACAAACATAAAAGCGGTGGCCGAAGCAATTATAACAGCCAATGAAATGGGTATTTAACAAGTATACAGGATATCAATTTATTTGCCATTGCAAAACTTGATACTTAAGCATATAATAACATTAGTAGCAGGGGAACGAAGGCGTACCCCAAACATAAAGGCCAACGAAGGCTCAATGACCGGAATTAACGGACATTGAGCCTTATTTATTGCCACTCCCTGCGCATGTCAAAACAGTAGCGTAGGAGGGTAAGAGATGAAAAAAATAGAAGCCATTATCCGTCCCAGTAAACTGGAAGAAATTAAGAAAGTTTTAGATAAATATGGCATTAAAGGAATGACAGTTTCCCAAGTCATGGGTTGTGGAAATCAAAAGGGTAGGGTAAATGTCTACAGGGGGCAGGAGTATACAATTAACCTGCTGCCTAAAATTAAAGTGGAAATAATTCTAACGGATCTAAGGGTTGAAGAAGTAGTAGACCAAATTGTTCGAACCGCCCGGACTGGGGAAGTGGGAGATGGTAAGATATTTATATACCCAGTGGAAAATGCCATAAGAATTCGCACCGGGGATTCCGGTAGCGAGGCTCTTTAATAAGTACAATAGGATAAAATTTTTGGGCAAAGGTGCCCTCTGGCATAAGGTTAGTTCGCCTTATACCAGAGGGCACTTTTTGTTCTTGGCAAATCAGACTATCATACCGCTTGATGGCACCACTGATAAATGAAAAGTTTTAATTTTTAGGGCAGAAAGTATAAAGCTTTTCGATTTACATAAGGGCAAAGCCTTCACTTTTTATAGGAGTCTTAACTGGAAGGGTACCCCCAGAAAGGCTTCAGATAATAATTACTAGGAGGGTTTAAAATGACAAACAGAATGAAAACATTATTTATGACACTGTTCACTCTGTTGCTGCTGCCGGCAATCGCTTGGGCAGGAGAAACTCCCGCCACTGATACAGGGGATACGACTTTTATTATTATTTCTTCTGCAATGGTAATGATTATGACACCAGGACTGGCACTATTTTATGGTGGTATGGTTCGCAAGAAAAACGTACTGAGTACCATAATGCTGAGTTTTATTGTTCTATGCGTTGTTTCTGTTATCTGGGTCTTATATGGTTATTCTTTAGCCTTTGGTACTGATATTAGCAGTGTTGTTGGTGGTTTGGATTACCTTTGGTTAAACGGGGTTGGGCAAGAGCCTAGCGGTACAATACCCCACTTTATTTTCATGGCCTTCCAAATGATGTTTGCCATTATTACAGTAGCTATTTTAAGTGGTTCCATTGCGGAAAGAATGCGTTTTCAGGCCTTCCTAGCTTTTATTGTAATTTGGGTTTCTATTGTATATTCTCCCCTTTGTCACTGGGTTTGGGGTGGTGGCTGGTTAATGCAATTAGGTGCCTTGGACTTTGCCGGTGGTACCGTTGTACACATTAGCTCTGGTGTAGCTGGTTTAGTTGCAGCACTGGTGATTGGCAAAAGAAAGGGTTACGGTAGTGAACCAATGGTTCCCCACAACCTGCCTATGACAGTTCTTGGTGCCGCTCTACTCTGGTTTGGTTGGTTTGGTTTCAATGCGGGCAGTGCCTTAGCTGCCAATGGTTTAGCTGCCAGTGCCTTTGCAGTTACCCATATTGCCGCTGCTGCTGGGGGACTTTCCTGGGTACTGGCTGAATGGGCACACCATGGAAAACCCACTGTCCTGGGCTGTGTATCGGGTGCTGTGGCTGGTCTAGTGGCCATTACTCCCGCTGCTGGTTTTGTAAGTGCTATGCCTGCTGTTATCATCGGTTTAGTGGTTGGTCCTCTGTGCTACTTTGCAGTGGCAGTAGTTAAAGCAAAACTGGGTTATGATGATGCTCTGGATGCCTTTGGTATTCATGGTGTTGGTGGTACTTGGGGAGCCATCGCCACAGGGTTATTTGCCAGCAAGTCTGTTAACGATGCAGGGGCAGATGGGTTATTCTATGGCAATGCTGCCCAATTGAGTACCCAATTGATTGGTGTTGCTGCTACTATTGCTTTTGCTGCTCTGGTTACTTTTTTAATCCTTAAAGTTATCAGTATCTTTACCAGCCTGAGAGTATCTGAGGGTGATGAAGTATTTGGTCTGGACACCAGCGTCCATGGTGAAACTGCCTATGCTTATGCAGATACCTTTGGTGGTTCCATTACCCGTGAAGTAAAGACTTCCTCAAACTTAGCTGGTTCAACGGTTAAAACTGTTTAAGTTAAAGTTAATGTAATTCATTTCTTTTTCGAGAAGGAGGAAGTAAAGATGACTAAAATTGAAGCCATCGTCCGTCCTGGTAAGTTGGAGGATGTTAAAGATGCTCTTAATAAACTTGGCATTCATGGTATGACTGTTTCCCAGGTCATTGGCTGCGGTCACCAAAAGGGGCGAAAAGAGGTCTATCGGGGTGCTGAATATAGCATAAACCTTTTACCCAAGGTTAAGGTTGAACTTATTGTCAAAGACAACTGGGTTGATAAATGCGTTGAGGTTATTAGTGAAGCGGCTCATAGTGGGGAAATTGGTGATGGAAAAATCTTTCTTTATCCTGTAACTAATGTCATTCGCATAAGAACAAGCGAACAGGGAGAGGAGGCTATTTAATGCCCCAAACACTTTATAGATACTATCAAGGTTTTTAGTTTAAGACCTCGGCTTTGCCGAGGTTTTTACATTTATTTTTTTTCTGGAAGTCTTGTTACATATTGGTAGATACAGCGTCTATATTATAAGCCCTTAGATATACAGATACAAAACTTTCTGATATGCCTAGGGGTTAAAATAACCTTCCGCCTACTGACCTGTGACCTTCTTTAGGTTATGCTCGAAAGAGTACTTGTTTTCGAAGAGTATATCAAAGGCTCTCGTATACTTCAGGCGGAAGTCAGTCTTTTAAGGAGAGTGAACAGACTTGTCTTCAAAGAAAATAATCAGCGCCCTTGTGGCCGGTTGCCTAGTAAGCGGCTTTATGTTTAATTCCGCTGCCTCTGCCGATGTTAGAAAAGATGTACTTCCAAAACAACCTTCGCAAATTGAGGGGGACCTTTCCATAGCTAAATTCCCACTGGATAAGGCCATTGCGAAGGCTAAGGCAGAGTTTAATATTACCGATGAGTATGATCGCTTTGAAAGTGGCTTTAATTCTTACGAAGATAAAGCTGAATGGCACTTAAACTGGACCCGTGAATCCGAACCCAAGGGAAATATTTCTGTACGTATTAATGCAGCAAACGGTGATATTATTGGTATGGATCGTTGGGACGAACAGGCCCCTGGTCAACAGTACAGTGGGCTTCCCCGGTACTCTTACGATGAAGGGAGCAAAGTTGCTAGGCAATGGCTACAGAAACTATTGCCTAACTATGCTGCCCAGACCAGACTGATGCCCAACCAAGACCAACCCTTTTATGGCTTCGGAGATAGGGGACCGGTGGAATACTATTATAACTTTCATAGAGTGGCCAATGGTGTGACCTATCCTGATAACAATGTTTACATTCGGGTAAATGGGGATACAGGTCAATTAATAGGGTTTGGTCTAGACTGGGATCAAAACATTAATTTTCCAACCACTGCAGGAAAGATTCCCTTAACTGAGGCCGAAAGAGTTATTGGCGAAAATATAGAACTTGTGTACTTTCGTCCTTGGACAAGCGGTGCCAAGGATACACCGGTTAAATTAGTATACCGGGTCAAAAAGGGTGCCAATTTAATAATTGATGCCTTTACCGGCAAGGTTATCGAAGGGCAGTTGTATGGGAGCTATGACGGTGACATGGGAGGAGCAGGTGAAGCGCCGAAGTCCGTTAGAAAAGAAATGACACCAGCGGAGCAGGCAGAAGTGGATAAAATAAAAAACCTTCTCAGTGCGGAAAAAGCAATGGCAAAGGTTAAAGATATTATTGCAGTGCCCGCAGAGTTAAAGCTGTCCGAAAGCAGGCTAAGCCAGGATTATCAGTTCCCGGAACAAAAACAATGGAATTTTCACTGGTACAGTGAAAAAGATTCAACAAATATGCAAAGCATTAGCGCTGGAGTTAATGCGGTAACCGGTGAACTTGTTTATTATAACATCTGGCAGAAGGACTCTGACGAAGGAAAGGTAACGAAACCACCTTTCACGCTAGAACAGGCTAGGCAAAAAGCAGAGGACTTCATTAAGAAACTGCAACCTGGACGATTTGCTGAAATTAAGTTGGACAATAGCCTGAACAGTGATTATCTGGAAAAGGGCATTACCCGCAATTATCATTTTTCTTACCTCCGAGTGGTAAATGGAATTCCCTTTACCAACAATGGCTTTGATATCGAGGTTGATGGCAACACTGGGGAGATTACCGGCTACCGTATGGACTGGTGGAATGTTAAATTCCCCACGGTATCCCAAGGAATTGGCAAGGAACAGGCCACCAAAACCTTCTTGGCCAACGGTGGACTCGGACTGGAGTATATTAACAGAAACAGAGGTGACAACCGACCTCAGGTTAATTTGGTATATCGCTTAAAGGATCGGCCCTCCTATATGTTGGATGCCAATACCGGAAAATACCTAAACGGTCGTGGCGAGACCATTGTTCCCAAAGAAACTACTAATTTTACTGACCTTCAGGGCCATCCCGCAGCAGATGCCATTAGGCAACTGGCTAAAGCAAAGATTGTCAAAACTACGGACGGCAAGTTTTATCCGGATCGTAATATCACCAAGATTGAGGCAGTGGAAATGCTGGTGGCCAGCCGGGGCTGGCAGATGCCGACCCCTTATACAATGTTAAAAGAAGGTAAAGAAAAGGAAGAAGAGACAAAACGTCTAATCAATGCGGCTATTAGCTTAGGCATTCTTGAAGCTAATGAAACCAAGGATTTAGATAAGGAATTAACGCGGTTAGAATTAGCAAAATTAATGATTAATACCCTGGATTATGACGGTGCAGCTAAACTTTCTAATATCTACTCCCTACAAACCCGGGATGCTCAGCTTGTGCCAGCGCACTTAAAGGGATATGCGGCCCTGAGTTTGGGACTGGGTCTGCAAACTGACAGCAAAGGAAGCTATGTTCCTAATGAAAAGGTCAGTCGGGGTTATGCGGCGATTTCAATCCTTCGGATGTTAAAAGTTCAAAAGTAAGTGCCAAGCAACTGTGCTCCGATAAGTTGTTTCGCTGGTGTTAACGAGAATACCTGTGGGAAAATCTCATATCAAGTTCTTCAGTACCTGTCCTGCTGGACTGGTACTTTTTATTCTTGTTTTTTAATTTTTCAACTTGGGACAATTTCTTATCCCTCAGTTCATAAAATGATAAAAACATTGTCTAAGGGGGAAAATTATGGCCCAAGTGTCGATCATTATCCCATGTAAGAATGAGGGTAAGCTCATAAAGCAAACCATTGAGTCAATTTTAGAAACCCCATGCAGGATTCCCTATGATATTACCGTCGTTAACGACGGCTCTACGGATAGCTGCTGTACGTTCCTTAATAGAAGCAAAATCTATTCCAGCGTTAAATTAATCAACACCACTGGCATTGGAGCAGCCAATGCCAGAAATTTAGGGGCCCAGCAATGTGCCGGCGAGATATTGGTGTTTTGCGATGCCCATATAACAGTGGAACCTGATTGGCTGGAAAACCTATCGGAGGGTCTTCTGGAAAGGGGTTCCGGTGCAGTATCTCCCGGCATTGCCAACATGAACATGAACCATGCCATTGGATATGGCATGACTTGGAACAAGCAGTTGGAGGCCCGCTGGCTGCCTAGTACCGGTGATGTTGCAGAAGTTCCCATTGCGCCAGGGGGATGTGTGGCAGTACACCGGGATGTGTTTAATGATGTCGGAGGATTTGAAACAGGTTTTCGTACCTATGGTTTCGAAGACGCCGAGTTTTCTCTGAAACTCTGGTTATTTGGTTACCGGGTGGAGGTAGACCCATCGGTGGTTATTCAGCATCATTTTCGAAGCAAACATCCCTATTCAATTACAATGGAGGAATATGCTTATAATGGTATTCATATGGCATTCAGTCATTTTAACCCCCAGCGGGTGGCCTGTGTAGTTAATATGTATCACTTTTTAAAAAATATTGGAAAAGTAATATCTGAGGTTATACTGGAGAGTGATGTTTTACAACAGCGACAGCGTTATTTCAAACGCAGAAAATTTAACGATGACTGGTTTATGGAGAAGTTTAAAATTCCCATATAACGAGGTTGACAACCCCGGAACCAGCGGGATAATATATGCTAAAGTACCAAAAAATGGAGATGCAGTAATGTCTCCTAGGGTGAGATAACAAGGGAAGGGGAGTCGTAAATGTGAAGTTCTTTGGAATAAGTGATTTGCACCTTTCCTTCATTAATCCGGCAAACCCCCAGCGATGGGATGATACAGAACTATATAAACCAATGGATATATTTAACCCCGAATGGCAAAGGCATTACCAGAAAATTTATGAGAACTGGTGTGCCAGGGTAAAACCAGAAGATGTTGTACTAATGCCCGGAGATATTTCCTGGGCCACACGCTTAGAAGAAGCGCGCCATGATGTAGATTACCTGGGATTGTTGCCAGGAACCATCTATGCTATACCGGGAAACCACGATTACTGGTGGCAGGGCATCTCTAAAACGCGTAAATTTGTGCCAGAAAATGTAAAACTGATTCAGAATGATCATGTAGTGGTGGGGGAAACAATTATTTGTGGCACAAGGGGGTGGACTTGTCCTAATAGTCACCAGTTTACCGAAGAAGACGAAAAGATATACAAAAGGGAACTAATTCGCTTAGAAAATTCCCTACGAAGTGTCAAAGGGAAGTATGAGGAAATTATTGTATTGATGCATTTTATGCCCACTAACGAAACCCATGAGCGGTCCGATTTTATTGACATCTTGTCTGAGTTTGAGGTTAGCAGAGTGGTTTACGGGCACCTTCATGACAGAGCAAGAAATTACCGCTTACCCAGTGAAGCCTGGGGTATAAAATTCCATTTGGTAAGCGCCGATTTCCTAAACTTTACTCCGGTTTTAATTACGGAAAAATAGTTATAGAAAATGAAAAAACAGTTGAAATCAATTTTTTAATTGTTATATAGTTTTGTCACAGATTTTTTTGCCATTATATAAAAGTTGACCGGGGAGGGGAGAAATGTGCAATTAAAGTTAACCACAAGAATTGTGTTAGGTTATTGTGTGGTTCTATTGCTGGCAGGATTGTTAGCAGGTGTAATGGTTTTCAAAGTGCATGAAGTGACGCTTGAAATTGACGGCTTGCAAAAACATAATGTTCGAACCATGCAAGGATTGGACATAGCCATGTTTATTGAGGAACAGAACAGCCTGGCCAAGGAATATGTAATAACAGGTCAACCTGGAGACAAAGAGGCTTATGAGCAAAAATTAAACTATGCTTTGAAACAACAGGATGAACTCATTAAAATTACCCGGCAAAAAATAAATCTAGATCGCATTACTAAGGTGAGGGAATTGAACAAGCAATTGAGTCAATTGTATATGTCTGAAATTGTTCCCTTAGTAGAGAACGGCCAAAATGCAGTGGCAAAACAGTTAAAGGAAGAACGCTATGACCCTCTTTTCGAACAATTGAAAAAAGAAGTAACAGGTTATGTTAACTACAAGAAACAGGAAAGTAAAAACTCTGAGAATCGGTCCATGGGAATTAGTGTTGAGACTCAAAAAATTGCATCAACCTTTGGTGTAATTGCTGTATTAATGGGTATTATGTTCAGCATCTTATCATCCAGAGCAGTTTCCAGGCCTATTAACCAGCTAGTTCGTGAAACAGGGGCAGTTGCTGAGGGGGATTTAACCCAAAGGATAAAAATTGTGGGCAATGACGAATTAACCCAACTTGCCAGGGCTTTTAATAAAATGGTAGAAAACCTCCATAACATGGCCAAGCAAGTGGTTGAAAAGAGCAATAGCCTGGCTGCTCATAGTCAAGAACTATCAGCTACCAGTCAAGAAGTAAGTGCTGCAGTTGAAGAAATTACTGGTACAACAACAGAACTGGCCAGTGTTGCTACCCAGGAAGCCGCCGCTGCCAGTAATGCTGTGGAGGTATCCCAGGAAGTTGAGAAAGCAGCCGAAAAAGGCAACTTGGCAGTAAAACAGGCAGTGGATAAAATGAATTCAATTGTTCAAAAAGTGGATAAGAGTTCTGAGCAGGTTGTTAGACTGGGTGATCGATCCCAGGAAATCGGAAGAATTACGGAGGTCATAACTGGTATTGCAGACCAAACCAATTTACTGGCACTGAATGCTGCCATTGAAGCTGCCAGAGCTGGAGATCAGGGCAAGGGCTTTGCAGTGGTTGCTGAAGAGGTGAGAAAATTAGCGGAACAATCCTCCCATGCTGCTAAGGAAATCAGTGCTATTATAAAGCAAATTCAGCAAGAGACGGTGCAAGCTGTCAAGGATATGAACTTAGGTGCTCAAGAAGTACATGAAGGCACAAGGGTGGTTTACTTAGCTGGGCAGTCCCTAAAAGAAATATTGGAACAGGTTCAGCAAATCGTAACCATCATCGATGAAATTGCCCAGGGAGCTGAACGGAACAGTGCCAGTGCACAAAACCTTGCTGCGGCAACGGAACAAGCCAGCGCTTCGGTGCAGCAAATAGCCAGTGCTTCTCAAGAGTTAGCCCATATGGGCAATGAATTTCAGGAACTTGTTCAAGTCTTTAAAGTATAATAGGTATAGGTTGCTCTTTGTAGCAGCCTTTTTCTATGTTTTAGGGGATTAATTATTATTGTAAAGACGTGCCTTACAGGGTAAAATTGTCATAGAGATCGGATTATGGAGGTAACAATGTCAGAGAGGTTGTTTTCAGCAGGAATACCTGAATTAGAGAAGTTTACCCATAGGATTATGGAGTCTTCTGAAGATCTGATTACCGTTATAGATTGTCAGGGTAACATCATTGCTATCAATCCTGCTGTTAGCAGGCTCCTCAATATAAAAGCAAGTGAACTGATTGGTAAATCCATGATTGACTCTTTATATGGTGGAAAAAAATTCGACTATCAGGCAAAATATCTGTGCCCCCTTATCGAAACCCTGGAAACTGGTCGTGAATATCACGAAGAAGAAACCACTTTAAAATCCCCCTTACTGAATAGTCACTTTGTCTGCAAAACTACCACTGGCATACTAAGGAATGCTCAGGGGAAACCAGCTGCTATATACGCCCTTTATAAAGACCTCACCATGTGGCGTAGTTTGGAACGAAGAAATGAAAGTCTCAAAGAAATGATGAATGCCCAGCAACTACAGACGATTCTGGCCTTTTCTGCTGCCATTGGGGCCCGTGATAATTATACGAGGGGACATTCAGAACGGGTTGCGGAATATGCCCAAATGATTGCTACGGCAATGGGTTTGCAGGAAATAAGTCAGTTGGTTTATGTTGCCTCCCTAGTTCATGATGTTGGTAAAATTGGCATTCCTGAACACATATTAAATAAACCTAGCCGTTTAACGGAAGAAGAATATACCAAGATCAAAGAGCACACAGTAACGGGCTCCAATATTCTTAAACAAATTGATACCTTTTCCACACTGGGCGCCATTGTACGTTATCATCATGAAAGATACGATGGTAAGGGGTACCCCGAGGGGCTGGCTGGAGAAGATATTCCTCTTATATCTCGAATCATTGCAGTGGCAGATTCCTTTGAGGCCATGACTTCCGATCGCAGTTATCGAAAGCGTTTTTCCATTGAATATGCTTTGGAAGAATTAAAACGCTGTGCAGGTTCTCAATTTGACCCCCTCGTTGTAGAACACTTTATCAAATTGGTTTCAGGATCTGGGATGGAAAAAGTTTAATCTACAACCCATAGGTAACAAGCTGTTAAGGGATTTAAAAGTGGATGATTAGGGGATTTTAAACTAAGATAATTTCTTCTCCCAAAGAAGGAATAATCGTAAGTTGTATAGTGTCAGGAGGAACTTAGGTTGGCAAAAAATATTTTTCCGCGAGTTGAAGAAATGCTTGAATTAAGGAAAATTTCCATAGGAGAACTGGCCAACAGAACCATGCTGGAGGTATCGGATATTGAAGGGTTAAAGCAATTCAACCCCAAGAAAACTTCCGATGTTGCCATTGTTCAAGCTATTGCCTTGGCCACTGGTATTAATGTTTATTATTTTCTTGGAGACGATGTTATTGGTCCCAAACGCATTCTAGCTCGCTTAAATGTGTTTGATCAGCAAAAATTATTAAATGGTGAGTTGGCCCCATTCCTTCGGGTAACAAGAGAACAAGCCAAGCGGGAACTAACCGATGAAGAATTGGATGCGATGGTTCATGTGATGTTGCAACAGGAAAGTCACAAGGATTTTTAGTTGTAGAAAAAAGCCTCTACCACCTTATGATAGAGGCTTTTTACATTTAAAAAATATCATAATCCTCGCTGCCTTTAATATGATCAATAAATTGTCGGGCGGTACGGCCGGAACGTTCGTTATTCCAGAGTGTCCATTGGATGGCTAATCGTTCCAGTGCGGCAGGGTCCATATGGATACCTTCCTGATTTGCTAGTTCTCGAACGATTTCCAGAAAGACCTCTTTATCTGGGGCAAGAAAAGTAATTTTAAGACCGAAGCGATCTACTAAAGATAATTTTTCTTGCATGGTGTCCCCCACATGTATTTCACCATCTACCACCTTAGTTGTGCGATCCCCAAAATACTCTTTAATTAAATTTCGCTGATTGGAAGTTACATAAATGCAAACATTGGAAGGTTGCTGCTCTAGACTGCCTTCTAGCTGGGTCTTAAACTCTTTGTATTCTGTTTCAGATTCCTCAAAGGATAAATCATCAATAAAAATAATAAACTTCTGAGGAAGCGTACGCAAAAGCCTAGTAAGACTTTGTAGGCTATGTAGATTTTTGCGGGATACTTGCACCAATCGCAGCCCCAGGGGACCATATTTATGCAGCAGTGCTTTAACACTGGATGATTTACCAGTGCCCCTGTCTCCATATAACAATAAATTATGGGCACTTTGTCCCTTTAATAAGCGTTCGGTATTGGATAAAATTTGTTTTCTTTGGCGTTCATAACCGATTAACTGCTGCAGTTGGATGGGGTCTGGATCTTCAATGGCCGACAAGTGGAATCCATGGGCGCCGGCTTCCCAGCGAAAGGCCCAGTAACGGGCAAATTCCCCAAACCCAGCTGTTTTATAAAAGTCTTTAAAATCCTTTAGGTGGTGGGGCCAGTGGATTGCCGCAAGTAGTTTCTTTTTCATGCTGGTAAACTGACCAGATAAAGGATGATGACCAGCCATCTCAGGAAGAGCATGGGTTTTGATTGAAAATACGCCCGGTGTCTCAGAAAAATATTGTTCCATTACTTGCCAACCTTCCAGGCAGATTATTTGTAAGTTGTTAAGATCGTGCAAAAAAGCTTCCTCCACCATGGGCGGTATATTTTGTTCAGACACGGATTGCCTTGCATAAATATGATCATCAAATAAAATTCTGTTTAATAGGTGGTTTTGCCAGGGGTTGCCAACTACTGGTATCTGGGGCTTTATTGTTTCCTCCAGCAGTAGACCTACTAGCCTGTGGTATTCTGCTAATAAATCCAAAGGCGAAGTAGTTTCTCCCTGCATGATCGTCCCAAGGAGCTTATGATAGCACTGAACTGTCTTATCTTGAACAACTCCTTGAAAGAGAGTAAGACAGTTCAATGCCCGATATACCTTTGAAAATTTATGTTTTTCCATATTTCATCCCTCCGATTAGCTGTCTACCGGAGTTATTCGACCTTTTGAGAGTTGTCCCTTTATTTATTTGCCAATCATTTTCTGCAAGGCCTCAGGTTCAGTAAGTGGAGCTTGACAGGCCAAATTTTGACAAACATAGGCTGCAGCCTTACCATTGACTGGAGTTTTATCCTTTAATAGGGGTAGCAAGGGACTCCATTTGTTTGCGAATTCATCATCATAACGTACCAACACAGAGGCGTTGGGCAGAAAATTTTGCCGGAGGGTGTTGATCATTTGCTGCAGTGAGGGGTCTTCTTTGGTTCCAGCTATGACAATTTCCATAGGTGGTTCCTGTTGTAAATAGGCTCCCATCATAAAGAAGGAATAGCCGGCCGGATATCTTGCCAGTTCGTCGGCAAAGACCTGCAGTTGTTGGTTGGCTAATTCCTCGTAGCGGGAGTTTCCTGTCAGCCTAGCCAGTTTAAAAAGGTTTACCGTGGCCACCGAATTACCCGAAGGAATGGCTCCATCGTAAATATCCTTGGGGCGGCTAATGAGTTGCTCACTGTCCTTGCCATAAAAGTAAAAGCCCCCCTGTTTGTCATCATAGAACAAATCAATCATATCATCGGTGAGATAAACAGCATTTTGCAGATGTCTAGGTTCAAAGGTTGCCTGGTAGAGTTCCAGTAGTCCCCAGATAACAAAGGCATAGTCATCCAGATAAGCAGGGTATGCTGCTTCGTATTCCCGGTAGCGGGCCAACAGGCGCCCATCGTTTCTTTGCAACCTGTCAAATATGAAACCCATGGCATTAGAGGCGGCCTCAAGGTAGCGTTTGCTTTGGAACACCTGGGCACCTCTGGCCAGGGCAGCAATCATTAAACCATTCCAGGCAGTAAGTATTTTATCGTCCTTGTAGGGGTGTATTCTTTTGGCTCTTTCTTCAAATAATGTTTTCCGGCAGGCTTCTAAGCCTTCCACCAGATCCCCCAGGGTTATCTCCAAATCCTGAGAAAATTTAAAGGGGTCCTGGCCGATTAAATTGGGTATACTTTCACCCTCGAAATTACCTGTGGAAGTAATATCGTAATACTGACAATAGAGTTCCCCATCCACTTGGCCCAGCAGACTGATCACTTCTTCTGGCCGCCATACATAAAACTTTCCTTCTACTCCTTCAGAATCTGCGTCCTCTGCGGAATAAAAGCCCCCCTCTGGTGAAGTCATGTCCCTTAGAATATAAGTGAAAATTTCCTTGGCAACACGGCCAAACCGAGGATTACCTGTGATCTGATAGGTTTCTGTAAAGGCAAGGGCCAACAGGGCATTGTCATAGAGCATCTTCTCAAAGTGTGGTACCAACCACTTTTTATCTGTGGAGTAGCGGGAAAAGCCAAATCCAATATGATCATAGATACCACCCCGGTGCATGGCATCCAGGGTTTCTTCCACCATTGATAGGGCCTTTGCCTCTCCGGTTTTGTGCCAATAACGCAGTAGAAACATCAGGTTATGGGGCGTTGGGAATTTGGGTGCTGTGCCAAATCCGCCGTAAGTAGCATCATAGTTTTGGGCAAATATATGGTAGGCCTTGTCCAGGATATCGGCAGGTAGCTGCCCTGGGGCGGTGGATGCTTCGGACTGCATATGGGAAACTAACTTATCACCAACTTCTAATAAATGTTGGCGTTCATTTTTCCATAACGAAGCTACGTTTTCCAGTATTTCCGTTATCCCCGGCCTACCGTACTGTGCTTGCTTGGGAAAATACGTACCTGCAAAGAATGGTTTTTGGTCCGGCGTCATCATGATGGTTAATGGCCAACCGCCGGAACCCGTGAGGGATTGGCATACATTCATATAAATCTGGTCAATGTCTGGGCGTTCCTCCCGGTCCACCTTAATAGAGACAAAGTGCTCATTCAATATCTTTGCCACTTCCTCGGACTCAAAGGACTCTCGCTCCATCACATGACACCAATGACAGGTGCTATATCCAATACTTAGAAAGATGGGCTTGTCCACCCGCTTAGCCATGTCAAAAGCCTCATTACCCCAGGGATACCAGTCCACAGGGTTATGAGCGTGTTGGAGCAGGTATGGACTTTTTTCATTTATCAATCGATTCGACTTTTGTTCTGTTTTAATCATTCTCAAACCTCCTCGTATAATCGTTCTTAGTATAAACAGAAAAGTTATAGACAATATATCTATAACTTTAATCTTCAAAAACCGAACATCATAAAAACGTTCCTCAATGAGTCATAGAACCGTCACCTGACTCACCCAAGCATAGATTTACCCTTTTGAAGAAAGCGCGGTTATTTTTTGGTTATTCATGATTCCCATTTGGCTAAATACAACCAATAAACGTCTATTTAGGGAAAAACTAGAAATATGTAAAAAATAGACTATATTTATGAATGATTACAAAATAAAGAGGACTTCCCCAAAAATGTGAGATAACAAGACTTAAGTCATGTTATTCATCATCTTTGTTATAAGTGCAAAGCTGGTCTCATAGTAAATTTGACAAGTTAGCATAGCCGCTCCTAGTGAGAATATTTACAGCACCAGCACATCGGTTGTAGTCTCATTTATCACTTGGATAACTACGTTTACCAAGAACGCAGTGTTAAGCCATTTGTAATAAGTGAGTAAATTGCATATTTCTGAGTCCAATATTTTAGCGGTTTCTGAAGGGTAAAAAAAGGACTTCACCCCTGTTCTGGTAAAAGATATAAGTACCAACAAATAACAACCAGAGAGGTGAAGTTACTTGTATCTTCTACAACCAAACCTATTTTCCTTCGAAGAACTACTAAAATTTGAACCAGAGACAAAATTGCAAAAGGTTCTTTCAGTTTTGGATCTATCTCCTGCCCTTAATGTGGTTAAAAGGGCGGTTCTCGGTCCAAAGGGTCACTGTGTCGGTAACATGATTCGTGCATTAGTGGCAAAACAATTAGAACAAATACCTACAGTCGCTGCATTAGTAAAAAGACTATCTAATGATATAAGGTTTCGGTTCCAATGTGGTTTTTCGCTTAGTAAACCAATTCCAAGTGAATCAAGCATTATCCCCATTAACTCCCGAGGCTCTAAGGACCATCCTGAAGGCTGTGACTTTGATGGAACCCCTATATGCTCAATGGGGCAAAGAATGGTGTTCTAATTCATTTTAAAAAATTAAGCTATTTTGTACTCTTGGATTCACGTTTTTCTGGATTAACAATTATGCAATTCATTTACCTAACAAAAATCTGTCTTGGGCAGATTTTTGTTTTGAAAGATAATGACAAAAATCTAGACAGCACATTTTTTGAATATTGAAAATAATAAACGTATTTGATATTTTTAATAATAAATTTTAAAAAAATGAGTTGAGGTGAGGCGATGATTAATCTTCCCAATATAAGGAAAAAAATGATTGTTTCAATGACTGCATTAGTTATGTCATTACTGCTGTTATTTATTTTTCAAATGGGTATTACCTTTTATACCCAGGCTGAAGTTTTAAATAAATTGGGAGAACGCAGAGAAAAAATCTCCTTGAGTGCCCAGGTTTTAACCTTAGCAGAAAAAGTCATATCCAATCCCGATAAGACAGAAAGTTCATTATCCCAAATTGAAAAAATAAATACAAAATTATTGGATTTAGTACATACCACTGAAGGAAAGAAGACCGTACAAAATATGACCATTGCCATTGGTAATGTTCGGCATGGAGGGAATGTTAGGGAAATTATTGAGGCAGCCAAGGATATTAATGAATTTCAAAACCGTAGACTGGGCGAAGAGATTACCGTTCTTGAAGAGGGGATAAAAGCCCGGGGGTGGCGGGCAGTTGTAATCTCAATATTAATTACCATCGCCTTAGGAATATTTGTTGTTTGGGGTATTAGCAAGCTTGGCAGGGAGTATTTGCTCACAAAGGTTGTTATGCAGGCTACTTCAAACGGCATATTAGTGGGTAATGAAAAAGGACGTATTTCAGTTTTAAATAATACATTTTGTTTTTTACTAGGTGGCTGTAAGAGAAGCGATATGATTGGGCGACCTCTGGCGGAGGCAGGGGAACCAGGACGTGTGTTAGCTTTGGCAATTCACGAAAATAAATTCGAAAAAGGAAAGGAAATAATTGTAAAAGATCCTAATGAAAATGAGGTTTGTCTGTTAGTTGATACAATCCCTTGGAAGGATGAGCAAGACAAGGTTTTAGGTGGCATGGCTGTGGTACGAGATAACACAGTGCAATGGTTGGAAAAGAAAAGAGTGGCTTTAGAAAATCAGGATTTAAGGGAAAAAGCAGATCGTGATGCTATGACAGGTCTTTTTAACTATAGGGCCTTTATTAAACAGATAGATCGGGTGGTCTCTTTAAGTGAGGACTCTTTTTTTCCTTAATTATGATGGATATTGATTATTTTAAAACCTTTAATGATACTTTAGGGCACCTGGCAGGAGACCGCTTATTAAAGGAATTAGCCAATATTCTTACCCTTGCAGTAAGGGATGAAGATATGGTTGCCCGGTATGGTGGGGACGAATTTGTTGTCATTCTCAAAGACACCCATGTTGCTAGAAGCCATGATGTGGCTGAGAGAATACGTGTCAATATAGCAAATCATCCCTTTGAGGGGAGGGAGTGCCTTCCCTGTGGCAGGGTTACTGTTTCTATGGGTGTGGCAGTATTCCCAGTGCATGGTCAAACTGTCGAAGAAATCATTCGATCTGCAGATAATGCACTTTATAAGGCAAAGAAATCTTCTAGGAATAAAATTGAGTTTTCTCAATCCTCACCTTTGGTCTCCTAGAGAGAGTCTTTTAAAAAGGGTGATAGAAGTGAAGTTGCCTGTTCGATACTTATTGCCGGGAATGGTATTAAATAGTCCAATTATAGGAAGGGATAATCAAATTATTCTAAGCAGGGGCAGTAAGCTAACCTCCAGTATCATTTTATTCCCAAGATTTGCAGGGATAAGCCTTAATATCTTCTCTCCGCAGCGGCCACTGCTGAACAGGTGGCCGTTGCATTACTGCCAATCCACCGGCTACCTCGCATAATGGTGCTCTCTGGCAATAATAAAAAAGCCGTATAGATTTTTCTATACGACCTAATTATTTATTGGATATTACCAGTTGTTGCGGGGTCTGAAGCAATCACGGCAATATACGGGCTTATCACCACGGGGTTGGAAAGGAACTTGAGTTTCTTTTCCACAAGCAGAGCAGATGGTGTCAAACATTTGACGCTCTCTACGGTTGAAACCACCGTTACCTCTGTTGTTGGCAGCTTTACGAGCGGCACGACACTCGGGGCAACGACCGGGTTCGTTGGTGAAACCCTTTTCTGCGTAGAATTCTTGCTCAGATGCGGTAAAAGCAAAATCAGCACCACAGTCTTTACAGGTTAAAGTTTTGTCTTGATACATGGAAAAACCTCCTCTAATAGTTGCCCGTGCTAGGGAATTACAGTTACCTAAAAATTCCCCGCAGCCATTGGCAATAGAGAAAGTTCACCGTATATCCAAGCATTTTTCGAGCTAGCATTATTATACATCAGATAGAAGCGCTTTTGCAAGCTGACTTTATGATTCTTAATGTTTTAAAAAACAGGCATATTTTTTAGAAAATGCACATATATTAATTGGGTAACCAACTTGAATGGAGGAAAGAATAAATGGATAAGGACTTAATTAACGAGATATTAGACAGTATTGGGTTAGAGAGTTTATATGAAAACGAACAAAAATGTTCGAGAGAACCTAGGATAACCAAATTTGCCACAAGTAAATAAAAAGCCGGGGATGTTAAAGCCAATCCTCGGCTTTTTATTTATAATGATTTCCCTAATGAAAAAGCTTTATGGGATAATTTTTTAGGAACCTTCGGTATCAAACAACATGAATTACCCTTGGCAGCATCTCGAATTGTTTGGGCGGTAGATTTTAGAGTTGTGCAAAGGTGGGGTGATATTTCTATATTTAATTTGTCGTGGTGCATGGTGTATCGGGTATTAGCAGGGCACTGGGTACATTTTTCATGCTGACGTTTCATAAAATCCATCTGACGAGAAGTTGGTCGGATATAGCCCTTCTCACAGTGTTCAAAAAAATCTTTAATGCCCAATGGGTCATCTTCCACAGAACAATTGCAAACAATTTCAACTGATTTGGGTTCAGTATTTATATGTGAAGTAACCAACTCACAGACAGTCATGCCTAAAATACCCTTCGCCTTTAAGGGGCAAGAGCAGTTGTCACAGGAATGGGAATCCTGATTGCCACAAGTTTTTCTTAACTCAACAACCTCACGAAAGTTATTAACCTGAATCATGAAAACCTCCACTGTATGTTAATGAATTTTTTATAATAAAGTCATTTGTGACAAATCACACATGGGTCGAGATTAAAAAAAATTCACATGACACTATTCGACACTAAATAGGGAAATCCTTTTTAGAGGTATAGAGTATTAGTATTTTTAAAAAGTTTGAATATTATCGAAGGAAATAGACTTTTTATATAGTAAGACTAATTATATTATATATTGATTTTACCAATAATACATCAACAAAATAAAATTTTTAATTTAAAAAATTAGTTAAAGTAACGATAAAGTGTTTTAAAAGCCCAATGGAGTTCGTTAAGCAAGCAAAATGATTATTAAAATAGATTCGCGATTTTAGGAGAGTATATATTGGTAGAGAAAAATGTAAATCCGGTGCTATTAGGTTGGAGGTAACGAAATGGGTTTTCAAGAAAAGGTATTGTTCTATAATAGAATTGGTGCCGCCATTCGACGACTGGAAGATTTAGAGGAGGCTATTAAACACCCGAAAGTAAAGACAATATTTCTTCTTGGTGGGGATATTAATGTTTTACCTGCAGTTTCTAATAAAATTAATAAAGAGGGTAAAAATCTCCTTGTACATATCGATCTTATAGAGGGAATTGGTAAAGACTGGGCAGGGGTAAGACTCCTCAAGCGAATGGGCGCTGCGGGTATTGTAACAACAAAATCCAATTTGGTGAAGTCGGCTCATGAAGAAGGGATCTCTGTGATTCAACGAATCTTTCTGGTGGATTCTACTTCATTAAAAACAGGTATACGGATTGCTAAAAACGTTCAGCCCAGTGCAGTTGAAATATTACCGGCCACTGTACCAGCCTATGTGGTTAACGAGATTAAACAAGCATTGGGGATACCTATTCTTGGGGGTGGCTTATTAAAAACGGCGGAGGATGTAAAAGAAGCCTTTGCAATGGGTATTGATTTTATCTCCACCAGTCGCAGGGCTCTGTGGAATTTATAGTATATGGCGAGTTATCTCAGGGATATGCCATTTGCTTAATTATGGTTCTAACTATAAAGTTCACAATTATTGTAGTATTTATATTTTTCTTGCATTTAGAATCGAAATGGAGTATAATCTTAACCATAGAAGTTTCCACTTAAACCAATATACAATTTGATATTTGGTTGGAGTTTAGGAGAATAACCCTTAAATAGTTAATGCTTGTTAACTATTACATGGGGTTTTTTTTTGTTTTTACTCTAGCCTGGCCAGGAGAGAGGGAGACGGCTCAAAGGAACATTGATAAGAATGTTCTATATGAGTCGTTATTTTTTTCTAGTAGAAAGTATAAAACTTTCTGCTATACATAAGGGCAAACTAAGCTTCGGCAGGCGTCAACGAAGCTTGTGCCCTTTAGGGTATGGAGGAAGCCAAGTTTTACTAAGGCATCCTTGTCCTGCCACTGCTCTCTACTAAGGATCAACATCAGCACGACCCAAAGGGTTTAGTAGTGTATTCAAAAAAGGGGGGTGTAAAATCTGTCTTAGCAGGTATTGTATTCAATTCTGGAAAGTATAGCCGGTTAACTCTGTAAGATCGATCTGGTAACATTGTAATACAGAGTCTGGCGCCAAAAAATAGTATAAGAAAGGAAGATTTTTTATGACACCATTTTTGGCGGAAATTATTGGTACAATGATTTTAATTATCTTAGGTGACGGTGTTGTTGCTGGTGTTTTACTTAAAAAATCTAAGGCAGAAAACAGTGGTTGGATTGTTATCACAGCGGGTTGGGGTTTAGCCGTAGCAATGGCTGTCTATGCAGTTGGCGGCTTTAGTGGAGCCCACTTGAACCCGGCGGTAACCATAGGTCTTGCGGCAATTGGTAGTTTTCCCTGGGCGGATGTACCATCTTATATCTTGGCTCAATTTATCGGTGCTTTCCTGGGTGGTGTCATTGTGTGGCTTCATTATTTGCCTCACTGGAAAGAAACCAATGACCCAGGAGCAAAATTGGGTATCTTTTGTACAGGACCTGGCATCCGTGACAACTTTGGCAACTTAGTGAGTGAAATTATTGGTACCTTTATTCTGGTGTTAGGTATTCTGGCCATTGGAGCAAATAAATTCGCTGATGGTATCAACCCATTCATTGTTGGTCTTTTGATCGTTTCCATTGGTTTATCCTTAGGTGGTACCACAGGTTATGCCATTAACCCTGCCCGTGACCTGGGACCCCGTATCGCCCATGCAGTGTTGCCCATTGCAGGTAAGGGAAATTCTGATTGGGGGTATTCCTGGATTCCCGTTGTAGGACCAGTTATTGGTGGTGTATTGGGAGCACTGTTCTATAAAGCCTTCTTTTTAGCCTAGTTAATTAATTAAAATTCAACTTAAATAATATGAACAGGTAAGGAGAGATACAATGATGGCGAAAAAGTATGTACTGGCCTTGGATCAAGGGACAACCAGTTGTCGGGCAATTTTATTTGACCGAGATAGCAACATTGTAGGTGTAGCCCAAAAGGAGTTCACACAAATTTACCCTAAGCCAGGTTGGGTGGAGCATAATGCCGAAGAAATCTGGAGTACCCAGTATGGCGTCATTGCCGAAGTCGTTGCCAAAACCGGTATCAAACCTGAGGAAATTGCCTCCATTGGTATTACTAACCAGCGTGAAACAACGGTGGTCTGGAATAAGAACACAGGCAAACCAGTTTATAATGCCATTGTTTGGCAATGCCGGCGTACAACTGAGATTTGTGATGAATTGAAGGTGAAAGGTCTAGAGGAAACCTTTAAAAAGAAGACAGGTCTGGTGGTGGATGCCTACTTCTCTGGCACCAAGGTGAAATGGATACTAGATAATGTGCCCGGTACCCGTGAAATGGCTGAAAAGGGCGAACTTCTTTTTGGAACCATGGATACCTGGCTTATCTGGAAACTTACCGGTGGTCAAGTTCACGTGACAGATTATTCTAATGCTTCCCGTACGTTGATGTACAATATTCGTGAACTGTGTTGGGATGAGGAATTACTGGGATATCTAAATGTGCCGATGAGCCTGTTGCCCACTGTCAAAGCTTCCAGTGAAGTATATGGCTATACTCAACCGGATCAATTCCTTGGTCACTCTGTGCCTATTGCTGGTGTAGCTGGGGATCAACAGGCAGCCCTTTTTGGACAGGCTTGCTATGAGCCAGGTATGGCCAAAAACACCTACGGTACTGGTTGCTTTATGTTGATGAACACAGGTGACGAAGTCTATGAATCCAAGAATGGTCTTTTAACAACTATTGCCTGGGGATTGGACGGTAAAGTAACCTATGCTTTGGAAGGTAGTATATTTATCGCAGGTGCTGCCATCCAGTGGTTAAGGGATGGTTTGAAGATATTAGAATCTGCTCCGGATTCTGAATATTTTGCCAGCAAGGTAGATGGTACTGATGGAGTTTACTTGGTGCCTGCCTTTGCCGGGCTAGGTGCACCTTACTGGGATATGCGGGCCAGGGGAGCCATCGTAGGGCTAACCAGGGGAACCACAAAGGAACATATCATTCGGGCGGCCCTAGATTCCTTGGCCTACCAAACGAAAGATGTATTAGGAGCAATGGAAGCAGATTCCAATATTAAGTTACAGGCGTTAAAAGTGGATGGCGGGGCTGTGGCAAACAACCTACTGATGCAATTCCAAGCAGATATTCTTGGTGTACCAGTAGAGAGACCCCAGGTAATTGAAACAACGGCTTTGGGCGCTGCATATCTGGCCGGACTGGCAGTCGGATTTTGGGAAAGCAAAGAAGAACTGGCCAAGAGATGGAAACTAGATTATCAATTTGAAAGTGTTATGGCAGAAGACCAGAGAAATAAGCTTTACAATGGCTGGGAAAAAGCAGTTGGTCGCTCCATGGATTGGGCTACTGAAGAATAAGTTCTTTTAGGGAAAACAGAAATGAGCCACTCTATACAGGAAAAACTGTTTAGTGTGGCTTTCTTCTAATCAGATACAGAATATGCAATGACCTATCTAGCAAAAGAACAAGTTTTGTTGTATAATATAAAAAATTCAAACGTTTACACCTTTATTTAATTTGATATTGGCTTGAGATATGGAGAAGCCGCACAGTAACAGGATGAAAGAATCCTGCTATTGTGCGGCTATTTGGTTTCTAAATAATAAAAAAGAGAATATAAACGGAGGTTGGAGGGTATGACAACGGATAGAGCTCAGGTGGTTGTAATCGGAGGAGGTGCTACCGGAACAGGTATTTTAAGGGACCTGGCCCTCAGAGGTATTTCTGGCATACTGGTGGAACAGGGGGACCTGGCCCATGGTACCAGCTCCCGATTCCACGGGCTGCTACACAGTGGTGCCCGCTACGCCGTTAAAGATAAAGAGGCAGCCCGGGAGTGCATAGAAGAAAACATGATTCTGCGCAAAATTGCCCCGAATTGTGTGGAAGAAACAGGTGGCTTGTTTGTACAACTGAAGGAAGACGACCCGTCCTATACAGATAAGTGGATCAGTTCCTGTGCCCAAGCGGGTATTCCGACAGAGGAGGTTGAGATTGGGGAACTGCGCAGAACCTATCCGGTATTATCACCGGACATTGTCAGGGCCTTTCGGGTACCAGACTGTGCAGTGGATGGCTTCCGTGTGCTGTGGAGCAATGTTAACTCCGCCCGTCAATACGGGGGGCAGGTTTTGACTTATCATAAGTTAATCGGCATAAAGCAAAGTAACGGTAAAATTTGTGGAGTGGAAGTAGCCAACCAACTCACAGGGGAGCATAAATATATTGAGTGCCAATTGGTTATTAATGCAGCAGGGGCATGGGCCGGAGAAGTGGCTGCCATGGCAGGCTTGGAAGTAAATGTTATTAAAGATAAAGGAACTTTAGTAGCCTATAATCATCGCTTAACCAATCAGGTTGTGAATCGCTTAAGGCCACCGGGAGATGGAGATATTTTTGTTCCCCATGGAACCATTACCATTCTGGGAACCACGTCAATCACGGTGGATGAACCATCCTGCAGTAAGCCGGGACAGCAAGAGGTACTGGATTTAATAAAAATTGGCAGTGAGATGATCCCTGAACTCCAGAATTTCCGTATGATTAGAGCCTTTGCTGGTGTAAGACCGTTATACCAGGCTGGTAATGGAGCAGTCGGTAGAGCGGTAACCAGAAACTTTGCGCTGCTGGATCACCAACAGCAGGATGGACTCAATGGTTTGGTTAGTATCGTAGGAGGAAAATTTACAACCTTCAGACTGATGGCCGAGAAGACCGTGGATATGGCAGCCCAAAAGCTTGGGGTAGATGCACCCAGTCGTACGGCGGAGGAACCACTCACCAACCCAATTTCGAAGGAAATACTGGAACGGGGCAAAAAGGTTTTTGGTGTTGCCGGTGCTAAGAAGGCTGCGGATCGATTAGGCGATAATTTTGTAAAAGTTTTAGAAGAAGCAGAAAAGGAGCCCCATAAGTGTAAAGTATTTTGTGAGTGTGAAGCCGTAAGTCTTGCCGAAATAGACTTTGTAGCCAGGGACGGGGACAGTTTTACCCTGGGTGATATTAGAAGAAAAACAAGACTAGGTATGGGTACCTGTCAGGGAACCTTTTGCAGTTACCGTACCCTGGGAGCCCTTAGTAGTTATGATTGGACCCGTAATCACAAGGAATTTTTAACCAAATTTCTGCAGAAACGTTGGAAGGGGATCCGACCGGTAATGTGGGGGCAGCAAATGAGAGAAGCTCAGCTGTCCACTGCAATTTACTGTACATTATTTGGCATGGAGAGAATGAAATGATGAAAAAAAACACAGATGTACTAATTATTGGAGCAGGTCTCTCTGGTCTCATGGCTGCAGCCAAGGCTGCGGATAGCGGAAAAAAAGTGTTATTGGTGGCAAAGGGCATGGGAGCCTTGGGCCTTTCCTCGGGTTGTATCGATCTCTGGGGCTACAGCTTGGACCATCCAGAGGAAATTTGCCAAGACCCAGTTCAAGAAATCATCAAAATGGTTGCTGCCCAAAAGGATCATCCCTATGCAAAGGTATGGGACGTCCTAGAAGAAAGCCTAAGCTTTTTTCAGCAGATTTGTTCACAAAATGGGCTGGCCTATGAGGTTGCGGAGAAAGGCAATTGGCTGCTACCTACGGCATTAGGTACCGTTAGACCCACCTATCTGGCGCCTGCCGGTATGGCTGCAAGGGAGTTGCCCAGGGCTAAAAATATATTGGTTATGGGATTTCAAGGTCTAAAGGACTTTTATCCCGAGGTATTGACCACAAATTTAAAAAACAATATGAATCTGCCAGCAGATTGCCAATTGACTACCTTAATGTTGGATTTGGGTAAAATCGAACTGTCTCCCAATAATTTGGCTTACTTGCTGGAGAAGGACGAGGTTCTTCAGCGGTTAGTGTCTCAGATAAAGCCCCACTTGGCAGAGGAGATGGTCATTCTGATGCCGCCGGTACTAGGTGAGCGAGGGCACACAAAGGTGCTCCTAAACCTGGTGGAGAGTCTGGGTGTACAGGTTTATGAAGTGACCAATATCCCACCGTCGCTACCGGGTCAGAGACTGCAACAGGCTCTACTGCATCATCTAAAGAAACAAAGTGTAGAAATTATTTTAGGTTGCACAGTTATAGGTACAACCGTATTGGGAGAACATTGTACTGAAGTATTGGCAGAAGGTTCAGGAAAGAACCTGACAATAGCAGCAAAATCCATTATTTTAGCAACGGGTTCCTTTCTAGGGGGCGGCATGGAGGCTCAACCCGGAAAGGTAATAGAAACTGTCTTTCATCTACCGATTAAGGTCTTGGATGAAAAATGGTCCGCAAAGGAATTTTTATCCTTAGAAGGTCATCCCTTTAGTAAGTTTGGTATCGAGGTTAATAACCATTTGCAACCGGTGAATTCCCAGGGAGAAGTGGTAATAAAGAATATCAGGGTGATTGGTGCCAATCTAGCCGGTGCTAATTATCCCATAGAGAAATGCGGCAACGGAGTTGCCTTGGCCACGGGCTATAAGGCCGGTAAACTTGTGGGGGAGGTGTAGACATGACGCAGGGAGATCGGGTTGCTCTGGACAACTGTATAAAATGCTCTATCTGTGTGAGCCATTGCCCTGTTGCCAGGGTCACAGATAAGTTTGCTGGTCCCAAGCAGAATGGGCCAGATTTGGAACGCTTTCGGTTAGAAGAACCAGCTGCTGTACATCCATCCATTGGTTATTGCAGCAACTGCAAAACCTGCGATGTGGTTTGTCCCTCGGGGGTTAGTATATCGGTTATGAACTGTAAGGCTAAGGGAGAATATGTATCCCTGCACGGTGCCCCCTTGCGGGATAAGTTATTGTGCCGGGTGGAAATGATGGGGAAAATGTCCCGTTTGGCCCCTTCGCTGGTAAATGTATTAGGAGGTATAAAGCCCCTGAGGATACTGGGGGAAATGGTAATGGGTGTAAGCTCTAAAATGACGCTGCCTCAGTATGCCCCAAAAACTTTCTTACAACTATACAAGCCGCAAAGTTTAGCTAACTGCAAAGGAAAGGTTCTTTACTACCCCGGTTGTTATGTGAACTATAATAACCCCGAGGTGGGGCTGGCGTTAGTGAAGGTACTCAATCATCATAACATTGAAGTGATGGTGGACCAGTTTGAGTGTTGTGGCCTGCCCATTATTGCCAATGGTTTTTTAGATGTGGCTAAGGGGCATGCTGAAAGAAATATCCAGAAGTTAAAAAAATATGCCGCAGAGGGCTATCAGATTATTACTACATGTCCCAGTTGTAACCTCACCTTGGGCCGTGATTACCATGAACTCTTTGATCTGGATACCAGTGAATACAGTGTGATGGATGCCTTTGAATATTTAGATCAATTATTAGAACAAGGTGAACTAAAAACTGATTTTTGTAATGTCTCTTTAAAGCTGGGATACCACCAACCATGTCACTTGAAGGCTGCGGGTTCCGGGGTTCCCTCTCTGGCGATACTACAGCGTATACCAGGACTGCAGGTCCAGGACCTGGATGCTGGTTGCTGTGGCCTTTCCGGAAGCTATGGCTTTAAGAAAGAAAAATATCCAATTAGTCAAGAGATTGGTCAAAATATAACTAGGGCGGTACAGGAAATGGCCGTAGATCAGGTAATTACGGAGTGCGGCATGTGTCAGTTACAAATTTTTCATCTTACACACCAAGAGGTTATTCACCCCATTCAAATATTAGCCCGGGCCTATAAACTTTAGAGGAAAAGGATTTGGTTATCCAGTGGGAGATACCAAATCCTTTTATGGCAAGTCGGAAAGTATAAAACTTTCCGACTTGCCATAAAAGCAACTAAGGCTTACGCCATCTCCTAAAGGCTCTCGTACCCTATAGTGTATGGCGGAAGCCAAGTTTTCTTTGAATTTCTATTAAAGTTAGCTTTATTTGTAGACACTATAAAAAATTACTGGTAAAATTCTGGCACAGGCATCCAGAAAAAAGGCACTGATCAATTTTGTAGGCATATTACAAAATCTTTATGTAAAAGGGCAATGAAATGCTTATTCTAAATAATGAAAACTATATCACTAATAAACAAATCAAAAGTATTATTAAGATATTAGGCCCAGATTATCGACCTGGTAAAATAGTTATTTATGAGAGTAGGCTTGATATTTTAAAATTCTTTCCAAAGTGTTTTAATTTTTCCTTGGAGGAATTTATGGGGAAGCTAGAGGGTAGCTATGATGTTCAATCTGACGTAGCCTACCTTTGCATCTTCGCACAAACCGATGATGGAGATGATTTTCACAGTAAACAGTTGTATTCTTTGCATGCCTTGGTCCATGAGCTAAGACATAGGTATCAATTTGAGAACAACTTTTTAACTGAGGATGATGAGGCATCGGAAATAGATGCTGATAAGTTTGCCACACATTTTATCAATAGTAACTCAGCTAGAATCAGTAAAATTATGAATTGGCAGGAAGAGTGGACAATTGAAGAGGAAGACTAACGACAAGCTGATTAAAGGAACTTCAAAGGTTTTGGATGTTATTTATAATGTCTACTTAAACCCCGGCAAAGGCCGGGGTTTAAGTATTATCCTGCACCAAGACCATAAATACCGCTAGAGGAGCTAATTCTCAAAGAACTTTAAATCATGGTCCTTTGTAGGGGGGAAATACATATTGACGTACAGAAATACCTATGGTAACCTTATATTCAATATTAAAAGTTAATGACAATGATGGAGAAAAGTAGATTAGTCCCAGCCTTTCAGGGAGAAGAAGCCACAGACTGGAAGCTTCTTTAAGGTATGGTTGATTGAAGTTCTCTCCGGAGTTGCTGTGCTGAAGGTTTGTATTAGTAGGTGTAGCCGGGGATTCCCGCCGTTAAAAGGGAAGAGGTATCGGATGTGACACATCCCGTACTTTTAAGCGGCATTTAAGCAATTAGGGTGGTACCGCGAAATCAAGCATTTCGTCCCTTCGAGGATGAAATGCTTTTTTATTTAGTACGTGTCATTTCCTGTACCTTGTAGAGGTGGGCTATTATGCCAATTTGGGTGGTATCGCGGATTAACTCTCCGTCCCTTTCAGGGACGGAGAGTTTTTATTTTTTGAAGTAAAGGAGGGATGCAATTTTCAAAGGGTTTATTGTTTGGTATTGCTCTTTTCGTTATCTTAAAAAAATATTGGAGGTAAACAAAATGAAAAAATACTTATTATCCCTATTAATAATTGTATCCCTTCTCGGGTTAAGCGGTTGTGGAAGTTCTCAGGGAGTTAAAGAACAGGAAAAAGCTGAAAAAGTAAATCTTG
Organism: Desulforamulus reducens MI-1; assembly: GCF_000016165.1. Lineage (GTDB taxonomy): Bacteria > Bacillota > Desulfotomaculia > Desulfotomaculales > Desulfotomaculaceae > Desulfotomaculum > Desulfotomaculum reducens. The sequence continues at coordinate 3,081,536 of NC_009253.1, read as the reverse complement.
GTATTATCCAAATTGTGGAGCACCCATCCTTAGATGCAGCACGACAGGGATTTTTGGATGCTCTAAAGGAAGGCGGCTATGCCGAGGGCCAAAAGCTCATTGCTGATTATCAAAATGCCCAGGGAGATCAGGGAAACCTGCAGGCCATTGCCCGCAAGTTTGTGCAGGATAAGAAAGATGTGATTCTTGCCATTGCTACCCCTTCGGCTATGACCATGGCCAATGAAACCAGTGAAATTCCCATTCTTATGACTGCCGTAACTGATCCTATCAGCGCGAAACTGGTGAAGAACTTACAACAGCCTGGCACCAATGTTACTGGGACCACGGATATGAACCCAGTTAAGGATCAGTTAAAGCTGATAAAAGATATTGTTCCCTCTGCTAAGAGAGTGGGCATTATCTATAACTCCAGCGAAATTAACTCCGCGGTACAAGTTGAAGCAGCGGACAAGGTGGTGCCGGAGCTTGATTTAGAACTGGTTAAAGTATCGGTCTCTGCCAGCAATGAAGTTATGCAAGCAGCTCAGTCACTAGTCGGTAAAGTGGATGCCTACTACCTGCCCACGGACAACATGGTTATTTCTTCGGTAGCTGCTGTTATCAAAGTAGCGGAAGAAAACAAAATTCCCATATTTACCGGAGAGAGCAGTTCTGTTGAACAGGGTGCGTTGGCCACAGTGGGGATTGACTACTACCAGTTGGGATATACCACCGGAGAAATGGCGTTACGTATATTAAAGGGTGAGAAACCCCAAGAAATGGCTGTTCAGGGCCAGGTCGGGACCGATATTATCCTGAACCTTAAGGCTGCAGAAAGAATCGGCTTAACTATTCCCAAAGAAGTACTAGCGAAGGCAAATAAAACCATAAAATAGGTGAGGAAAAATGACAACAATTGGCTTAGGCGTTTGGGAGCAAGGTTTACTATGGGGTGTTATGGTACTGGGGGTCTTTTTAACCTTCAGGGTCCTTGATTTTCCGGACCTGACAGTGGACGGTAGCTTTACACTAGGAGCTGCCGTGGCAGCCAGTATCATTCTTGAAGGTCATAATCCCTGGGTAGGTACCTTTTTGGCAATGGTTTCTGGCATACTGGCTGGTTCAGTTATAGGCTGGTTAAACACGCGGCTTCGTATTTCTCCTTTATTATCCGGTATCTTGGTCATGATTGCCCTGTACTCCATCAATTTACGAAGGTACACTAAGAGGCGTCTATACAGACGCCCTTATGCATGCAGGAAAGTATAAAACTTTCCTGCATGCATAAGGGTAACTAAGGCTTACGCTATCGCTATCGCCTAAAGGCTCTCGTGCCCTATAGGGTATGAGAAGTAGTTTAAATTAGGTAAGAAGGCCTTGAACAACAATTGTAATCAAAGCTGCGGGGCTGGGCAATTGGATCCCGAGGGCATAAAGGATACTTAATACGAAGGCCAATAGCCAAAGGGATAAAAACACAACTAACTCTCGCCAATACTGTCTTTGTACCAGTGCTGGAATTTCAAAAAAAGCCATGGTAGTAAAGGTCAGAATCAAAAGAAAAATCATGGGTTTGATGCCCCTTTTTTTGGCACCCCTCTTATTATTGCTACGATAAGGGAGATGAGTGGTAAAACCAGCTGAAACAAAAGACTATAGTAAGGGTAAACATCAATGGCAAAGGCTAAACTCCCAAATAACTATTAAAATTTACTAAACTCATTAGAGTAATAATGGCTCCCAAAGGATATACCAATGGCAAATAAGCCTTTAATTTAAATAACTGTGCCAGGCCCAGTGTGCCGCCATAAAATAATACAAATATCTTGATAACTCCCACTAACAAAAAACTAATGGCCAGGAGGATTTCCATTCTAGTAATGATATTGGCAATATCAATTAGACGGACAGTTCTATAGGGGGGGAAGGATTCGATCTCAGCCATGGGTCCCAGGGCAGTGATATCACGTATAGCAACCAAAGAAATGAAGATGCCAGCAATAAACATGAAAATTAAGACATGTTTTGTTAAATTACCTGTCTTCTTAACAAAGGGAAAAATCATAAGAAAGGCGATGGTCTCACCAAAGGGAAATGTAGCTGTACTATGGACAGACTGAAGGAAATCCTTTAAGGGAAGATCAAATATTGGTAATAAATTACTAAAATCCATATCCTTAAAAAGAAAAACAACACTGTGAACAGCCATCCAAAAATAAATTAAACATAACATAAGAACTCCTAGTTACTAGAAGAATTTATTGTATTTTTTCCATACCAGGTAAAATTATGTATAGGCTTTGGCGCAAGCCAAGTTTTTCTAAAAGTAATCTATTATCTTTTAGAGAAAGTAGATGGATATAATTAAATATGGTACATTATTGCACCAGGCTGGTGCATTTTAGAAAAGTAGCAAACAAAGGAACCAAGAAGATTTAACCAGACAATGGTGCAATTGTACACCATCATTCGGTTAATATCAGGCATATGAGAAAGTAAACTATCCCCATGTGTCGACTGGAATAACGAAGCTGACTAAGTCCATTGGACATTGGCATGACAATTGCAACAAATGTTTTAAAAAATTAATCAGCCTGGAGGTACAAAAATGAAAAAATACAGTAAAGAGCATCAATGGATAGAGGTAGAAGGCCATAAGGGACGCATGGGCATTACCAAATTTGCCGCAGAGCAATTAGGGGATATTGTGTATTTAGAACTGCCTACGGTGGGAGAACAAACCACTGCCGGGGAACCCATGACGGTGGTGGAGTCTGTGAAATCCTCTTCAGATATCTATGCCCCGGTTACTGGAGAAGTGTTAGCTGTCAATGAAGTGCTGGGGGATGAACCGGAGCGTTTAAACCGGGACCCTGAGGGAGAAGCCTGGATTGCTGAACTGAAAGCGGAAAATCCTGCTGAATTGGATGATTTAATGACAGAGGAAGAATATCTAGAATTTGTAAAATAAAGTAGTAATTGCATTATGACGTACCTCTAAAATTGACTTCATTCAAAGACATGGTTATCATTCCATGCATAGCCTTTTTGTTTTATCTTATGGTAAACTGAAGGTTATAATTAGGAATGCTAACGATGTCTTTTGTTTTGGAGGAGAATTTAATGAAAGTTAAGCAGGTTATGTTAGAGAATCCTCGGACGCTGCATCGTAGTAAAACACTGCGAGATGCCAGTGAGGTCTATAAACAAACTAAAGTGAACTGTGCTCCCATTGTTGATGATGAAAACAATGTGGTGGGAATCTTAACCGTTTTTCGGTTATTGGAGGCCTTAGAAAACGGAGCAACCTTTGCAACCCGTGTGGATGTGGTTATGGATCGTAACTTGCAGATTATTGATGAAGATACCTGCTTTAGTGAAATCTGTCATAAACCCATCGATCGACTTGTAATCTTTAATCAAAAGCAGAAACTAACAGGGGTCTTAACAAGAATTGATCTCATCAATAAAGTTCATAGGGCCTTGGAAAATACCGAGGATAAATTGGCTGAAGCCTTTGAAACCAATCAAAGGCTTAGAAGCATCATTGAGGCTTCCTATGATGGGATCATTGTGGTGGATAGCCAAGGAGTTGTTCAAATGGTCAACAGCAGTTATTTTAGACTGCAGGATTCCTCCCATGACCCTGCAGGAACTTCCTTGGAACAGATACCCCTTGACTGTCACGACGACGTGATAAAAGTGTTTCAAGAGGTTATGCAACAGGGAAAAGTGGCCTTTGCCCGTTATCAGGGAGAGAATCTCAGTGAGTTGACCATTACTGGTTCACCTATTTTAGATGATCAAAACAGCCCGGTTCATGTGGTGATCAGCCTACATGACTTCACAGAGTTAAACCAATTAAGGCTGCAATCAGCTCGGTATTCCGAGGAATTAAAATCCTTACGGACTAAGAACCAAAAGGATTTGATCTTTCACGACACTGCCATGGAACGGGTTGTAAAAAAGGCCCTACGGGTATCTGAGGTGGATTCAACCGTGTTGATTACAGGTGAATCCGGAGTGGGAAAAGAAGTGATTGCCAGGACCATTCATCGCAACAGCCCCAGGGCAGAGGGGCCTTTTATTGAAATAAATTGTGGCGCTATTCCTGAACACCTTTTAGAATCGGAACTATTTGGTTATGAAAAGGGAGCCTTTACCGGAGCCAATAAAGAAGGAAAACCCGGTATGATGGAATTGGCCAACGGGGGTACACTGCTGCTGGATGAGGTAGGGGACTTGCCTTTGAACCTCCAGGTTAAGTTGCTGAGAGCCCTTCAAGAGCAGGAAATTTACCGCATTGGAGGACGAACTGCTGTTAAATTAAATGTACGTATTCTTGCTGCCACTAATAAAAATTTAGAGCAAATGATTGCAGAAAAGAAATTTAGGGAAGATTTGTTTTACCGTTTGAATGTTGTACCCATTCATATTCCACCCCTACGAGAACGAAAAAGTGATATTTTGCCTCTAAGCATGCATTTTTTAGAAAAATTTAACAATAAATATAACTTTCACAGACTTTTTTCTTCCGAAGTATTCAAACTTTTTGAGCAGTACCCTTGGCCCGGCAACATCAGAGAACTGGCTAATTTGGTGGAACGGTTGATAATTATGTCAGAACAGGAAACCATTTACCCAGATCAATTGCCTCCAACATTTTTTGGCAAACCATCAACCAGTCCTCTGCAAATATCCATTGATGAGATCATTCCTTTAAAGGAGGCCAGAGAACAGGTTGAAAGCGAGCTAATCGTAAAGGCCTTGAAACAATATAGAAGTTTGAGGCGTGCTGGAGATGCGCTGGGTGTAGCCCATTCTACTTTATTACGTAAAGCTAGGGCTCTGGGTATCTCCGTTGAGGAATAGCTTATGGTGGTGCGGAATCAATCCAAGCTGGTACAAAAATGTACCAGCTTGTGACAAATGGAATAAAAGGTTTTTGGCTACGTCCTATATACGACATCAAAAAAGCATGGTGCATTACAACACCATGCTTTTTTGATGTCATAGGTTATTAGGGGATTTAGGCATTGGCACGATCATTGCAAAAGTAATAACTAGAACAAGCGCGCTAAACCTGTGTCATGGGGCGGTGGTAGGGTAATAATAAGAGATTACTAGTTAAGACTTTTGAGAAACTAACAATTGAAGGAGGAAGATGCTATGAGTGCTTATGGGGCTTGGATAATCGGGCTGGCAGTGGCCTATACAGCCATCCTGATTATTCTAGGAAACATAGTAAGAAAAAAAGCCACCAGTGGTGAAAGCTACTGGGTTGGTGGACGTAACTTTAAACCCTGGATGGTATTTGTTTGTATAACGGGCTTATTTTCAGGTTCATCTTTTATTTCCATTATGGAATTATCTTATCTAAAAGGGATTTCTGCAGGTTGGTACGGTGTAGCGGAGATGTTGCACGTCCTTATTATTGCAATTCTTCTAATTGGAACCTTCCGTAAACGCATGATGGTTACGGTAAGTGGTTTGATTGGCGATTCCTTTGGTCGTATGGCAATGGGAGTGGCCGGCACCATTACGGCCTTTACCTTCCCCATGTGGTCCGTGGCCACAGCATTGTCCTTTGCTTCGGCGGTTAGTGCATTCACCAATATTCCCATTACCACATCTGTTGCCTTTGTGGCGATCTTGCTTTTGATTTACCTGCAGGCCGGCGGCATGTGGTCGGTTGTTATGACACAAACCGCTAACGCCATTATGTTCTTTCTGATGTTTATTATTGGTGTAACAGCCTTTTTCATTAACCCTGGCATTGAAGGATTAAGGCACCTGGCAGAGGTTAAGCCTGCTATGTTTGATAGCACAGCGGTGGGGCTGCAGGTGATTATTTCCTGGTTTGCAACCTTCATGATTAACGTATTACTGGCTCAGGCTGCATTCCAAATGGCCCTGTCCTGCCGGACACCAGAAGAAGGACGTAAAGGCATGCTGATGGCCTTTGGAGCAAACATTTTCTTTGTTTTCTTTGGTGTTCTTTTCGGTCTGGCTGCTGCAGCCGTTGTACCGGATGGTGCCCGTGGCATGGTGGCCGTTCCACAATATATGGCAACGGTTTTACCGGCGCCGCTGGTTGGTTTGTTCTTCCTGGGCATTTGGTCCTGCGCCCTGGGTTGGGGGGCTTCCTGCCAGTTCTCTGGTTCCACCAGTTTAGGTCGTGACGTAACCGGGGCCATTAACCCGAGCCTTACTGACACGCAAAAAGTAACTTATACAAAGTGGTCGCTGGTTATTCTGACAGCCCTCATGATTATTCTGGGCTACCTGCGCAGCGAGCAGGCTGCCTGGTGGAATGTATTTGCCTGGACCCTGCGCAATGGTGCCACCTTTGCCCCGGTGGTTGCAGCACTCTTCTGGCCACTGGCTACCAAACGGGCTGCATCCCTTTCCCTGGCAGTGGGCTTCGTCTCAGGCCTAAGCTGGTATGCCCTGGGTAACTGGGATCCTGCTAAGTTCTACTTAAATGTTCACCCTGTATTCTTTGGTATGTCCTTAAATATGCTTACCATGCTAGTGGTTACCCTAGTGGAGCAATCCGGCAAATTTAGGGTAGGCGGTGAGCTTACTACAGTGCGCAAAAATGTAGCAATGGTAGCAGTTGCCCTTGGCGGTCTGTCTCTTATATCCATTGCAACTGCCTTCAATTGGTTATTTACCAAAGGTTTACTGGGCCTGGCATGCTTCACGGTTGTGGCCGGTATCTTCATCATGACCATATCTGTAACATCACCCATCGAAGATAAAAGTTCAGTAAAATCTCTGAAAACCCAAGAAGCTTAAGTTCATAAAAATTTGGCATAAAAGGAGAGGACACATATGTCGAAAGTTCATATTAACTGGGAAGGAAATATGAAATTTGTAGGTGCCGATGATAGCGGTATAGCAATTCCCATGGATGCAGCAGAAATATATGGTGGTCAGGGCCAAGGGGTAAGACCGATGGAGTTAATGTTAATGTCTCTGGGTGGTTGCACAGGGATTGAAGTTACCCATATTCTCAATAAAATGCGAGTGACCTTTGACGAGCTAAAAATAGAAGTGACAGGTAACAGAGTTGAAGATCATCCCAAGGTTTTTGGAGACATTCAGGTCATCTATCGCTTTACAGGTGAAAATGTCCCTGTGGAGAAAGTAAACAAGGCCCTGCAACTGGCGGAGCAGGTCTATTGTTCGGCAGCTAACATGATGAATAAAGTGGCAAAAATCACCTATTCCTTTGAGATCAATGGCACCGTGCATGAATATCAACCCAAGCAGGATGCCAACTAACAGACCCAAAGGAGGCTTATTGGTTAGATGACTAACGAAACTTTTGATGTGGTTGTCATTGGCGGCGGCCCCGGTGGATATACCGCCGCCGCCAGGGCGGCAGCCCTGGGGGGCAGGGTAGCTCTGGTTGAAAAGGAAGCTTTGGGAGGTACCTGCCTGAATCAGGGCTGCATTCCCACCAAGACATTGTTAAAATCCACGGAAGTATTGGAAACAGTTAAAAAGGCAAAGGATTTTGGTGTGGAAGTAGGAGTTCCCGAAGTAGCTTTAGAAAAACTTATTAACCGGAAGCAGGCAGTGATTAAGCGCCTCAATACCGGCGTTGAGTTTCTCATGAAAAGCGGTAAAATATCTGTTTTCCAAGGAGAGGGAAAAATAACCGGTGCCAATGAAATAACGGTTTCTAACCCATCTAAGCAGGTGATTCTTAGAACCCAAAAAATTATCATTGCTACCGGGTCCCGCCCGGCAGTTATACCGGGGTTGGAGACAGATGGCGAAAAAATCATTAATAGCAACCACGCATTGATGTTAAGTGATGTTCCCGGCAGCCTGTTAATCATCGGCGGGGGCGCCATTGGAGTAGAATTTGCAAGCATTTATCATAAGCTGGGGGCAAAGGTTACACTGGTTGAGGCAATGGACAGAATTTTACCCTTTGCTGATGAAGAAGTAAGTAATGGGTTAAAACAACTGATGACACGGGAAAAAATATCGATTCTCACCAGTGCCAAGGTATCTGGAGTTAACAACTCTGAGGAAGGGCTTTTGGTTAATGTAGATACACCAAAGGGCATCCAGGAATTTAGGGTTGATAAGGTTCTAGTAGCGGTGGGACGCAGGCCCAATGTGGAAAACCTTGGCTTAGAAGAAATAGGCATTCAAATCGAAAGAGGAAGAATTGTGGTCAATACCTATATGGAAACCAACGTGCCCAATATTTATGCCGTTGGGGATGCCACAGGAGGTATTTTGTTGGCCCATGTGGCATCCACCGAGGGTATAGTGGCCGCAGCAAACGCCATGGGCGGCCATAAAGAGATGGATTATGCTGTAGTCCCCAGTTGCATTTACACTTCACCGGAGTTGGCCTCGGTGGGGATCACCGAAGCCCAGGCAAAGGAGCAAGGTATCCAGGTGGTTGTGGGCAAGTCCCAATTTACCGGCAGTGGCAAAGCACTGGCCATGGGCGAGAACAAGGGACTGGTTAAAATTATTGCCGATGTGGAAAATGGCAAAATACTAGGTGTTCATATCCTGGGTCCACAGGCAACCAGCCTGATCTCGGAGGCAACCCTGGCCATAAAGCTAGGAGCCACCGCAGAAGATATGGCCGAAACTATCCATGCTCATCCCTCTTTGCCGGAAACGGTGATGGAGGCAGCCGAGCAGGTGGTGGGTCTGTTGAAGACTATATAGAAACCGCCCCTTGGGGCGGTTTCTATATTTAAGTAACAAAGGTTATCATTAAGTCTAACTAACGGGCATTTCTCCAAAGGAGGTATTAAGATAGGGTTGTACCTTCTCTAGGGGAATCTCCAGCTGAACATAATCCGTTGCTGAATCATCCTCTATATAATGGAAGACTAAATTTTTATCGGTAAAATATACACCCATCCAATCTCCAAAACCAGCAAAGGGTTTTTTTAGTGAGGTGTTATTCTTAGTAGCTTCTGTTAACAACTGATTGATGGCCCTTTGTGAGGTCTCATCTTTTTTAATCAGATTCTTGGCGGATATTTGGTTACCGGTTTTCAAATCAAAATTCTGAGCTTTTAAGATTTTGTACTGCCCGCCTTCCCATTGTTGGGCTCCCTTAAATACCACACTTAAAATATTCTCATCCTGACGGGTTATTTCATAGTCAACATTTAATTTTGACTGAGGCGTAGCTTCCCGCATAGCAGGTTCTAAGACATTTTTTAAATCCTGGTTTATGTAATCCATAATCAACTGGCCTTTAAAATTTTTAATTTGTGGGAAATATACCTCAACATTTTCCTTTTTAATAAACCCATCGACTGTTTCATAAACTGCTTCGGTATTAAGGCCCAGTAAGTTAAAGTATTGATCCTTTAACAATCCCTTAAGCTCTTTGACTGGGACTTTTATTTCCACAATGCCCGTTGACCTTGGGGCAATTTCATAAAGCCCGAAGCAAATTACAAGCTGACCATCTTTTATATAAAAGGATTGGGAGTCAGAGATGGATGTAAATCCCATATCACCAGAAAAAAATGTTTTATCCTCAAATTTTTCCTGTATTGCAATCTGTCTTTTAATTTTCTTATTCAGAAAGTCTTTATAATTGACATTTTCTTTGAATAAATCCTTTAGGGTAAAAAGCTCGTTCTTGGAAAGGTCCATGTTGTAATAATCAATGGTGTACATGCCGTTGGCTCCACCGGTGTAGACATAATTTTTTACGGCAAAGGAGAGGATGTCTTCTTTTTCCAGCAGGGTATAATCCAGTAGGAACTGGTAAGGACGAATGGGCCAACCTTCTTTCTTTGCTTCCTGGACATATTCCAGTGCTTCTTTTTCCAGGTTGCTTTTTTGCTCCATAGCTTGATTTAAAATTAAGTTGTTTATTTTATTCTGAAGTTCAATGTTTTTTAGGCCCGTCAGCATCGGTATTTTCAGATCCAATTCCAGTGATTCACTGGTGCTTTTTATAATTTTGGGTGTAAAGTTAATGGCAGGGATTTGTTCAGCTTGGCTGAAGGCTACTTTATTTACAGTGGGCATTGGTAGACTAGTGGATGCCAATGCATAGGATGCGGTAGCAAAGAGTAAACCACCTACAATTCCAATGGTTATAACTTTTTTCATGATTTAAACTGCCTCCCTCAATAAAATAAATTTTTCTTTCATTTACTCACTCATTCTTACAATTTCAAGCACATACAAACAAGGTTCAAAGGAATAATTTTAAATAAATTACATTATATGGTTGGTGGGGGTGTAGCCAATCAAAGGCTACGCCTAATTTTACAGATTATGGTTGCACAATGGATCTCCACATGTACCCTTGTGGTTTACCCTCCCACGTCTCACGGGGTCCAATATATGGCCCTTACATTCCTTCGTTCTACCTCTCAAGGGGTGGAGGCCAGGTATGCTCCTTTGCTGGGTCATGCCCGTATGGAAATATTAGTTCCCGGCTTCTCCGTGCTTCGTTTGTCTATCCAATTCATTGTGAATAAGTGTTAATATTTAATAGCCTTTTAAGCAGCTTCCTGTAATTGCTCTTGGCGTACAACGCCTAATACTTGCTCCGCGTCATATGGAGTTTGTTTACTGCCTATGGTGAACAAAATACGAATCAATTTTCCACAGAGGGCAACTATGGATTGCTTTTTCTTTAAGGGATTTCCATGCCTTGTTATTAAATATTGGTGGATGGCCTTAAACTCTCGGTTTTTTGCAACCATGACTAACACAGTCTTAAATAACAAGGCCCGCAGCCGGGGGCGCCCCCGTTTACTGATTCGTGATTGTCCCTTGTGTTTACCAGAACTGTTCTCTTTTAGGTTTAGGCCCGCCAACTTTATGATTTGTTGCCCATGTTCATATCCTTTTAAGTCGCCTACTTCTGCAAGAAATCCGGCTACTGTAACCAAACCGACTCCTGGAATGGTCATCATTTCTGTGCTTCCAGGTATTTGTTGCAGTAACTCTTGAACTGCTTCCATCAGGATTTCCATCTGTTTGCACAGGATGTCATATTGTTCAAGTAGCATCCTTATTTCATGACGGGCAAACTCTATCCCTGTGGATAGTCCGATGGATTCTCTAGCAACCTGCATTAGTTTGTTAGCTCTTTTTATACCAACTGCCCGTTTAATCTCAGTTTTCCACAGGGTTACAATTGCCTCTGTGCCTGTTTTGATGACTTCCCGGGGGAGTGGACAAGTATTTAATATCATCAAGGATGCTTTGCCTTCCCAATCTTTGAAAACACTTGTGTACTCGGGGAAGTACCGGTCAAGCCAGTTGTGGATTCTACCTTTTACTCGGTTAAGGTCTTGATTAAGACGGTCCCTTTGAACCATTCCCACCCGCAGTTCCGCATAGACACCTGTGGGTAAGTTGGGTTCTGAGTAACGGCCATCTTTTACTAATTGGGCAATTACCCTTGCATCTTTGATGTCGTTCTTTGTGGGCGAGTTATCATCTAATTCCTTGCTTCTCTTAACATGCAACGGATTTACAACTACAACTGGTACACCTTCTTTGCGCAAAAACTCAGCCATTGGTAACCAGTAGTGTCCTGTGGGTTCGATACCTACCAGAGCATGATCCTTACCGTGCTCTACCATCAAGGTTCTAATCCAATGCATCAGCTTGGTTAAGCCCGCCCTAGTGTTGTCAAAGACCAAGCGTTTCCCCAACTCGATACCCCTAAAATCCTGGGCACGTGCCACGTGTTTAGATTTGGCAATATCGGCTCCAATAATTAAAGTTGATTCAGTGAGTTGCTCAATTCTTTGTTTTTGTTTATAATTCATTTTGAAGTACCTCCTGTGTGATTAAATTAGGGGTCGGTCGCCTAGATAGCTCGACACCCAGTATATTACAGGAGGTGCTTTTCTTTTACAAAGACCATTTTATTTCCTTACAGGAATGCTCCTTAATAACTCTAAATTAATTATAAGATAAGGATAAAGGGTTAGAGGATAAAAAGGGTTACAAAAAAGTTAAAAAACACCATTTAAATGCTAAGACAGGAAACATATTAATTTGTAACCTTTTTGTTACGATTTTTGAGCCTGGATCGTTCTACAATTAGATATATTTTATATTTATAACAACTTTAAAAGGAAGTGGATTATTTGAAGAAAATGTTTGTTGCATTGATGATTTTCTCCATCCTTTTCACAGGTTGCTCAAAGGGAACAGAACAAGCCAACAAGCAACCTGCACCAAAGGAAACAAAGCAAGAGGTAGGTGTTCAATCCGAAGCAAAACAAAATGAAATAATGAATGGTTTTAATCAAATACTGCAGGAAAATGGTGCTGAAAGAGAAGTCATTGACTTTATTAACAAAAACATTTCCCTTGTCTCTAAGGAAAACGCTTCTCAAATGGTTTTGGGTTTGGAAAGCGTACAGCAGAAGAACCTTGAACAGCGACAAAAAGGTTTTTTCGAGATTGAGCTAAGATTACTAAAAAGTATGCAAGAAGGTAGTCTAACATTTAAAAATGGTAGCCTTGTTACTTCCTCCATACAGCAGTTAAAAGATGAAGACCTTAAAAAACTATTTGAAGATAATCTAGCCATGGGTTATAAGTTTATCTGCCCGGAGGGTTCTGTTTATCCAATTATTAACTATGAAATGGCCTATCAACAATATGGCAAATACCTTACGGATGAAATTAAAGACTATTTTGAGATTATGGCAATAGAATCTGAAAACCCCTTCTCTGTGGATGCCGGCTTAAATGTCTCCTGGGACGAGGTGTATAAGAGGGCAGTGAAGTCAGAGAAATACTTACAGTCCTATCCAAAATCTGTAAAGTACAAAGAGATAAAACAATGGTATGGGTGGTATGCAGCTGCCTATATTTATGGACTGGATAACTCTCCTGCTTTTGTCGTTGATACCACTTTTCTTAATGAAAAACTAAAAAATAGCTATTTAAATGTAGCTATGGATACAGAAAGTGATCTTGGTAAAAAAATTAAAGACTATCTGGTTGTATTAAAGAAAAACAATTTTAAGTTAACAGATGAGGTTGATCAATACAGAAAGGGTATTATTGATATTCAAGAGGTTTATAATATAAAGTAAATATAAAATAAAAAGTCGTGGCTAACTGCCCGGCTTTCTTAGCATATCAGAAAGTATAAAACTTTCCGATATGCATAAGGGCAAACTAAGGCTCCGCCGACGTCTAAAGACTTGGCGAAGCCAAGTTTTTCTAATTTTTATACTGTCAAAAGGGAAGGAAATTATGGTTGCATTAATATATTTAACATTCTTTCTGTATTGTTTAAAAATTGCCGAGTGATTTGATAATGCTCTGTCTCGGTATATTCAACCAATTCATAGGTATCCTTTAATTGTAAGATTATGGCGTCCGGGTAGGCCATGATAATGGGCGAATGAGTGGCAATAATAAATTGAGATGCCTTTTGGACCAGATCATGAATTCTAGAGATTAGGGCCATTTGCCTGGAGGGTGATAACGCTGCCTCAGGTTCATCTAATAGATACAGCCCCTTTCCGTAAAAACGATTTATAAAAGTGGCAAAAAAGGATTCACCATGGGATTGGGCATGTAATGAACGACCACCATAAGAGTTTATTATTTTATTACCAAGGCCGGACTTGTCAAGTTCGTCAATATTTGAGGCAACATTATAGAAACTTTCAGCCCGCAGAAAAAAGCCATCTTCAGGTCTTTTGAACCCCTTAACCAGCTTAATACACTTGTGTAAATCGGAATGGGTATTGTTAGTTGAAAAAGTAAAATTTTTTGTGCCACCCTCTGGATTAAAACCAAAGGCAATTGCAATTGCTTCTAGTAAAGTAGATTTACCGGTCCCATTTTCTCCAACTATAAATGTCACTCTTGGGTGAAAATCCAATGTACTTAGAGTCTTGACCGCAGGCAAACAATAAGGATATTTTTTAAAGGAATCTATTTCTTCCCGTATTAATTCTATTCCTCGTATATATTGAGTCTTTTCGTTTAATATCATGTTTTAGCCTCCCCACAAACTTTATACTGATCTTGAAACGAATACTTGTTCATAATTTTAAGACGACATTGCTTGATTTATTGTTACAGAATTTGGCCTTTCAGTTAAAATTAAGAGATATTCTATCACCGGTGGCTTACCTAAACGAAAACCTCCCTGAGATTTCTCAGAGAGGTTTTGCCTTAATATAGAGTTATTTAAACTCCTCCGCATATCTTAATATCCTTGCTAAAATCTCATCACGCTTAACATTAATGGCATCAAAGTCCATGGCAGGAATATAGTACTCTTCCATCACATCGTGCTCAGCCTTGGCAGCCGCAATGTAAGAGGTAGCCCTGCCGATGGCAGAATGAAGTCTTTCAAAGGCACACTTAATTTCCTTATCATAGACAGATAAAAGCTTTGGATCTAGATACTGCCCAAGGTCTTTAAATTTTACTTTCTTCAGGCCGGGGATATCCTGGATTTTAAGGTTAATACCGGGAATATCCTTTAATACTGCAATTTGTAAGTCCGGTACCACTAACAGGTCGACTTTGGTTGGCTCAAAGGCGCAGTGGTAAACTTCGGTATCCAACCCGTGAATGTAAAGGGCCTGGGCAATGGTGCCTATTGCCTCTGAGGCGGCGGCACTGGCATCCCCTGTAATGAAGTAGAGATTTTTAATACCGTCTAACACCGTTTCCAGATGATGATCCTGACCTTTGGGAGTAAAGGCGGTGGCGAACAGATGTCGTTGCCGGGGTTTTGATATAAACTGGAATTGAGCATCATCCAGAATATCTTTGGTAATGTCATGAATTACACCGTTGACACCGGCCATATTAATGGCTTCGTTATAGTAGCTGTCTAATTCATCCTTTATAGCCTTAGCTTCGGCCAATTGGTGGTAGGCAATCTTAAAGAGTCGACCAACCCTGGCATTGGATTTAAGGACGGCTTCTTTATTTTGCCGCAGGCTATCTTCATTCCAGTAGTCTCCCAGATGGATAATTTCATCCACAGCACCTGGGTTTTTGGGATCTACCACATGGGGGGCGGTGCCGTCTAAAAGTGCTACGCCAATGGAGGGAATGCATACTCCGTCCAATGAACCGTTATCCGATGAACAACAATGATATTCAACATCATAGCCTAAGTCCAACATTTTTTCTCCGATGTATCTCATAAATGTAGATTTACCAACGCCAGGACCACCCTTTATAACGAAGATTCTAGTTGCATCCAGGTTAATAATATTGTCATAGTATGAAAAAAAACCACGGCAGGTATTACCTCCCGGAAAAACCTTCTTTAGTTTGCCCCTGCTCATTTTTCCCCTCCTTTTTAGAACTTTGTTTTAGGAAACAACAAAAATAAGTTTATATGTGAACGATTTTGTCACGACATTGTGACATTTTATTAATATTAACAGTTTTGTTATCTATGATATTTTTTGACAGGTAAACAATTGGTAATATATGTAATTTCGGTCAATTGGTATGGTCCAAAGGGGTGATTAGAACAACCTTTTTGTAAAGAATTGTTTTAATATATGTAAAAAATGTCGTATTTTTAGAAAATTTGACATATTAAATAAAGTATACATATTTATAAAGAAGGAAAATTCAGTAAATACAGAGAATATTCTAAATCTATAAAGCTATAAGAGGTTTGTTTCCTAAAAAGAACTTTTACTAAAATAGGAGGTGTGGTATCTATCATGTCTGAAAAACCCATTACAGGAGAAAAACGGGTGTTCATGACTGGTAACGAGGTAGTTGCCTGGGCTTGTTTAGCAGCAGGTGCCGATATTATGTACGGCTATCCCATTACCCCGCAGAACGAAATTATGCACTACTGGACCCGTCAAATCCCCAAGTATGGCCGTAAATTCCTGCAAACCGAAGACGAGCTCTCTGCTGGTTTTACCACAGTGGGTGGTGTTTTAGCAGGTCTGAAGGCTTTTACCGCCACCGCCGGTCCTGGTAACACACTGATGCAGGAACCCATGTCCATGGCTGAAATGATGCGACTGCCAGTCGTAACCATTGTTCAGCAACGCGGTGGTCCGTCCACTGCGACAGTTATTTACTCCCAGCAGGAAGTTACTATGACTACCCAAGGTGGTAACGGTGAGGGAATACGTATTGTCTATTCCCCCAGCAACCACCAAGAACTATTTGACTATACACTGAAAGCCTTTAATACTGCGTGGAAATATCGTTTCCCCACCTTTGTGCTGGGCGATGGTTATCAAGCAAAATTACGTGAATCTGTAACTCTGTACGATCCTGAGGAAAGAGGTTATGTAAGGGTACCCTCTGAAAAATATGTTGGGAAACCAGGTACCCCCGGTGTAGACCGTGAGCCTGGCCATTACCGTAACACCTATAACACCGAAGAAGAGCTATTTGAAGTTCTGCAACAGCACATTACCGATTACGAAAAAATGGCTCCTGAGGTCATTGAATATGCTCAGGATAATGTAGAAGATGCTGATCTGGTAATCGTAGCTCACGGCGTGGTTTTCCGTGGCGTACGGGATGCCGTAAAAGAATTAAGAGAAGAGGGCTACAAGGTAGGTTTCTTCCGTCCCATTACCCTCCGCCCCTTCCCTGCGGAGCAGCTCAAGGTCATTGCTAACAAAACCAAAAAACTGCTGATTGCTGAGTCCGCCCAGGGTCAGTTGGCCAAACTGGTCAAGGATGCCATTTACGGTGCAACTGCTGAAATTGTACCTTTGTTCCGTCCTGGTGTAGGTATCACCACAGAACAAATTGTTGCAAGAGCAAAAGAGGTACTTTAAGATTTGCCAAATTAAGGAGGGAGGTTCCAACATGTCTGTGTCTCCACAACCTGCCATGCCTAAAAGCTGGCGTGCAGAAAGCAAGCCCCATAAATTCTGTCCCGGTTGCGGCCACGGCCTGGTATTAAAATGCCTGGGCGAAGCCATTGATGAACTGGGTATTCAAGATAGAGTTGTATTCGGATGTGACATTGGATGTTCTTTGCTGTCCTGGGATTTCTTCAACTGTGACAGTGTACAAACCCACCATGGTCGTACTACCCCGGTAATGACTGGTATCAAACGGGCAAACCCCGATATGATCTGTGTTGCATATATGGGTGATGGCGGCGGTTATGCCATTGGTATTGGCGGCATTGTTAACGCTGCTTCTCGTAATGAGAAAGTAACTGTACTGCTGGCCAACAACACCGTTTATGCCATGACCGGTGGTCAGATGTCCCCCTGTACCATGCCCGGACAAAAGGTTGAAACAGCTCCCTATGGACGTGACCCCGAAGCAACCGGTATGCCCACCCAGGGACCTGAAATGATCTCTGCCATCACTGGAGACGGTGCCTATGTTGCCCGCGGTACCACTTCTAACTTAAAGCAATTAAAGAGTTATATTAAAAAAGCGCTGCAAAACCAAATAGATGGAAGGGGCTTCTCCTTCGTTGAAGCACTGGCTGGTTGTCCCACCAACTGGCGGACCAATGCTGAGAAGACCTGGGCCTTTATTGAAAAAGAAATGACTCAGTACTACAAAGTAGGGGAAAAGAAAAACCCTTTCGAGGCTAAAAAGGAGGCTCAGCAGAATGGCTAAAGCTGTAAAAATCTGTTTGGCCGGCGAAGGTGGCCAGGGTGTTCAATCCGTAGCAGGTATTATTGCTGATGCTGCCAATGCAGAGGGCCGCGAAGCACTCTACATTCCCAACTTTGGTGTTGAGCAGCGTGGTGGTGTATCAATTGCTTTCCTGCAGATTGCTGACAAGCCCATCGGAGCTCCTAAATTTGATAAAGCCGATATTCTGGTTACATTGAGTGATCGGGCTGTACGTCGTTGCAAACAATATGTTGATGCCAATACTGTCTTTGTATATGATGCAAGCATTCAGGGTGTAGAAGAGGATCTTCCTAAGGAAGGTGAAGCTAAGAAAGTATTAGCTATTCCTGCTTTAGAAATATCCCAAAACGAACTGCACCCCCGGGTGTTTAACATTCTGATCATGGGTGCTGTTATTGGTGCCACTGGAGTGATTCCAGTGGAAACTGCCAAGGCCGCCATCGAAAAGAAACTGGGTTACAAATTTGAACAGAATCCTCAGCTGCGTGAACTGAACTTCAAGGCCATTGATCGCGGCATTGAGCTAATGAAATAGGGGGGGAAATCATGGAATTCAAAGGTCGTACCCTAGAATTAACCAAAGGTGATTGGACTCTTTTCCCCGGTCTGTGTAAGGGTTGTGGTCTGTGCATCCAAAAATGCCCTAAAAAGTGCATTTCCTGGTCCAAAGTACTGGGTGTGTACGGAACCCCCTCGGTAGAGACCAATGACGAATGTATCGCCTGTGGTATCTGTCAGATGGTATGCCCCGACACAGCGATCCGGGTAGATAAAAGAGTTGCTAAAGAAGCATAGGCATAAATCTACACCAATTGATTGACTTAAAATTGAAAAAAGTGAAGGGGCTGTTGCACAATGAACCGAATGGTTCTTGTGCAAACAGCCCCTTTTAAGAAACTGGTTCTAAAATAATTTGCTTTAGTAAAAAGTGTACTGTATTCATAGAGTAAACCCATTGATATAGCCTAATTGATTTGCTATAATCTAAATCAATTTAAAAGATACGTTGTAGTATCAAATGACAAATGGCGAGGGCGCCGGTTCTTATAGAACCGGCGTTTTGTATTTTAACTAAGACAATACCCTCCCTATATACAATGGAGTGTTTTGGCGTTGAGGCCGCTGGAATTTATAGGTTCCAGCGGCCTGGTCTTTTTTTAAAAACCTAAAACAGGAGGAATGAAACATGAGACAAATTGCGATCTATGGCAAGGGTGGTATTGGTAAATCTACGACTACGCAAAACACGGTGGCTGCCTTGGCAGAGGCCGGTAAAAAGATTATGGTAGTAGGCTGTGACCCTAAGGCTGATTCAACCCGCCTGTTATTACACGGTTTGAACCAAAAGACTGTTCTGGACACCCTGCGTGATGAGGGTGAGGATATTGATTTAGAGGATGTTTTAAAAACTGGTTATGGGGATACCAAATGTGTGGAGTCTGGTGGTCCTGAACCGGGTGTAGGATGTGCTGGTCGTGGGATTATTACCTCAATCAATTTGTTAGAGTCCCTGGGAGCCTATACCAACGATCTGGACTATGTATTCTACGATGTACTGGGGGACGTTGTTTGTGGTGGTTTCGCTATGCCGATCCGGGAAGGTAAAGCCCGGGAGATCTATATTGTGGCTTCCGGTGAGATGATGGCCCTCTATGCAGCCAACAATATTTCCAAAGGTGTTCAAAAATTTGCAAATACCGGCGGTGTGAGACTGGGCGGCATTATTTGCAACAGCCGTAAGGTTGACAATGAACTAGAATTGCTAACCGCATTTGCGAAGGAACTGGGATCTCAATTAATTCACTTTGTTCCCAGGGACAACATGGTGCAAAGGGCAGAAATTAACAAGAAGACTGTCATTGATTTTGATCCTGCACAGCCCCAAGCTGATGAGTATCGGACTTTGGCCCAAAATATAGACGGCAATGATATGTTTGTTATTCCCAAGCCTATGACCCAGGATCGACTGGAAGAATTATTAATGGCCCACGGTATTCTGGATTAATCCAAGATTAATTGAAATTCAAGGAGTGAATTCGATGTTAATGATCAGAGCAATCGTTAGACCAGAAAAGTCTAATATTATCTTAGCGGAGTTAAACAGTGCCGGATTTCCTGCCGTAACGAAAATGGATGTGGTTGGCCGTGGTAAGCAGCGGGGTGTAAAGGTTGGGGAAGTTGTCTACGACGAAATTCCCAAGGAAATGTTGATGCTGGTGGTTCAGGAGGAAAAGGATAAGGATGATGTTATCAGTATCGTATCCAAGTATGCCAAAACCGGCAAAAAAGGAGCCTTCGGAGACGGTAAAATTTTTGTTACCCCTGTGGAGGAAGCTTATACCATTAGCAGTGGCACAAAAGGCCTGTAGGGGGATGAATCTATGAAAGAAATCATTGCAATTATTCGGATGAATAAGGTTAATGTTACGAAGAAAGCCCTATCGGAGATTGGTGTTTGCGGTCTGCATGCCATGAAGGTAATGGGAAGGGGAAAAATGAAGGTGGACTTCTATATCATCAATGAGTTAGGAAACAAAGAAGAAATTGGTGGGATTTTAGCCGATGGCTTGTCAGAAGGGGCTCGCTTAATTCCTAAACGCCTGTTAACCATATTGGTCCATGATGATGAAGTGGAAAAGGTTGTAGGTGCCATTATTGAGGTCAATAAGGAAGGCCACAAAGGAGATGGCAAAATCTTCGTAGGACCAGTCTTGGGTGCTGTTCGAGTGAGAACCGGCGAGCAGGGAGAGATAGCCATTTAAATCAGTAGCTAGAGGAGGTGCAGCAAGTGGCCATTGATGAAAAAAAGCTGGAGGAGATTTTTAGTCAATACCCGGCAAAAGTAAAGAGAAATCGTAAGAAACATATTGTCATTAGGGATCCGGAGCAGGCCCGTCAAGAAATCGAGGCTAACACTAGAACCGTTCCAGGAATTATTACCAACCGCGGCTGTGCCTATGCTGGATGTAAAGGTGTTGTGTTGGGTCCGCTGAAAGACATTGTGCACATCACCCATGGACCCATTGGTTGTGGTTACTATTCATGGTTAACCCGACGCAACAAAGCAGTATCCGAGGACCCCAAGAAGAATTTCCTTACTTACTGCGTTTCTACCGATATGCAGGAAAGTGATATTGTCTTTGGTGGGGAGAAAAAGCTGGCTAGAATGATTGATGATGTTGTGGAGATCTTTAAGCCCAATGCCATTACCGTCTCAGCCACCTGCCCGGTGGGGCTGATTGGGGATGACTTGAACGCCGTGGCCAAGGCAGCTGAAGAAAAACATGGTGTTCCGGTGATGGCCTTTAACTGTGAAGGTTACAAAGGTGTTAGCCAGTCAGCGGGTCATCATATTGCCAACAATATTTTGATGGATAGGGTCATCGGCCAGGGAGATTGGGAAGAATCTCCTGGCAAGTATCCCATTAACATGCTGGGAGAATACAACATCGGTGGCGATAGTTGGGAGGTTGAGCGAGTACTAAAAGAAATCGGCTACACCGTTATTTCGGTAATGACCGGTGATGGCTCCTATAAAGATTTAAAAAATGCCCATGTGGCTGAGTTAAACCTGGTTCAGTGCCATCGTTCGATCAATTATATTGCAGAAATGCTGGAAACCAAATATGGTACACCCTGGTTGAAAGTAAACTTTATTGGGATTCAGTCTACCATTGATACCCTGAGAAATATGGCCCTTTATTTCGGTGATCCAGAATTAATCCGCAAGACCGAAGAGGTCATTGCCAGGGAACTGGCGGAAATTGAGCCGGTCATTGATCAATACAAAAAAATATGTGAAGGAAAGACTGCCTTTTGCTTCGTGGGGGGCTCCAGAGGTCACCATTATCAGGGGTTGTTTGCAGAACTTGGGATCGAAACCGTTCTGGCAGGTTATGAGTTTGCTCACAGGGATGATTACGAGGGCAGAGAGATCATCCCTGAAATCAAATTGGATGCAGATACTAAAAACATTCCTAACCTGCAGGTAGAACCGGATCAGAGAAGATTTAAGCTAAAAATCTCACCGGAACGGATGGAAGAACTGAAAAAACAAATTCCTTTGAGTTATTACAAAGGAATGAATGTGGAGATGAAGGAAGGCCATGTCATTGTAGATGACCTGAATCACTATGAAACCGAAGAATTTATCAAACTGTTAAAGCCGGATATCTTTGCGTCTGGTATTAAAGATAAATATATTGTACAAAAAATGGGCATTCCGGCTAAACAATTACACTCCTATGATTACAGTGGTCCCTATGCAGGCTTTAAGGGTGCAGTGAAATTTGCGGAGGATGTGGCCATGGGTTTTGTTTCACCCACCTGGAATTTTACTACCCCGCCCTGGAAAAACAAACCAATTATAGAAGGAACCATTGAGGAAGGAGGATGCTCAAAATGCTAGATTGCACACCGAAAGAAATTAGAAAACGTACTGGCGGCATGATTAACCCGGCTAAAACTTGTCAGCCCATTGGAGCCATGTATGCTGCGCTGGGCATCCACAGGTGCTTGCCCCACAGCCACGGTTCCCAGGGATGTTGCTCCTATCACCGTATGCACCTGTCCCGGCATTTTCGTGATCCCATTATGGCTTCGACCAGTTCCTTTACCGAAGGTGCCTCTGTATTTGGTGGCGGTGCCAACTTAAAAACAGCCATAAAAAACGTATTTGCCATCTATAATCCAGATATTATGGCAGTGCATACGACCTGTCTATCCGAAACCATTGGGGATGATTTGCCAACCTTTATTCGGACATCGGAAGTCCCCGAGGGTAAACTGGTTATTCATGCTAATACACCCAGTTATCAAGGTTCCCACGTAACAGGCTTTTCCAATATGACGAAGGGTATGGTCAACTACCTATCTGAAGCTTCTCTGGAAACAAAAAAAGAACAGGCTAATGTAATTCCAGGTTTTGTTAACCCTGGGGACATGAGAGAAATTAAAAGAATTGTCAAGACCATGGGGATTCCGTTTATTATGTTCCCAGATACTACCGGGGTTGTGGATACCCCGATGACCGGTAAATATGAAATGTTTCCCAAGGGTGGAACCACCGTACCGGAACTCATTGATACAGGGAATTCTAAAGTAACCCTAGCCTTGGGTAGCTATGCTTCATCCGATGCTGCCAACCAGTTGGATAGAAAATGCCAGGTTCCTGCGGTAACCCTGAAGACACCCATTGGCATCAAGGCCACTGACGAGTTTTTAATGGCATTAATGAACAAGTTTACTGTAGATGTTCCCTATGAATTGGAAGAGGAGCGGGGACAGTTGGTGGACATCATGACCGATACCCATTTCCACTTCCACGGCAAAAAAGTTGCCATCTTTGGCGATCCAGATATTGTTATTGCCATGACCGAATTTGTCTTAAGCTTGGGCATGATACCCATCCATGTATTAACGGGTACTCCTGGTAGCGGGGGGGCCATTGGTACTATGGTAGGAAACTTTGAGGATGAAGTGAAGAGCATGTTAAAAGATGCTGGTGTAGAAGGAAGAGTAAAGGCAGCGGGTGACCTTTTTGAATTGCACCAATGGATCAAGAATGAACCCGTTGATCTTTTGATTGGCAATACCTATGGCAAATATATTGCCAGGGCGGAAGATATTCCACTGGTTCGTCTGGGCTTCCCCATTCTGGACAGAAGTGTACACTCTTACCTGCCGGTGGTAGGTTACAAAGGCGCCATGCGCTTGCTTGAAATGATCAGCAATGCGTTGCTGGAGCGGCAAGACAGAGATGCCAAGGATGAAGATTTTGAGTTGGTAATGTAACGAAAACTGAACAAGGAGGCAGGTTACTGGCCTCCTGTTCCAACTCATTATAAGTTTGAAAGGAGTGATGGATGTGCGGGAAGCAGTATTGCAGGATACGGTTTTTCAAGAAAGGGAAGATTCCATCATCACCAAGGGAAAACAGAAGAAACAACTGAAGTGTGACACAGACAGTGTTGCCGGTTGTGTCAGCCAGCGAGCCTGTGTTTACTGTGGGGCCAGGGTTGTTCTAAACCCGGTTACTGATGCCATCCATCTGGTTCATGGTCCTATTGGCTGTGCCAGCTATACCTGGGATATCCGGGGGAGTCTCAGCAGTGGATCTGACTTGTACAGGAACAGTTTCTCCACTGATCTGAAAGAACAGGATGTCATTTTCGGTGGTGAAAAGAAATTAGCTCGGGCCATTGATGAATTGGTTGAAAAGCATCCTGCCAAAGTAGTTTTTGTCTATGCCACCTGCATTGTCGGGGTGATTGGGGATGATCTGGAAGCCGTCTGTAAGGCTGCTGCTGATAAACACCAAATTGAGGTGATTCCGGTGCAGTCCAGCGGCTTTGCCGGAAATAAATCGGCAGGGTACCGGGCCGCCTGTGATGCGTTACTTCGACTTATTCAAAGGGATAATGCCAAAGTTGCCCAGAAAAAAAATACGCTGAATTATCTAGGTGATTTCAACCTGGCCGGAGAGGTATGGATTATAAAAAACTACCTCAAGGAAATTGGGGTTAACGTAAATGTGGCCTTTACCGGCGACTCAAAATATCAGGCATTAAAAAATGCCACCCATGCATCTGTGAATATCATTCAGTGTGCTGGCTCTATGATCTATATGGCTGAACGAATGAAGGAACTTTATAAGATTCCCTACTTTAATATTTCGTTCTTGGGTCTGCAGGATACGACCGCTTCCCTGCGAAAGATTGCTGTTTTTTTTGGCGATGAAGATATGATGTCCCAAGTAGAAAAGTTGGTGCAGCGGGAAACAGTTCGGGTTGAGCCCGAGTTAGAGTGGTATCGACAAAGGTTGCAAGGTAAAAAAGCCGCTATTTACGTAGGGGGAGGGTTTAAGGCTATCTCCCTGGTCAAACAGTTTAGAGAAATTGGTATTGATGTTGTCATGATCGGAACGCAAACCGGACGAAAGGAAGAATACGAAACCATTAATGATCTGGTGGATGACGGAACCATTATTTTGGATGATGCGAATCCGACAGAATTAGAAAAGTTTATGGTGGATAAGGGAGCTCACCTGTTGGTGGGAGGCGTTAAAGAAAGACCTTTGGCTTACAAATTGGGTGTTGCCTTTATTGACCATAATCATGACCGAAAGCATCCCTTGAGTGGTTTTGTGGGAGCAGTAAACCTAGCCAAAGAGGTTTATACCACCCTTTGTTCACCAGTCTGGAAATATGTATAAGGAGGGAAGAGGTCTATGGATAGGGGAAAAAGTGGAGCGAATTTCCGAGATGTCAATGAAAACCCATGTAATATGTGTATGCCCATGGGTGGCATCCTGGTCTTAAAGGGTTTAGAGCATTGTATGGTGATTATTCATGGTTCCCAGGGCTGCGCCACTTACATGAGGCGGCATATGGCAGAGCATTTTAATGAACCCGTCGATGTAGCCTCTTCCTCCTTAAATGAAAAAGGCACCATTTATGGAGGAGAACAAAATTTAAAAAAAGGTCTGGACAATATCATCAAAGCCTACCAGCCCAAGGTGATCGGCATCCTGACAACTTGTTTGGCAGAAACCATTGGCGAAGATATTGGCAGGATCAGTCAAGAGTATTTAACAGAAAGAGACTATGGGGACTTAACGGTGATAACAGTCAACACACCCGGTTACGGTGGCACTCACAGTGAAGGATACTGGTTAACACTGAAAAAAATTGTTGCTAAACTAGCCCGTAAAACAGAAACTCATAACAAAATAAATGTCATAGTTCCCAACATTAGCCCGGCAGATATCCGGGAGATCAAGCGTGTTCTACAACTGATGCAGATGGAATACATCTTGTTACCCGATTTTTCTGATACCATGGACCGCCCCTATGAAAGACCTTATAAAAAAATGCCTGAAGGAGGCACTAAATTAGCCGATATTGCAGCCATGGGTGGAGCTGTTGCTACCATCCAACTGGGTCTCACGGTGGATGACAGTATGTCACCAGGAAAATACTTAGAAAAGGAGTTTGGTGTACCGCTTTATAATTTACCCCTGCCCATGGGAATTGAAAACACCGATTTATTTATGAATGTATTGCAAGAGTTATCGGGCAACCCTTTGCCAACTTGCTTGGAGCAGGAAAGGGGCAGGCTTCTGGATTGTATGATTGATTCTCACAAGTACAATGGTCAGGGACGCAGTGTTATCTATGGAGAACCTGAAAATGTCTATGGTGTTGTGAAAACTTGCATCGAGAATGGCATTCACCCTGTGGTGGTGGCGACCGGCAGTAAAAACCTAAAACTTGCCCAGTTGCTGGATGAATGTTTAGCCAATGCTCCAATAGAATGTACCGTCTTAACGGAGACCGATTTTACTACTATTCGACTAAAAAGCAGGGGAAAGGCCAACATTGCCATCGGTTCCTCAGATGGCAAGTATCTTACTGAAAGGGAGGGAATTCCCTTGGTTCGATACGGATTTCCCATTCTTGATCGGACAGGAGGGCAGCGCCTACTATCAATTTGCTATGCAGGTACTACCATGTTCTTAGACCGGGTAACTAATACCCTGCTAGAAAATAAACATAAAAATTATCGGGATTCCATGTACCAAATGTTCTATCAAGGGGAGCAAGAAGGTCAGGAATTATCTACAGAAAGTTGTGGTGAACAGCATGTCATGCTTATGCAATCAAACTAACAATAACCAATCAACGAAACTAATGGAGCAAACCAGCAAGCACCCTTGCTATTCCAGGGAAGCTCATCATAAGTATGCCCGCATGCATCTGCCGGTGGCTCCCCAATGCAATATCGGCTGCAATTACTGTAACCGCAAATATGATTGCACCAATGAAAGCAGACCAGGGGTTACCAGCCAGGTGATAACACCTATATTGGCTCAACAAAAATTTATTGTGGTTAAAGAGAAATTTCCCAATCTGAGTGTGGTAGGGATTGCCGGACCGGGCGATGCCCTGGCCAATTGGGAAAGTACACGGGAAGCCATTGAACGTATCAAAGCATCAAATCCAGAGATGATCTTTTGCCTATCAACCAATGGATTAATGTTGCCCCATTATGCTCCGGAAATCGTTAAGCTGGGTATCAAGCATGTAACCGTGACGATGAATACTGTAAACCCAGAAACGGGGGCAAAAATTTACCAATTTGTTCATTACCAAGGGAAAAAATATACTGGCATTGAAGGGGCCAAGATTTTATTGCAAAATCAATTAACGGGTATCCAGTATCTGGCTGGGCAGGGTGTTTTGGTTAAAGTCAACATTGTTATGATTAAAGGCATCAATGACCAGGAGATTTCCGAGGTAGTCAAAAAAGTTAAACAACTGGGGGCCTTTATGAGCAATATTATGCCACTTATTCCAGTGGAAGGCACTGTTTTTGCCAAGCTCCCCTCAACAAATATGAAGGAACTCAATCAAATGAGGGATCTGTGCCAGATTGATTTGCAACAAATGCGTCATTGCAAGCAGTGTCGGGCCGATGCCATTGGTCTGCTAAGTGATGACCGATCCCGAGAGTTTGATGCCGTAAGTCCTAATCTTATTTAACAAAATGGAGCAGTGCCCAGGTCAGTAGGATTTGGGTACTGTGTTAGAAGGAGGCAATCCAGTTAAACGATTGGAACTATAAGAGAAAAAGACCCCCAGACAAAGGAGGGATACCAAATGACCAAAGAAATAGCAGTCTATGTGGGCAATAACGGAGAGACCATCAGCCTTTATCAAAATGGTAAAGTTATGGTCTATCTAAGAGATAAGGGCCAGTGGCAGATAGCTAGAGAAAAGGATTTTTCTTTGGGGGATAATTTTAATATTAAAGCCTTAAGGGAACAGATGAATGAGTTGGTTGACTTCATAGGACCCTGTAAAACCTTTGTAGGCCTTTCCGTTACTGGGATACCCTACTTTGCTTTGGAAAAATCCAACTGCAGTGTTTGGGAATTCGAGGGTAATCCAGTGAACTTTCTGGATTATATACTAACCAAGGAAGAAGAACCAAAGAAAAGTATACGGGGGGATGCGGTAAGCCCACCTGTTCCAGTGGAGACTTTCAGCGGCTGTTACCGGATCTCCATCAAGGAAATACAAGAACAATCTCTGAGCATTACTTCTAAACAGGCCTTGCTACCCTTTATTCGTAAGGGAAATTTTTACTCCTTAGAGGTGCTCTGCA
The DNA here is from genome assembly GCF_000016165.1 of Desulforamulus reducens MI-1. GTDB lineage: Bacteria > Bacillota > Desulfotomaculia > Desulfotomaculales > Desulfotomaculaceae > Desulfotomaculum > Desulfotomaculum reducens. The sequence goes on along the minus strand of NC_009253.1, from coordinate 3,053,771 downwards.
ATCACATCCCACCTTGGTTGGAAAGAGAAATTCTTTTCAAAGGCTTCGAGAGCAGTTCCGAAGTCATCGGTAAAAATGAAATTAAGGTGTATATTACAAAAAAATGCTGTTGTTAACTGATCAATTCAAACGGGAACGGTTCTTGATTTGAATTCAAAAACTGAATTTAAGTCAAGAACCGTCCCTAGAAGCCGATAAATTCCCCTTTGGAAATTATCGGCCTTTATTTTAGTTACGGTAGAAACAGAATCAGGGAATGTTTACTTAATCACAACCTTGTATTCCTTTAGCCAAATGTTTACTTGATATAAATAAGCTAATAATTGTGGTCCCGTCATGAGTTGGCCAAACCAGGGTCTACTGAAGCTATCCCCCTCTAATTCAACCATAGAACGAAGAAAATCAACGTTAACAATCTGAAGTAGAGGTGAAGAGGGGTCCTTTAGAATGTCCCTAAGTAGGTTTCTTACGGCCACAAGGTACGCTGGGTTATGGGTTTTCGGATAGGGACTCTTGCGCCGTTCCAGCACATCCTCAGGCAGTATACCGGCTAAGGCTAAACGAAGTAACCCCTTTTCCCTGCCGTTAAAGTTTTTCATAGACCAGGGGACATTCCAAACATACTCGACAATTCTATGATCACAGAAAGGAACTCGAACTTCCAGTCCTGTGGCCATGCTCATGCGATCCTTACGATCCAATAACGTTTGCATAAACCAAATAAAGTTTAAATAGAACATTTCCCGTCTTCTTGTTTCTGCCGGGTCTTCACCAGCCAGAAGGGGTACCTCCCCTAAGGTTTCTTGATAACGGGCAGTTGCGTAGGCTTTGGGATTAATATAATCCACTATCTCTGGTCGAAGCAGTTGGGTTCGGTCATCCATAAATTGAGACCAGGGAAAGATACCCGCCTTTAAATCCTCTTCCCGGTGGAACCAGGGATAGCCGCCAAAGATTTCATCGGCACATTCACCGGACAGGGCCACTGTAGCAGCCCTCTTTATTTCTTGGCAGAAAAGATAGAGGGATGAATCCACATCGGCCATCCCCGGCAGGTCCCGGGCCCGCATAGCAATTCGTAAGGATTCAATAAGCTTGGGTGTATCCACCGTTACATAATGATGCTTAGAATTTAGAAATTGGGACATACGTTTTACCCAGGGTGCATCGGAGTTTGGTTGAAAAATACTGGGTTTGAAGTAGCGATCATTATCAACATAGTCAACTGAATAGGTAACCAAACCTTCTAAACCTTGGTCGCCATAGGCTTTGGACGCAAAAGCAGAGATTGCACTGGAATCCAGCCCGCCGGATAAAAAGGTGCACACCGGCACATCTGCTACCAACTGACGCGTAATGGAATCCTCCAGTAATTCTCGAACCTTGTTCGTTGTTTTTTGGAGATCATCTTCATGGGGCTGACTAATTAATTGCCAATAACGTTGGATATGAATACAATCATCCTTAAAGGTCAGAGTGTAGCCGGGTCGTAGCTCATGAACATCCTTGAATACACCATGACCTGGGGTACGGGCGGGTCCCAGGGCAAAAATTTCTGCCAGTCCATCCGCTGCCACCTCTGGTTTTACTAAGGGGTGTGACAGTAGGGCTTTTAACTCACTGCCAAAGATAAAGGCAGTGGACCTTTTGGCATAAAATAAGGGTTTTACACCCAGGCGGTCCCGGGCCATAAACAGGGTTTGTTCTACTTCGTCCCATATGCCAAAGGCAAAGATACCATTAAACTTGTTTACGCACCGAGGCCCCCACTCAATGTAGGATGTGAGCAATACTTCTGTATCGGAATGTCCTTGGAAGGTATAACCCCTGTATAACAATTCACGGCGTAATTCTGGTGTATTGTAAAGCTCACCATTGTAAACAATTACATAGGTCTTATTACCAATCATACGAACCATAGGCTGGGCACCGCCCTCAGGGTCCACAACTGCAAGGCGTCGGTGGCCAAGGGCAACTCTGGAAGAGAACCAATAACCTTCAGAATCTGGACCACGATTAAAAAGAGTAGCCGTCATGGCTTTAAGGATAGAATGATCCCGGGGAAATTGAATGTCTTTGTCAATCCAACCAGTGATTCCACACATATCTTTCATCCTCCTTAGTACATAGTACTTGTTAAGTTACACAAAAGAAACGCCACCTGCTAAAGGTAATTTCAATACCTTTTAACAGGTGGCGCCATTGCCCCTGTGTCAAAAACATTGACTTTTTAATTGTATAATTCATATTACGGTGGGGAGAGTAAAAGTGTCATGATTTCATTTTGCTAATTTATGGATTATCATGCAAAGGTAAATCAAAATTGTGAGAAAGATAGACATTGTTAGGGTTTAGGGTTAAAATTTATTTTAACGTTAGTGTAAATTGGAGTGTAGAACATGTTTAGCAGGCGTGTACTGCTGGCAGATCCCGACCCGGATTTTCGAAAAAAGCTTAAAGATATACTCCAGCAGAATGATTACCTGGTTGTTGCAGAGACCGAGGACGGCAGGAGTACGTTGCAAGCAGCCTTTCAAAACCAACCGGATATTATACTTATGGAAGGAGAACTTCCGGGTAGTAAAGGTCTGGAAATTGCCAGAATCATTGAAGAACATCACTTGGCAGCAGTGGTTTTAGTAACTTCCTTTAGCCACCGAGAGTTACTTGAAGAGGCAAAGGTATCCTCTGTACTTGGTTTTATAATTAAACCCGTGGATGATATCAATTTAATTGTCACTTTGGAAATGGCCCTGGCTACTTTTAAAAGAATGGTAAGAATGGAAGAGGAAAACAAAAAATTAAAGAAAAAGCTTGAGGAAAAACGTTTAGTCGAGCAAGCCAAACGTCTATTAATCGAGAAAAAAGGATTTAATGAACAGACAGCCCATCGGTATATGCAAAAGGTAAGTATGGACCGTTGTTGTTCACTGGCAAAGGTGGCGCAATTGGTAATTTCGTCCCTTAACAGGTAGAGGTGTACTTTGAACTTTTTATGTATACAATATATCAAAAGCTCCTTTGTTGACTTATGGAACTCAACCAGTTATATTATTCAATAGGTAAATGAGTCAAGGGGCAAAGGCGTCCCAACTGGACCTTTATAATAGGGTCTAGTTGGGGCGTTTTTGTTTTGCAAGATAACCACCAAGGAGGACAACATGCAGCTGTTAAATGCCCAAGAGGTTATGGAAAAAGCACAGGAATGTCATGTTAAATTTGTACGACTTCAGTTCACAGACATTCAAGGTTCTTTTAAGAACGTTGCAGTTACCGTAGAAGAACTGGAAAGGGCCTTGCAGTCCAGGATTAGCTTAGACAGTGCTGTATTAGAAGGAAAATACGGAGCCCATCAAAGGGATGTTTTTCTAAAACCAGACCCCACAACCTTTGAAGTTTTTCCTTGGCGTCCCCGGGAAGGGGCAGTGGCCCGATTAATCTGTGATGTTGTGGATGCAACAGGCAAACCATATCCTGGATGTGTGCGTAGCAAATTGAGAGATTCCCTGGCAAGGTTGGAGAAAAACAACCTCGAACTTTCAGTGGGTGCAGAAATTGAATTTTTTCTTTTTCAAACCAATCAGCAGGGCCACCCAATTTCTTGTCCCCACGACAATGCAGGCCTTTGTGATTTAACTCCCGTGGATTTGGGTGAAAATGCTCGCCGGGATATGGTGCTTACATTGGAAGCAATGGGTTTCCAAATTGTGTCCAGCCACCATGAGAGTGCCCCCGGTCAACATGAAATTGTACTGAGGGAAGAGGATCCTTTGGGCATGGCTGATAAAATTGCCACCTTCAAATTTGTAGTAAGGACCATTGCCCAACGTCATGGTTTGCACGCATCTTTTATGCCAAAGCCTCTACCCAAATACAATGGCTCTGGTATGGCACTGAATCTTTGCCTATGGCGGGACGGAACCAATGCCTTGTGGGAGGATGCTGGTTCCTATGGTCTCAGTTCCTGGGCAGGCAGTTTTATTGCAGGAATAACCAACCATGCCCCGGCCATTACTGCAGTGGCAAACCCTTTGGTAAATTCCTACAAGAGACTTGGGAATTCCAATTTGGACCGTGTGTTAAAAGGCTGGTCTGAGGGCAATCGTAACTCCATGATTCGTGTGCCAGGACAGCGGGGTAACGATACCAGGATTGTTTGGAGAAGCCCCGATGCCACCTGTAATCCATATTTAGCCCTGTGCCTTGTTATGCAAGCTGGCCTAGCAGGGATTGAACAGAATTTACCCCTACCCACATCACTGGATGAAGATACCTTTGATCACCGCGTACCAAGAAACCTAGGTGAAGCCTTGGATGCTTTGATGCAGGATGCGTTTGTCAAAGGAATCCTGGGTGAAGTCATTTTTAAACGCTATATGGATTTTAAAAAGCAGGAATGGGAAGAATTCCATAACCATGTTCATCCCTGGGAGATTGAGAAATATCTAACTAATTATTAAAAGAACCCTATTTACTTTGCCAAGCTCGGCGGAGAAGTAGGTTTAAATTAAATGACTAGATAATATTCTTAGGAGGTAATGTTAATGACCTATAGTAAAGGCATCAATGCCAGCACTGCTACCCTTACCAAACTGCGTACTCCCGATAGCTACTGCCCCTTTAGCGGCATGTGCACCACCTGTTTGGATGGTTGCCCTGGTTTCTGCGAGATTGGCAAATCCGCCGTTCGTGGTAAGGAAACCCTTTATCCGCAGCCCTTTGGCAAAACAACTTCTGCATCACAAAAGGATTATCCCGTTGATTATTCCCACTTTAACATTATGGGTACTGCCGTAGGGGCTAAAGGTATTGAGGCAGATCCTGATAAGGCTATTTTCCCGGCCGTTAATTTAGAATCATTCCTGGGTTCCAATAAAGATTTGAAACTGACGACCCCCATCGTGGTTGCTGCTATGGGTTCCACCAATATTGCTTCTGATAACTGGGATCACCTGGCTGCTGGTTGTGCCATTTCTGGTGCAGGTATTGCCATCGGTGAGAACGTTTGTGCAATGGACCCCAATGTAGAGATCAAAAATGGTCGTGTAGTTCACTCTCCCAACTTAGCCAGGAGAGTCAAGGATTTCCAAGAATGGTCCCAAGGTGCTGGTTTTATCGCTGTACAGGCCAACGTAGAAGATACCAACCTGGGTGTTCAGGAATACGCCATTGAAAAATTGGGCGTAGATTTCGTAGAAATTAAATGGGGTCAGGGTGCCAAAGATATCGGTGGCGAAGTAAAGCTGAATACCCTGGAACGTGCTCTGCAGTTAAAGGGCCGTGGCTACATTGTTCTTCCCAACCCGGAAGATCCAAAAATACAAGAAGCTTATAAAGCTGGTGCCTTTAAGGAATTCGAACGTCACTCCCGTATTGGTATGGTTAGCGAAGAAGGCTTCTTAAAGAGAGTTGAAGAATTACGGGCTGCTGGAGCCAAGTACATCTCCCTGAAGACCGGTGCTTATCGTCCTGCAGATTTGGCCCGGGCTGTAAAATTTGCATCACTGGCTAAACTTGACCTGTTAACCGTTGATGGTGCTGGTGGTGGTACTGGCATGAGCCCCTGGCGGATGATGAACGAATGGGGTCTGCCCACCGTTTACATTCAGTCACTGCTAACCAAATACTGTGATAAACTGGCTGCCAAGGGTGAATATGTACCTCCTATTGCCATTGCCGGCGGTTTAACCTTGGAAGACCATATGTTTAAAGGCTTTGCCATGAGTGCTCCCTATGTTAAGGCCATTGCTATGGCACGGTCTCCTCTGACCGCTGCCATGGTAGGCAAAAACATTGGCGAGATGCTTAAAACTGGTAAAGTACCTAATGAATATAAGAAATACGGTGAAAACCTGGAGCAGATTTTCATTAACGCTGCTGTATTAAAGGAAAAACTGGGTGATCGCTTTGATGCACTGCCAGTGGGAGCTATCGGTGTTTACTCTTACTTTGAACGTTTATCCCAGGGTTTGCGTCAGTTCATGTGTGGTGCCCGTAAATTTGGTTTGGACTATATTACTCGGGAAGATCTGGTAGCTTTAACCCCGGAGGCTGCTCAAATCAGTGGTATCAAGTACATCATGAATGCTGACGCCGACGAAGTGGAGAAAATTCTTAGCTAGTTCTTACATCGGCTGAATTCAAAAAATAGTTGACTGGATAATAAAAATTCTCTATAATAAAAGTAGTTGAACACTAAGGATACAATGATGTATCCGATTATGGCAACGATGCCCAGGCAGGAGATTATCCTGTCTGGGTTTTTTGCATTCGGAGGGATTCCGGTGGGCAATGTTAGAATCATTGTAGTTGATGTAGATCCAATCTGGACTAAACAACTAAAAACCATGTTAAATAAGATGGGTTACTTGGTTGTGGGAGAGGCCTCGGATGGACCAAGTGCATTAAAACTGGCCCGGACCCGTCAACCAGATTTAGTGATTACCCATGATAACCTGCCAGGTTTCAGTGGGTTGGAAGTAGCCCGGATTATGTATGAAGATAAAATTGGACCGGTTATTATAACAACGGATTTTCTGCAACCAAATCTAGTTGAGAAGGCTAGGGAAATAAGAGTCTTTCATGTGATTCAAAAACCTTTAGATGACAGAGACTTATTACCAGCGGTGGAACTGGCTCTGGGCAACTATCAAGAGATTATTAAACTGGAAAAAAAGATAAAAGATTTAAGAGAAACCTTAGAATCACGTAAGCTGGTGGAGAAGGCCAAGGGTATATTGATGAAGGCAATGGGCTTAACTGAAGAAGAGGCCTTTAAAAAGATTCAGCGGCAAAGTATGAACAAAAGGATTTCCATGCGAGCAGTGGCCGAAGCGATTATTTTGGCCCATACTATAAATCTAGAGTAAGCTCAAAACAACATACTCTGAACAACGATGTTCTAGTCAGGCAATGATGCCTTTTGTAAGAGGATAGACTCTCTTATGAAAGGTGTTTTTTTATTGATGAAATAACCAATGAAAGGTGGATTAATATGGACATGGCAGTTAAAAAGGCAGTGTTAGAACAGGCTCGGGAGATGGGGGTAAAATTCATTCGGTTGCAGTTTACGGATATTTTTGGTGTCTTAAAAAATTTAGCCATTACTGTAGAACAACTGGAGAAAGCTTTAGACGGTGAGTTAATGTTCGATGGTTCTTCTATCCATGGCTTTTGTCGTATCGAAGAATCAGATATGTACTTACGTCCGGACCCCAGTACCTTTGTGGTATTCCCCTGGAGACCCAGGGAGGGCGCCGTGGCCCGTCTGATATGTGATGTTTACAATCCAGATGGAACGCCCTTTGAGGGAGATCCCAGATATGCACTCAAAAAGGTTTTGGCCGAAGCAAAGGAAATGGGCTATACCATGAATGTAGGACCAGAATGTGAGTTTTTCCTTTTTCATGTTGACAAAGAGGGAAGACCCACCACTGAAACCCACGACCAAGCCGGCTATTTTGATATGACTCCCATCGATATGGGGGAAAATGCTCGACGCTTTATGGTTCTGACCCTAGAAGAGATGGGTTTTGAAATTGAAGCTTCTCACCACGAAGTTGCTCCGGGCCAGCATGAAATTGACTTTAAGTATTCCGATGCATTGGATGTAGCCGATAAAATTATGACCTTTAAATTTGTCGTACGGACCATGGCCCAGCGGCACGGTTTACATGCTACCTTTATGCCAAAGCCTATCTTCGGGATCAATGGTTCCGGCATGCATATGAACCAATCTCTGTTTACTTTAGATGGAGAGAATGCCTTTTACGATCCCAACACCCCGGATCAGTTAAGTGAAATTGCCAAGTATTACATCGGGGGGTTAATTAAGCACGCCCGTTCTTTTGCGGCCCTAACAAATTCGAACGTAAACTCTTACAAGCGACTGGTGCCCGGTTATGAAGCGCCCTGCTATGTAGCTTGGTCTTTGCGTAACCGCAGTTCTTTAATCCGGATTCCGGCCAAAAGAGGAATGTCAACCCGTGTTGAACTACGGAACCCTGATCCAGCCTGCAACCCCTACTTAGCCATTGCTGCGGCCCTCAAGGCTGGTTTAGATGGTATAAAGAACAAAATTAAACCACCGGTGCCCACGGAAAAGAACATTTATCATATGACTGCAGATGAAAGGGCAGTGGATGGTATTCTGAGCCTTCCCGGCAGCTTACAAGAAGCAGTGTTGGAACTCCAGGCGAACCCAGTGATCTCTTCTGTTTTAGGGGATCATATCTTGGAGAAATTTATTGAAGGAAAAATCGAAGAATGGGACGAATTCAGAACCACCGTACATGAATGGGAGATTAAAAAATACCTTACACTCTACTAAAACCAATACATGAACTAAATAATTAGAACCGGACGGCAAAGCTATCCCAGTTGGGAGTGCTTTGCCGTTCAATTGTTTACTGAGGTATACATAATTCATCGAATTTAGGGGTAGACTATTTAAATCTGATTCATTATAATAATGTTAATTGAAAAGCACGATGATGTGCTAACGAATGGCAATGAAGCCTACAGCGGGTGAAATTTTGTTTTACCTGTATGTGGGCTTTTATTATTTTTATGCTATACTAATCCCATGTGACGTTATGGAGAAAGGTGTGTTATTGTATTGTGGCTAAGCTGACTAACGACGATGTTAGGCAATTATGCAAAGAATTAAATGTAAAATTTATTCGCTTGCAGTTCACCGACATCTTTGGAGTATTAAAAAACGTAGCCATCACTGTTGAACAACTGGATAAGGCACTGGAAGGCGAAATGATGTTTGACGGTTCTTCTATTGAAGGATTCGTGCGGATTGAAGAATCAGATATGTATCTTCGTCCGGATCCCAGTACCTTTGTGGTTTATCCCTGGAAACCCCGTGACGGTGCAGTGGCTCGTCTCATTTGCGACATCTATAATCCGGATGGCACACCTTTTATTGGTGACCCGCGTTATGCTCTGCGTAGGGCCATTGCCGAAGCTGAGGAAATGGGTTATAGCATGAATGTAGGACCAGAAGCAGAGTTTTTTCTGTTCCACGTGGACAGTGAGGGGCGTCCTACCACCAAAACCCACGACAGGGCTGGTTATTTTGATATGACACCCATTGACCTGGGTGAGGATGCCCGCCGTGACATGGTATTAACCTTGGAACAGATGGGATTCGAGATAGAAGCTTCCCACCATGAAGTGGCACCAGGTCAGCATGAAATAGACTTTAAATATTCTGATGCTCTGGATGTAGCCGATAAAATTGTAACCTTTAAGCTGGCTGTACGTACAGTTGCTCAGAGACATGGACTCCATGCCACCTTTATGCCGAAGCCTGTCTTTGGCATGGCTGGCTCCGGGATGCACTTAAACCAGTCCTTAATAACCAAGGATGGTAAAAATGCTTTTTATGATACCACAACCCCCAATGGCATGAGTCAAATTAGTATGAACTATATTGCTGGGTTAATGAACCATATTAATGCTATTACTGCCATCATTAATCCCACTGTGAACTCTTACAAACGACTGGTTTCAGGTTATGAAGCGCCAGTCTATGTTGCTTGGTCTGCCCAAAACCGTAGCCCATTGATTAGGATCCCTGCTAAGAGGGGCATGTCGACCCGTATTGAACTACGTAGTCCAGACCCGTCCTGCAACCCGTATTTGGCGCTGGCTGTTTGCCTAAGGGCTGGCTTAGATGGTATTAAAAAGGGTATGGTTCCACCTTCGCCCTGTGATCGCAATATTTATGAGATGACACTGGCTGAACGTCAGGAAATGAGCATTGCAAACCTGCCGGAAAATCTCTCTGAAGCAATTAAGGCCTTAGCTGCTGATGAAGTAATTAAAGAAGCTTTGGGACCCCATATTTTCGAGCGATACATGGAAGCAAAAAATATTGAATGGGATCGCTATAGAATGCAAGTAAGTCCTTGGGAACTCGAGGAATACTTAACAAAATTCTAAACCCAGCTAATTCTAAATGGTAAAACCTTTGCCCGGGTGAAGCTTACGTTCCAAAAGGGGTTTGCCTTAACCCGGGCATTTTATGCCCTTTTTTAATTAAAAGAATATTCAAATAATTATCTTGAGCATTTTATAAGGTGGTGTCTTACCCGTGAGTACAATTGCAATTCCCCCAAAACAAGGCCTCTACGACCCAAATTTTGAACATGATGCCTGTGGTATTGGATTTGTGGCAAATATTAAAGGTAAAAAGACAAATGATATTTTGCATAAGGCTTTAACCATTCTGATAAACCTTGACCACCGGGGAGGACAGGGAGCCGAAACAAATACTGGGGATGGTGCCGGGATTTTAATGCAGATACCCCATGGTTTTTTCGGAAAAGAATGTGATAAACTGGGGATTCATCTACCACCTGCGGGCCAATATGGTGTTGGGATGCTTTTCCTGACTAATGAACCCTCTGCCCTAAAGAATTGCCAGCAGAAACTGGAACAAATTATTCGAGAAGAGGGCCAAAGTCTGTTAGGTTGGCGGGAAGTACCGGTAGATAATACGATGATTGGCGAATCAGCAAAATCTGCACAACCGTATATACTTCAGGTTTTTATTGGAGCTAATCCAGAGATTAAGGATAACCTGAGTTTCGAGCGAAAGCTTTATGTTATTAGAAAACGTGCAGAAAAGAGCATCAACCAATGCGGACTGACAGAAGGCGAAAGCGCTTACTTTGCCAGTTTGTCCTCCAGAACCATTGTTTATAAAGGAATGCTCACTCCCGAACAGTTGGATCAGTTTTATTTAGACTTAAAGGATCCGACTATTGAAATTGCCCTGGCATTGGTGCATTCGCGGTTTAGCACCAATACTTTTCCCAGTTGGGAACGGGCTCACCCCTATCGCTACCTCATCCACAACGGTGAAATAAATACCCTCCGGGGAAATGTGAACTGGTTGCATGCCCGCCAAGCCATATGCCAGTCAGAGTTGTTTGGGGAGGATATGGAAAAGATTTTACCGGTTATTGATCAGGAGGGTAGTGATTCAGCTATCTTTGATAACTGTATGGAGTTTCTTCACCTTTCCGGTCGATCCTTGCCTCATACTGCGATGATGATGATACCAGAACCTTGGTCCTTCCATGAAAGTATGAGTGAAGAGAAAAAAGCATTTTATGAATACCACAGCTGTCTGATGGAGCCCTGGGATGGCCCTGCGGCCATAGCCTTTACCGATGGCAAAGTGATTGGAGCTTCTCTGGATCGCAATGGTTTGCGGCCCTCCCGGTACTATGTGACTAAGGATGACATGATTATATTGGCATCAGAAGTGGGCGTTTTAGATATTGATCCTGAAAATGTAGCCTATAAAGAGCGTTTACAACCCGGGAGAATGTTGCTGGTGGACACCGAAGAGGGCAGAATTATTAGCGATGAAGAGTTAAAACAGCAGATCGCTAGCCAGCATCCCTATGGTCAGTGGATTGATCAATACATGGTTAATATGGAAGATCTGCCGGAGATTGGTAAGGACACGAAGCAAGATTTTGGACCTATTATTCAACGGCAGCAGGCCTTTGGTTATACCCATGAAGACCTAGTTAAAACCCTACAGCCGATGGCTGAAAAGGGTCTTGATCCGGTGGGAGCCATGGGTAATGATGCTTCATTGGCTGTGTTGTCAGAAAAACCCCAGCTTTTATATAGTTATTTCAAGCAGTTGTTTGCCCAGGTAACCAATCCGCCCATTGATGCTATCCGGGAGGAAATCGTTACAGCCATTGGTACCACCCTTGGCTCAGAAAAGAACCTAATTAAACCTGAGCCAGACAGTTGCCGTAGGATTCGAATCAAAACCCCTATTTTGAGTAATGAAGAACTGGAAAAGCTTCGTCATATCCAGGTAGAAGGATTTAAAGCCACTACTCTCCCGATCCTCTATAGGGTTGCGAAGGGAAGCACGGGACTTAAAGAGGCGCTGACCACCCTTTTTGAAGCAGCCGACTCTGCCATTGCCAAGGGTACCAATATACTGATTTTGTCAGATCGCCAAATAGATAAAGAGCATGCGGCCATACCAGCCCTTCTGGCGGTGTCTGGTTTGCATCACCATTTAATTCGGAAAGGTACACGTACCAGAGTAAGCCTTTTGCTGGAAACCGGAGAACCCAGGGAAGTTCATCATTTTGCAGTGTTACTGGGGTATGGTGCCAGTGCTATTAACCCTTACCTAGCCATTGAAACCCTCAAAGATATGGTAAACAGAGGATACCTTACTGAAATTGGCCCCAAGGATGCCATTAAGAATTACATCAAAGCAGCCACCAAGGGTATTGTTAAGGTTATGTCCAAAATGGGTATTTCAACCATTCAAAGTTACAGTGGTGCACAAATTTTTGAGGCCATTGGCATTCACCAATCGGTTATCGATCAGTACTTTACCTGGACACCCTCCAGAATTGGCGGGATTGATTTAGAAGCCATTGCCAGGGAAGTGGCAATGCGTCACCAACGGGCATATCCAGAACAGCAGAGTCCAGAAATACCCCTTGATTCCGGCTCCGTTTTCCAGTGGCGGGCTGATGGCGAAGAGCACCTGTTTAATCCGCAAAGTATTTACTATCTCCAACAGGCCTGCCGCAACAGCGACTATGCCGTCTTTAAGCAATACTCGCAATTGCTGGATGAAGAAACGAAAAAGAGTTGTACCCTCCGGGGACAGTTTAAATTTAAGAATCAGAGAGAGCATGTCCCCCTCGATGAGGTAGAATCGGTAGAATCCATCTGCCGCCGTTTTAAGACTGGTGCTATGTCCTTTGGATCCATCAGTAAAGAGGCCCATGAATGTTTGGCCATTGCTATGAACCGCCTTGGTGGTAAAAGCAACACAGGTGAAGGCGGGGAAGATCCAGCCCGTTTTATTCCAGATGCCAATGGGGATTCCAGACGCAGTGCCATTAAGCAGGTGGCATCCGGTCGCTTCGGTGTGACCAGCCACTATTTAGTAAATGCTGACGAGATACAAATTAAAATGGCCCAGGGAGCAAAACCTGGTGAAGGCGGTCAGTTACCCGGCGGTAAAGTATATCCCTGGGTTGCAGAAGTAAGGGGTACCACAGCAGGGGTAGGACTGATTTCACCGCCTCCACACCATGATATTTATTCCATTGAGGATCTGGCAGAGTTGATTCATGATCTCAAAAATGCCAACCCCAGGGCCAGAATCAATGTGAAGTTAGTTTCTGAGGTGGGAGTTGGTACCATTGCTGCGGGTGTAGCAAAGGGAAGAGCCGATGTGGTATTGATTAGTGGATATGACGGGGGCACCGGTGCCTCACCGAGGACCAGTATGAGGGATGCAGGATTACCCTGGGAATTAGGAGTGGCAGAAACCCACCAAACCCTGATGCTTAATAATCTTCGGGATAGAATTGTTGTGGAAACCGATGGTAAGCTGATGACTGGGCGGGATGTGGTTATTGCTGCATTGCTGGGTGCAGAAGAGTATGGTTTTGCCACTGCACCTCTGGTTGCCATGGGTTGTGTCATGATGCGGGTTTGCAATCTTGATACTTGTCCTGTGGGTATTGCTACCCAGAACCCTGAACTGCGCAAGAATTTTCAAGGGAAACCTGAATATGTCATGAATTTTATGCAGTTTATCGCCCGGGAAATTAGGGAAATTATGGCTGGTTTAGGCTTCCGTACCATTAACGAGATGATTGGCAGAACAGATGTTTTAGAGGTGGATGAAGCGGTTGATCACTGGAAGAGAAAAGGTTTGGATCTGTCAACCCTACTTTATCAACCGAAGGGGACTGAAACCGCGGTAAGATATTGTATCACTACACAGGATCACAGATTAGAGAAGTCCTTGGATATGCAGCAGCTTTTAGAAATATGCAAACCTGCTTTGGAAGAAGGCAAACCAGTGGAAGCAACTTTACCCATTCGCAATATAAACAGGGTAGTGGGTACCATTCTGGGAAGTGAAGTCAGCCGGCGTTACGGTGCTGCAGGATTGGCTGAGAATACCATTCGGTTAAAATTTATGGGTTCTGCAGGTCAGAGTTTCGGGGCCTTTGTGCCCAAGGGTATTACCCTTACCCTAGAGGGAGATGCCAACGACTATGTCGGTAAAGGACTTTCCGGTGGCAAAGTCATTGTCTATCCTCCACATAATTCTACCTTTGTGCCAGAGAAAAATATTATTATCGGTAATGTTGCTTTCTATGGTGCAACATCTGGAGAAGCCTATATCCGTGGTGTGGCCGGTGAAAGATTTTGTGTCAGAAACAGTGGAATTCGTGCCGTTGTGGAAGGCGTTGGCGACCACGGCTGTGAGTATATGACTGGTGGCCGATTGGTGGTTCTTGGTTCAACGGGTAGAAACTTTGCCGCTGGTATGTCTGGTGGTATCGCCTATGTTCTGGATGAGGAAGGAACCTTTAACCAGCGCTGCAACAAGGAAATGGTGGCTCTGGAATATTTAGAGAGTGTTGCTGACATTGAAGAGGTTAAAGAATTAATAGAAAATCATTTCCAATATACCAAGAGTGCTGTTGCCCGGCGAGTACTGGACAACTGGGAGAACATGTTGCCTAAGTTCGTACGTGTTATTCCAAAGGATTTTAAACAAATGATGAATGCACTGGAATTGGCTTACCAGAATGGACTAAGTGGTGAAGAGGCTGTTTATCAGGCATTTGAACAAAACAAAAAAAGCTAAGTCTGGAGTATAGCAATGAACCGGGCAATACTTGTTGGGAGGATTACGGAATGGGTAAACCTACTGGATTTATGGAATATGGTAGGGAGATGGCTGCAAATCGTGACCCCCGGGAGCGAATAAACGATTGGCAGGAGTTTTATCAAAAGCTACCAGAAGAGGGTCTTAAAAAACAAGCAGCACGCTGTATGGCATGCGGCACACCCTTTTGCCATAGTGGATTGATGATCAAAGGGATGGCTTCCGGGTGCCCAAATCATAATGTACCACCGGAATGGAATGATTTGGTATATCGGGGTCTGTGGAAGGAAGCTTACCTTCGCCTAATTAAAACGAATAACTTTCCCGAATTCACCGGCAGGGTTTGCCCTGCCCTGTGTGAGGGAGCTTGTACCGCAGGACTTATTGGCTCACCAGTTACGGTTAAAAGCATTGAGTGTGCCATTATTGACAGGGCCTTTGCAGAAGGATGGGTCTTGCCACAACCCCCTGCTACCCGTACCGGTAAAAGGGTTGCTGTGATTGGATCAGGACCAGCCGGTTTGGCCTGTGCAGCGGAATTGAATAAGTCTGGCCATTGGGTGACGGTTTTTGAACGCGCCGACCGTATTGGGGGATTACTAATGTATGGTATACCCAATATGAAACTGGATAAAAAGGCTGTCCAAAGACGTGTGGAACTCCTGGCTGCAGAGGGTATTAAGTTTATCACCAAAACCGAGGTAGGGAAGGACTACCCTACGGATGAACTGCTGAAAAATTTTGATGCAGTGGTTCTTTGTGGGGGGGCCACAAAACCACGGGATTTGCCCGTAGAAGGTAGAAACTTGCAGGGTGTTCACTTTGCAGTGGAATTCCTTAGTATCAATACCAAGAGCCTACTGGATTCCCAGCATAAAGATGGTAATTTTATTTCCGCCCAGGGAAAAGATGTCCTTGTCATAGGTGGCGGTGATACTGGTACAGATTGTGTGGCAACGGCCCTACGTCATGGTTGTAAAAGTGTTGTCCAACTGGAACTGATGCCACAACTACCTAAGGAGCGTACAACCAATAACCCCTGGCCGGAGTATCCGAGAGTTCTCAAAGTGGATTATGGCCAACAAGAAGCCGCGGCCCTATATGGTGAGGACCCACGACGATACTGTGTGCTAACCAAGAAAATTGTTGGTGATGCTCAGGGCCAGGTAAAGGAAGTTCATACAGTTCAAGTTGAATGGGTAAATGAAGAGGGGCGTCTGGTTCCGAAGGAAATTGCCGGTTCTCAGAAGATCTGGCCTGCTCAATTGGTACTCTTGGCCATGGGTTTTGTTGGGCCCGACGATAGCATACTAGATCAATTGGGCGTGGATAGAGATGAACGCAGCAATGCTAAGGCTGAATATGGCATGTTTACCACTAATGTTAAGGGTGTATTTGCTGCAGGGGATATGCGTCGGGGTCAGAGTCTTGTTATCTGGGCAATCAATGAAGGACGCGGTGCCGCCCGTGCATGTGATCGTTATTTAATGGGAGATAATTAAGTATAAAGAGAAGGCCTCGGTGGTAGTAGTTAAGAATTGCTTATTACCACCGGGGCTAATTCTTTTTCTTGCCAGGTTATGTAGTGATTATTTCTTGCCTTTTGCAAAAGGGCCATATATCTCCTTTCACAGGCCGTGGTGTGAAGAATGGCCGCTTCAAGCATGTCGCGATCAGCCCATTCCATTTGATTTTGGGCAATAAACCAGGCTCTTTTAGCCTGCTCAATTTGTGCCGCCAGAGAATTATGATCGACCTTTTTAACCAAGACAGTGTCCTTAAGTTTATGCCAGGAGAAACCTTTAATCATGCAAAATAGAATTTCTTTATCAATTTTCATGATGGGACCCCCTTGTCCAATTTGTTAATGTTTATTAGAAAAGAGGATAAAGTAGTACAAAAAAATAAAAAAAATCATAATTCAAATAATTCCGATTCCGAATTAACAGAAGTATTTTGCAATTGGAACTTAGAATTGAAAGCATTGCACCCAGGGGTGGGGATTGTTATAATTTTCCCAAGCAAAACTCAATGGGGGTGGCAGTATGGCAAAGATAATTGGAAAAATTAAAATCGTGAACGGTAAGGTTGAACTGACTAGGATCGACGAAGGCCAAAAGAAAATAAAAATGGGATGTTGCTATAAAATGTACGCTGCTTTAAGGCAGGTTAAAGGGGTATAAAACTTTTGTATTGCAATCTTTTGTATAAATAGTTATTATATTCACAAATAATTAAGGAGATAGGGCATATGACAAAACAGTGATGCCCTCCGAAAAATGAAAAATGCATAACCGCTAGGTTTGGGATTATCCCAAACTTTTTTTTGTCATATTGGGAAAAAGACATCCCTTCTGCAAGAAAGAAATTACCGAAGGAATAGCCATTTTCGGATAAGGTTTACCAGAAAGGTAAGCCCATTATTTTTTTGGACTGGCTTAGAGGGCAATGTTAAAGGAGCAGACAGGGCAGTTGGTATTACCATTGGTTCTTGTACCTTTGGCATCTGGAATAAGGGCTCATCTTCAATGGAGGGGTGGTAACTGGTTTTTACCAGAACTGGACGAAGTTTTCCTGTGTTATCACGCATGAACTTTCCCTTAATTCGAATATCACCATGCATTGCTTGAGAAAAGCAACTCTTTGCAGAATCCCCTGTAAGATCAATAATTTCTTCCACCCTACACCAACCCTGGTTCATAATACCACCTCCTGATGGTATTATAGAACTACTCCTCACCACAGGGAAGAGGTGTAAAATGTTGAGAGGTCTGTTATAATGGTAAATAATGACAGTGGGATCAAAGGGGATGAGGATCATCGTAACACAAAACGAACTACTAAAGATGTCTGCCAAGGAAAGAGAAGATTATTTGTTGGTTGTGCTTCAACGAAAGTTAACAGAATTGAAAAACAGTGCCGCCCATAGCGAAGCAACGGAGGAACAACATCATCATGGGCCAGAATTCCAGAGGGGTATGACGGCTGGCTTTGTATCCGGACTGGGCTTTGCAGCTCGCCTTCTGTCCACAGAGAAAGAAATAACTGTAAAAATTATGGAGCAATTAAATGATTACAATATCTGGGCTCAATCCTTTAACCGTCAAAGTCGAGGGAATAACCAACAAAAGTAGCATGTAGGAGTTTGCACGCATAGCATATCGTAACCATACTATTAAGAGTTAAGCCCGTTATTATGGGGGAGCGCTATGGGTGGAGCAATTATTTATCCTGAAATTATAGGTACATTGGCGTACACTGTTTTTCTAGTAGTACCTGCCATTAAAGAGGAAATGGCAGGTTATGCTGAGCGCCGTGCAATGGGAGAGGAAGTAGGATATCGGTTAGAGTGGAATCTGGTCATAAACAAGGCCTTAGAAAAATGCCTAATTACAATGGATATATGCTGGGATGATGGCAACATGACGGTTGTTGGCTTTCCCACAAAATCCTGGAAGCAGCTAGCGCAGTTTACCCATTATAAAAACTTACTACTGCTGCCTGACCGGGGATTAATTGACGTGGATACGAATTTGATCAGTCCAGTGGCAGCCCAGGAAGGTTTTTTGGTCAAGGGGTTAGACAAGGGACTTAAACAGCTGGCCAATAAAGCAGCCAATATACCTCCGGATTTAAATGTACGAGGATTAATGACTTTTCTATGTGAACTAATAAATTTAAATCGAAAAGACATTACGAACGGCCATTTCCTCAGTTAATGGGAGGTGAAAAGGTTTGTCCCAGATAAAAGTGGTTAGTTATAATATCCGGCATGCCCAGGGAATGGATGGAACCATTCATATACAGCGGATTGCTGCATCCCTTGCCCATACAAAAGCTCAGCTTATTGGTTTGCAAGAAGTAGATAAACACATGCCCCGCAGTCATTTTATTCATCAGGCAAAAACACTGGGGCAACTGCTAAATATGCACTGGGTCTATGGCCCCAATTTGGACTGGGGGGTAGCCCAGTACGGAAATGCCATACTTTCTTACTGGCCGGTGCTCCTGTACAGGCAGTATATGCTGCCCAGTAAAGGAGAGCAAAGAGGGTTACTAGAAGCGGTACTTCAATTAAAGCACAGTAAGGTCTCCTTTTTTTGCACACACCTTGGTTTAAATCAGGAGGAGAGAGCGGCTCAGGTAAAGGAGATTCTTAATATTATAAAGAAGTGTTGTTATCCCTGTATCTTGGTGGGCGATTTCAATGATGGGCCAACATCCAAGGAACACCGCTTACTAACGACTATTTTAAAGGATGCTGTTGGTATCCAGGGGTCAATAAAAACCTTCCCTTCTCACAAACCCCAGGAGCAAATTGATTATATTTTCGTATCTCCTGAATGGAAAATACTATCAGCCAGTACATATACAACACTGGCCTCAGACCACCTGCCAGTACAGATTACACTGGTGTTAACTTTGGAAGATGAGGAAGTATACAAGAATATACATTTAACAAAGAAATAACACGCACTGGTATACCCAGTACGTGTTTTGTGTACTCAATGACTATTTAGCCATGGCGTAAATCATTCTCCCATGGTTTGCTGTAACTGGCAAGGACCGCAGGAAAGAATTACTAGCTGTATTGTCAAAGAAATATAGGGCACCGTTTGTAGGATCACTGCCTTGTAATGCGGTTTCAGCAGCTTTAATGGCAGTTGTTGTGGCAGGTTTATTAATCCACCCGTTTCGCACAGGGGAAAACTGGTTGGGAGCATAGATTACATCATAAATACTATTTGGGAACTTAGAACTCTGTACCCTGTTAAGGACCACTGCTGCTACCCCTACCTGGGCCTCCAGGGGCTCGCCCCCCGCCTCAGCAGTTACCAGACGGGCCAGCAGGTCTAGGTCTTGGTCGGTATAGGAAATTATCGGGCGTTCAGCACTACGGCTGACTTGAGCAACCATTGGTGCAGTACTCCTTATATTGGCTGCAGGAATGGTTAGCCTTTGTCCAGGATAAATCATAGAACTACTTAGTTCATTGGCTTTCATTAAAACATTTAAACTGATACCAAATTTCTTTGAAATTACATAAAGGGTATCACCGGATTTTACTGTATAACTTGTTCCGGTAGAATTAGCTTGGGAGTTAGGGATCGTTTTTGCATCTTTGGTATCCGGTATAGTAAGAACATGGCCGGGATGAAGTAGATCCCCTGTAAGGCCGTTAGTAGTCTTAATTTTGGCAATACTAATCCCTGTTTTTTGACTAATGCTATAAAGGGAATCACCCAATACCACCGTATACTGGTAGGCTAATGCAGTTGATGGAAATAACATAGAGAAAAGACACATAACAGCAAAAGCCCGTTTAAAGCGGACAGAGAGTTTCATATGTACTTTTTACCCTCCTCTGGCCTTCGAGGTTAGCTGACGGGTTCGGGTTGAGGGCACCCTACCGTACTTTTTTGCACCTCCGAAAAAGTTACGGATTCACCCCATTAATTTTTGTCCCCCGTACTCCGGAATTTCCGGAGATTCGGCCTGTTTTAATAAGTTATGAAATATTGTACATGTTTTCCAGGTTTACGTCTATCCACAATATTTGGAAATTACTTTGAACATAGGAATTAAATTACTGGAGATACTAATTTTATACGTATAATAAAGAATTTTTAACAGGGGTGATATAGGGTGAAATTAAGAAAAGGGGCTAAAATATCAATTGTGGGTACTGGCCTTGTGGGGGCATCCGCAGCCTTTGCCATAATGGCCAGTGGCCTTGCCAGTGACTTGGTTTTGATCGATATCAATAAAGCCAAGGCAGAGGGGGAAGCCATGGATTTAGGGGATGCTGCAGCCTTTGTCAAACCCCTTGATGTTTATGCTGGTTCCTTTGAGGATTGTAAGGATTCAGATATCATTGTTTTTACAGCTGGAGCCAATCAAAAACCTGGAGAAACACGGTTGGATTTGGTGTATAAGAACGTAAATATTTTAAAAGAAAGCTTGCCTCAGCTTTTAAAATACTGCCCCTATGCCATTTATTTAATCGTGGCCAACCCAGTGGATGTTTTAACCCATGTAGCTTTAAAAATATCTGGTCTGCCTTCTAATCAGGTCTTTGGTTCGGGGACGGTGTTGGATACCTCAAGATTTCGCGCAGAATTGGCGGAATACTGTAATGTGGATCCCCGTAACGTTCACGCCTATATCCTTGGGGAACACGGTGATTCAGAAGTGGCTATTTGGAGTACGGCGGATGTGTCAGGTATTCCTCTGAAAGAGTTTTTTCAGTTAAGAGGTATACCACCCATCAGTAGGGAAAAAGTTGTTAAACGGGTTCGTAATGCAGCCTATGAGATTATTCAACTTAAGGGAGCCACCTATTATGCCATAGCCTTTACCATAAAAAGAATCTGCGAAACTGTATTACGGGATGAAAATTCGATCCTAACCGTTTCTGGGATAGTAAATGATCTTTATGGTATTCAGGATTGTTGTTTAAGTTTACCTACAATTGTTAACGGTGCTGGTCGGGAACAGGTGCTGCCCATTACCCTAGAGAGGGAAGAGGAAGTGGCTTTAAAAAATTCTGCACAGATTTTACGAGATGTAATAAAACAAGCAGGGTTATAGTTTTTGGAGCTCCCTGCGGTAAGCTATTTAAAATTTTCAAATCTATTGACCCATTTCAAGGAGTATGCTATCCTTTAACAGTTGTTGGTGTTTATTAATGAATCTAGCACTTGAAAAATTTTAAAATATTGTTATAATAAATAAGCACGAGAAATTATGCGCCTGTAGCTCAGGGGATAGAGCGCCGGCCTCCGGAGCCGGGTGCACAGGTTCGATTCCTGTCAGGCGCACCATATCTGACACATCAAGAAACTCGCAAAGCCTTAAAACACAAGGGCTTGCGGGTTTTTAGTTTTTTATGGGTAAGGCGAAGGCATTCAGAATTTACCCTTAAAATTCCGAAAATCTCCCGTGAGTCGGAAAAAATTTAGAATGATTTACGAACCCACCAGGTTGTGCTGGTGGGATTTCTTTTAAATCTGACATTAACGGGAGGTTTTATTTATGTCTGATTTCTTCGTTGCCTGGGACAAAGAACTGCAAAATCAAATCAACGATAAAATTCAAACTGTTGTGAAGGATACTCTGAAAAAGTATTGGGTTAATAACGGACTTTACCCACGTTCTATTTATCTGCAAGACCCAAAAAGATATAGGACTACCCAACGGATGATTTACGTTGCTGTATCAAGTTTTGGCCCTGAGAAAATATTCCCTTCGGTTAAAACCATTGCTGAAATGGCTGCTTGTAGTACAAGAGCTGTCTATGAAGCTTTTGACATGTTTGAACAGGATGGTTTGATGCTGCGGTTTAGTACAGTAAAAATGGATAATCAAGGTGTACAGGATACCGGTATCAAAGTTCTTTTTAGACCGGAAGACCCGTTCAATATAAGCAACCCTGATCCAAAGCATATCGCATTTATTAAAAATGCAGTAGTGAAGTCACTTGAATGTAAGAAAGAGGTTAAAGATTTTGACACGGTTCTGCTTACCAAAAACTCTGCACATTTACTCAAATTCTTAGGTATAACCATCGATTCCGAGTGGTTGAGCGAAACAGTTATTAATAAACCTATTCGCAAGCAGCAACAAATTAATAAACAGGATACTGCATCTGAAGGAATAGGGGGTACTGCAGTAGGTGCAGTAGGGGGTAGTGAACCTGATGCAGTATGGTGTACTGAACCCAGTTCACTAGGGGGTACTGCACCAGGTGCACACAAACATATACCTAATATTAAACATAAACCCAATATAAAAATAACAACAACGGATTCGGAAAGTGAGAGGTTAGTGAAAACTTCTGAACAAGAAAATGTTGTTGTTGATTTAGACAAAGAAGAAATTACTAACGAAGAACTGGAGGATGCTCCAGTTTTTGATTTACCAGAAGAATTGTACTCCCAATCCCTTTGGCGAAACCTACCCCAAAGGAAACACCAGGAGCAAAAACAGAAAGCTGCTGTTCAATCAGAGCAGAAAGAAATTCCTTTGGATTCAGAACTTGAAGATATTTATAAATATATTGCCATGAACTTTGGTGTCGAGGTTAACCAAAAATTTATTAAAAAATTAGCATTAAAGCACTGGCACAAAGGTGGTCTGGAACATTTCTTAAACACCGTATTGGCGGTTATTCAATACGCAGAAAACAAAGATATCAAGTTTGAAGCCGTACTAACAAAGGCGTTGGAAGAAGGATGGCAGCCCAATAAAAGAGTTAGATCCAAACATCCCTTAATGAGTAATGACAGAGCCAACCAAGCAAACCAAAGGAAACAAGCCTTAATGCGGACTATGTACAGCTAACTAAGGTGGTGAGAATTATTAAGTTTAAAGTTACTGGTTTGGGGTTTTTAAGTGGGGGTACCTATGACAATTGGGAGGAGGCAGTAGCAAATCTTAAAGATTCTAAGGGACGGACTGGAACTATCATTGTTGAGATGACAGGCAAAGAATATTACCGCATGGTTAACGGTTACAGACAAAAGCTAAATGAGCTGAATGAAATGATCAGAAAAAGGGATTATGACCATAAACAGAATATAATCCAACAGGAGAGCCAGTACCAACAACAATTAAATCAGCTCGTTAGTCAACTCAAAGAGAAGGATAAAAGATGTGCTACCTTAGCTGCAGTGGTAAACCGGTTAAAAAATAAGCAGAAAAGTAATTGAATTTTTTGTGAATGAAATGTATAATGCCTCCATACAACTTATTTATTTAAAAATTAAACTCTACCTGCTGACTCTATGCCCAAGAGTAGACACGGTTGGAAGCACCGGATCATATTCCAGCGACGAGCGGAATCACTGATGGTAGAGGTGTACAAGAAAAATCTCAAGCGAAGAGCGAGTGTAATCTTGTACAAGCAGACTCAAGCGTCGAGCGAGTTCTGCCGGTATGAACCTGGCGAGGCATACTGTTAAATTACTGTTACAAGCGAAGAGCGTAACAGACTACTGGGCTCAGTAGACGTAAAGAGCAAATGGGTTAGCGTCACAGCGTCGAGCGTGCATAACCTTGCGTGTGCAACCGCTATAGTGTTGCGAGTGGGCGCTTGCCTGGATGTCAGGCTGTATGGCATCAGCGTAGTGTAACTTTGGTTGACCGTTTTTATTCGCTGGATGGTCAGGTTGAGTTTAGTACCTGCACGGGAGGCTTTTGGGCCGCATTGGAAGTGAAAGACGCTTTGGAGGTTGTCGCTGACAGCCGGAAGCTATGAAAAATAGCGAATTGGAAGCGGGGCGGATTTTAGTAAACTTGGGCAGTATCGGGCCTTATCGGTACAACGGTACGCCGAGCGGTAGCGAGGCAACTCCGCCAGGAGCATGTACCTAGCCACGGCAGCGGGAGCTGCACTTTGGATGAAGCAAGTGGTAATTTGGTGTTTAACGAAAGTTCTTTGAAATTTATATAGATAGCGCGGTAGCGTGTCTACCGTCTCTGCCGGTGGAGCTTTTTTAAAAATTGCGGGGAGCAATTTTTTAAAAGGCGGAACTTGCGGCAGAGACGGTAGTTGAAGGCAATAGGCAAACCTTAGATTATCTGGATTGTAGCGTTTCTATAAAAAGAGATGCTGCAGAGACAGAGCCTAAAGGTTTTGATTCTTATTGTCTTTTTATATTTTCTGGAGGTGGTAACAATGGCAATGAAATATAAATGGACATCGACGGGAGTTGGTGTAATTGATAATCTTGGGGTACAGTTTGGAAAGATCATGAGAGGTGCAAACCAGGGCAGTATTCAAACCAGGTGGCGGTATGCTGAAGTGGGTGAGCGGTTCATAAAATTTATTGGCCCTGAATTTGGTCTAAAGAAACTCCAGAATATCCAGGACAAACATCTTGACGCCTATGCAAAACACTTAAAAAACCTTGGTAAAGCTGATAAATATGTCAAGAATGAGTTGTCTGGTATTCGGTATTTACACCGGCAGATTCCCCAGACCCGATATGAGTTAATGGATGGAACTAAGGCAAACAAACTGTACGGTTTGGGTTCAACTCCAGATGGAAGAGCAGACCGGGCCTGGACGGATCAGGAAGTAAAGGCAATGGTTAACCTTGCCAGGGCGGTCGGTGAAGAAAAGGTTGCTCAGATAATTGAAGCATCTAGGGCTACGGGGATGCGCCTTGATGAAGCTGCCAGTTTAAGGCGACATGAGGTAGAAGATGCACTGCGGACGGGAATTCTTAAACTAACTAATACAAAAGGGGGTCGGCCAAGGAATATAACTTTATCCCAGACGGCCCAAGACACGCTAGGACGGTCGATAATGAAGGTGCCTAGGGGTGAGTATGTATTTTGTCCAGTTGGCCGTAGAATACACGAATTTAAGAAGGGTGTAGAGGATTTTATTTATCTAAATCGGAAGGAGGTTCAATCACAGGAGCGATTGGCCACTGGTCATAATTTGGCCCCAGGTGAGAAAGGAGCATTAACCTTTCATGGTTTGCGCCATGCTTTTGCCAGGGAGTTATATGCTGAGAAATTACAGAATGGTTTTACCAGGGAAGCTGCTTTACAGAAGGTTGCAGAAACCCTGGGACATAACCGGGCTGAGGTTTCTTTAATATATATCCTAGATACCAAAGCTATCCGGTAAGACAAATTGTTGAGGGTTGATAAGAAAGTGGGTTTGGTGATAAAACCCGCTGTGAGAGTGGCTTTAAATTTTAGGGAGGAAGTGTTTTTAATATGCAAAAAACAGATTTAAAAGAATTTAATAAAATAGATTTTATAACCCCTACAGAAGTGTCTAGACTATTGGGTGTTTCAAGGCCAACAATATATAACTGGATGAAGGCCGGTATTTTAAAGCATTATAGAATTGGCGGTCTTTATAAAATAAAAAAGGAGGATTTTAACAATTTTTTAAATCAAGCTAATCTTTAAATTTGGTTGTTGAAGTCATTAGGGGTAACTCTAGAAAATGTATGGGGTTTTTATCAAAAGGGGATATACTGACTGAAACTTCCCTAAAAGACTTCCCTCCAGCAGGTTTTGTAAACGGCGTGTGAAATGAAAATCTAAACCCTCTTTCATGTATTCCAAATGAATCCATAAAAACTATTGATTCACGAAGTGGGAATAAATTATCGCTCTTATATAAATGTGGTTTGACATTGGTGAAGTATCCTAGTACTTGCATTTTTTTACCATCTATGTCGATAAAATATTCATCTTTTATAAAATCGCCACCCACAGGAATTAAAAATTTTTCTATGATGTGTGAAATCATAGAGGACCGAAATTGATCAGCAGGCTTCAGAATGCAGTGTCTTATGGAATTAAAGTCATCATCTTCATTGACGTTATTGTAATCATCGAAGAGATAATACCTTCTAAAACCTTGGGCAATAGCTTTAGAAATTAAAACAGGAAACCATGAAAGATTCTTAGTAGAAGCGAAAAAATGTTCACATAAAACGGAGGATAAGACCTCAGATTCCGAAACGTGTACAAGATCGGCAACGGCTTTAATAAATTCTATATTGTTGGGGGGGAGTCTTAAACCTAACTCAAGAATTGAAAGAAATCCACGAGAAATTCCTAACTTTTTGGCAGCGTTAGCAGCAGTAATATCTAATTTTTTTCTGTGTAAGGCAATAGCCATTCCGACTGAAAACATTTATTTTTCAACCTTCCTTTTAAATGCTTCAAATATGAAGTGTATTCCAAAAAAGATTAGTTAAATCCTCTATTAGAATTAGAAAAATTTTGTTGATTTTACAGAAAAAATATTATATGCTTCAATTATGAAGCAAGGAAACATTGCCTGTAAATTAGTATAACCAAACTCTTTGGCGAAGATAGAAATAAAAAAGCCAGCATTGAGCTGGCCTGACATTATTGCTTCTTACCCTTACTTTTTAACTTTTTTAAATGTACTCCTATTAAAGCATCTAGGGTGTCTGTTAATTCCTCGATATTCTGTTCGGGAAGGTCTTTTGCCCTGGCAATTACATCGTATAGTTTTTTAGCACTTTCAGTAGATTGTGTTTGTGATGGTGTAGGGTCATCTGAACGGCCCAAGAGATAGTCCAGAGAAACATTAAAGTAGTCGGCAAGGGTAATTAGTGCATTATGGTCTAACCCCCGTTTATCCGCCTCAATATATTGAATTGATCTTGCAGAAGTAAATCCGATAACTAAAGCTAAGTCTTTTTGAGTAAGTGAAAATTTTTCACGTAGTTCTTTAATTCTTTGACCAAGTGTAGGCACTAAAAACACTCCTTAAAAGTAATTGACCGAACAAAATGTTCGTGATATAATAGGGTAAATGCGAATATTATGTTCGCAACAGAAAGGAGTGAGGCTATTACTCATCAATATCTTCAACGGCTGCTTTAATGATTGTAGCAATCCTTTTTTTATCCTCGGTGGTAAGTTTTTTTCCATTCCGACGAAGTACATTAGCAACCTCCGGCCACTCATCATCAATAGTTGTTGTTTGTGGTGGTTTGGGATTATCTGAACGACCAGTGAGGTAATCCATGGAAACATCATAGTAATCAGCCAGAGCAATTAATTGATCTGGATCTAAATTTCGTTGGCCAGATTCATAATTGGTAACAGAACGCACAGTTACCCCTAGTAAATTAGCTACATCTTCACGATTTATATTTTTTTCTTTTCGTAATTGACGTAAACGTTCTCCAATCGTAGACATAACAAAACTCCTTAAAAAAACATCGACAAGGAACAAAACGCACCCTGCATTATAACCAACAAGGAACATTTTATTCCCTGTAAAGAGGTGATAAATTTTTGTGAGAATGAATCTAAAAGCAAAACGAAAGGAATTGGGCCTTACGAGACAACAAGCTGCGGATAAGTTGGATATAACAATCCGCGCATATCAGTATATTGAATCGGGAGAGCGTAATCCCTCTTGGAAGTTAATCCATCGCTTTGAAAAACTCTTTAAAATGCCAATAACCCAGCTTTTAGAAATATCTGAAACGGATTTGAAAAAGACATGTTAGCTTAGAACTGCATCATGTTCAATATTATACCATACTGGGGGGGATGCCATGAATAATATCTAAAACTGAATAAGGCATAAGCCAGCTTCGCTGGCCCCGCTGTAGCTGAGAAAAACAGCATACTGCGACGAAAGTGGTGGTTGAGAACGGTTTGCTGAATGAAACTTAGTGCAGTACACTAAGCGGACAAGGTCGTTATCCAGCGGGTTGATGAATTTCCATTCTTTTTGTGCAACTTAAAAACAAATTTTGGGTTGTAGAAAGGGGGTGGGAAATAGTGTTAAGTACTAAACAAATCAATCGTTATCTCCTTGGTTTCAATGATTTGAGCAAAATAAGACAAAAGATAATTCTGAAAGAAATATACCAAAATGCTGGTATGGAAGGTCTATATTACGTTGAAGAAAAAACAGGAATAAAATTTAAGCAAATTTTCAATCTTCGAAAATCAAAAAGGAAAGGAGGAAGGTGAAAAAGTGAAAATAGATCGGTATGCAGAGCAGATTATAAGTAGTAAAGACCCGGAGAATATCCTAAATATTGTTGATTTTTACCTGAATTTATTGGAATTTCTTTACGAGATATGGGAAACATCAGATAAACTAACTCCAAATGAAATTTTGAAGATAGCAGGGCTACCAAATGATGTTTTAGATCATAATGTATTCTCGCTTATTGAAAAGTTACTAGAGAGTAAAAATAAACTAGAAAAGGCAATTTTGATATTTTATATAGCTAAGCAAAAATTAGAGACACGCCAGCCCCACCACGAGCAATCAGCGTGTCTACTCACGAAGCTATCTCAGTGCTTCGATGCTAATATATTATAGCAGATTGTAATCAGTTAGTTAAGTGTTTTCCATACCCTGCTCCCGCAGGGCTATGCAGATAGACTGAACCGGAGTGCTAGTATTTGAGTAACCGGGATAAGGAGGGTGGTTAGCCGGGAAACCGGCACTTGAAACCGAAGGGAGGCAAATTTTTATGAAAAAAACACTAGTGTTGCATAAAAAAATTTTACTGGCAATTGTGATAGGATTGTTCACTATGGCCATGGCCACCGGTGCAATGGCAGAGCAAAAGGAACAAATTGATGTTTACGAACAAAATAAGCTGACAAAGAGCGTAGTCTTTGTAGTAGATCACAATCATAGATGGAAAGACCCCCGGGATCAAGATGGATGCAGCCCCATATATTGCACAGAATCGAACTTTTGTACCAGTTCGTTATTTAGCCAACGCCTTGGGTGTTCCGAATGAAAAGATAGGCTTTGAAAATAATATGGTGGCACTAAATGCGGAAAAAGTTGTAGCTAAAATGTTCGTAGGGCAGAAGAAGATTATAACTAACGATACAAGCAAAGTCATTGACGTGGCCCCGGAGCTGAAAGCAGGGCGTACTTACTTGCCAGCTCGCTTTGTCGCTGAAGCCTTGGGCTATCAGGTTGGTTTTGTCAACGGCATGGTAGTATGCTACACCGGAGATATGCCGGATGTTTCTGCTATTGCAGAATATATCGGGAAACCCACAACCCCGAAAAACCCAGTAGAAACCCCTGATCAAGAAGGAGTGGTGGACGTTGGTAAGGTTGGTCAACCAGCAGCCAATTTCCCTTGGGCTAAAGAAGAAAAATTAAGGGGAAATGGTGTTAAGGTTACATTAGCAAATTTGAAAAGCAGTAATGTTTATAAACTTGGAGACAGTTACAAAGTCTTAGACATGAGCGTAACTCCTGAAAACATTAAAGTTAAGCAGGAAGTTAACAGACCTATCGGGTTAGAGGTTCTTTTGGTCGATGAAGATAATACTGTAAGACGCAGAATGACCGGCTCTCCTAAGGAAGGTTGGTGTACTTATAGTGTTAGTGATGAACTGGAGGTAGAGTTAGGAAACTTAAAACCTGCAGATATTAAGAAAGTTAAATACATTGTTGTCTATGGTTGGGACTTTATTGAAGTAGAAAACCCCCTGTATGAAGGAGGGAAATAAAAATGAAAAAGAAAATACCCATTTGGGCTATCATGATGATGATAGCTTTTTTCTTTACATCAATTACCCCAGCCTTAGCGGAGCCGGAAGAGCAGTTGTTTCACCGGCTCATTATCAGCGGTTACTACGCTATGTATCAAGACGGTTCCGGCCACTGGGTGGCTGAAGAATTTCCAGGACAGGTTAACCGTGTAAAACCTGGAGACACTCGTTCTATGTTAATTGGGCAAATTCCCTGCAACGTGAAAGCGAAAGGCAAGATCACACGGGTGGAGGTAAAAACAGCGGACCAGATAACAGAGGAGATGTTTGATAAAAATACCTCCGAAGGTAGTAAAACTAGCCTTTGGAGGCCTATGGACTTTAAAGAATTTGACCCAATGTATCTTAGATATATATCCGGAAGTATCACGCCATCTTTTACCATGAAAAATGACCAGGGGGACGTGGAAGTTACAGCTAATGTTTTGCTTGGACCTATTAACAATGCGGTGCGTGTGGCCAAAGAGCCTGATTTAGCCCGATACTACGCCAACGCAACCTGGGCACCCAACTCCTCGGCTGTCCTCTGGACAGTACCGGTAGTGGTGGAGTGGTATGGGATACCTCTAGCGCCCGTAGGACCGCCGGATTTCTCTGTTCAACTAGAATTAGAACGGTTTAAAAACGTTAAACCTGGTGACAAAGTTACATCAACAGTGACCTACACCCTTAACAAAGACTACCCACAGCAAGAGAGGGCTTGGTTACGTTTACACCACGTTCTAGGAGGGCAGGAGTATGCAGTTACATTTGAACCAATTAACTCTGCCGATGCACTGGATGCCAACGGATATGTCACCTTCCAGCCTGGGGAAAGCAAAACCTACCGATATACCTTTACCGTTCAGGATAAACCATCAAAAATCCTAGCCCGCATTAACCCGGTGGACACTGATCAAGATAAATACTGGCCAAACAACCGCGATGAAGCCCTGGTAACTATGCAAAACCTTCGGGTTGAGATCATTAGTAAACCAGAAAGCGCACACCCCGGTGAACCTGTTAGCGTAGGAGCTAGGATATTCAACGAAATGGCAGATATGCAAGTAACCCGCCTGGTGGCTAAGATCAACGGGAAGGTAGTATATGATATAGATAATTTTGACGTTATTTCAATGGCTGATAAAGCGGTTAACTTTAAAATGCCAGATTCAGATGCTACAGTAGAATTCTATATTAACCCGGATCGGGAAAAGCCAGCTGACGAAATAACTTACGCAGACAATATAGCAAAATGTACAATCAAGAAGCTGGCCCCAATCATCGATAATGATGGAAACCTTAAAGTAACAATAATGGCCCCATCGAGGGTTCAACCATTTAAAAAGTGGACTTTTACAGTCAAAGTAGAAGGACGTTTCCCACCTCCGCCACCACCACCATCTAAAGATGATGACCCTACCGCGACGATAAGCCTAAAGGTAAATGGAAAGGCAGTGAACATAGATTACCATTTATCAGAAGGAACCTGGGGTGATGTGGTAGTCGATACAAAAGTCCCAGTTAATTATCAAAAATCAACCGGGATTACAGTTCCAAGGGGCAAAAAATTTAGTAAAACCGTCACCTTCACCTTTCCAGCTACCACTGGTTTCCCTGGCCAGGACTACCCTATTAACCTTCACGCAAAAGCAACCTGGCGGAATTACAATGGGGAAGATACTTCAAAAACAATGATCTTTTTGAAACCAATGGAGCCTGAGGCTCAAATAACTTTATAGGGGGAATGAAATTTGAAAAAAATTATTTCGATATTCTGTTTTGTGATATTATCATTGACATTAACAATGGGAAATGCTTTTGCGAATGACAAGAAAACATATGTTGTAGATGATTTTACTGTAAAAGTAGTAATTGATGATAAAACTGGTGATTGTAAAGACGAGGCAGTATTTTATCCCTTACGGAAAATTTGTGAAGAGTTTGGATATACCGTGAATTGGCATGGCGACAGGGCTTACATTATTAAGGGAACAGGTGAAGCGATAATAAAAGACGGTCAAGGAAATGAAGTTAATGCGGTTATAGTGACTCCAGGTGTAACTGTAGTTGAATTAATTTCATCAACTACAGCGAAAATTGAGCAATATGAAGAAAATTACAACGGTTACGAAGCTTTTATTAGAAGAGACAATAATTGTTTATATGTCTATAAAGATTTTTTCATAAAATATCTAGGCTTAAAAGAAGTGAAGTAAAACAGAGTAAATGAAAGATCCCGGAGCTGGAAAATTTCCAGTTCCGGATCTGCCCCATGGCCATAGATGATTTTATCGTGGGGAGTTGTATCAAATGAAATTTAAAAATGAACAGCATCAAAATCTTTTCAATAAGTTGCTATCTAAAATAGGCACCTGGGCGACAAAAGATAAGGAATACTGTTCCGCATGCTTTGCCCTGGCGGCCACTGAAAAGCAAAATGTATTTAAATATGTAGATCATGAGGGCATTGATTTTGACCAGTTACTAAAAGACTCAAAACTATGGAGCAGTGGCGAACGTGCATTGGTAAAGCTAGCTGCTACGTTATTCAATAGCCAGGGATTCCCCTTGACAGTCCAAGAGGTTTTCTATAGCTTAGATCATGAAAATACTCAGGCTGCCCTAAAAGCCATAGGCATTAGGTATAATTAGAAGGTATACTTTCAGTGCTTGATTTTACTGATGTATACATTGGTATACAGGTATACTTTTGGTATGCCTTATAAAAAGGAGGCGAACCCCTTTGGAACAAAGCCCTGGAATACTAGAACAACTAAAAGCTATGAACCAACAGCTAGCAGAAATCAAAAATAATCAGGCTTCCCTTGATCAGAAAGTAGACGAGCTTCAAATTGACTTGCGTTATATAATAGCCAAGCTAGCCAGTATAAACGGAGAGACGTTTAAACGCACCTGGAAGCCCTATTTTGATACGGAAGCCATGTTTAATTATTGCAACTACGTTGGCAAGCATCCAATGGATCTCACTTGGGAAGAAAGGAAAAGATTTAGGATAAACAGAGAAGAATAGCCTAGTGAATGTGTAGAAAAGTGTGGTAAGATAAATTCGGGAATACATAATTAACAAACGGGCCTCACCTGCCGGGGATGGAAACATCCAAGAAAGGGGGTGAGGCGGGATGATTACCATAAGTGATGCAATACAAATCGTAATAGCGGTAATACTCCTGTTAACCCTCGTTGTTCAATTGACTAAACGAAGTTAGTAATTAAAAACCCTTAAACTGCTGGTAACAGTTTAAGGGTTCCAGATGAAAACCTCGGCAGTTGAGGCAACAGCGCCGTTTAGTTAGTTATAAGTATTCCCACTTATACTTTTATTATACATAAATTTAATCAGATATCAACATTTCCCCTTTAGCAAATGCTGCAGGGGTTTTATTTTTACCCAAAACGACGAGGAGGTTAAAACATGATGAATGCTCAATGTACCACCTATACTGTTCCAGAAGTTGCTAAGATGCTACGGAAACGTAAAAGCACAGTTTATGAAATGGTTTATTCTGGAGAGATTAGGGCTTCTAAACTTGGAGAAAGAGGCATTAGGATAACGGCTGCTGAAGTGCAGAAGTACCTAAATAAACAAAATATACTTAGGGGTATTCCGGGATAAGGAAGGAAAAAGGCGGGCCGCCGTCGAAGCTATACCCGCCTTCGCCTTACCCTGATAAAGGGAGGCATGTTAATTGGCTCAAATTAA
Organism: Desulforamulus reducens MI-1; assembly: GCF_000016165.1. Classification (GTDB taxonomy): domain Bacteria; phylum Bacillota; class Desulfotomaculia; order Desulfotomaculales; family Desulfotomaculaceae; genus Desulfotomaculum; species Desulfotomaculum reducens. Next base: position 3,020,307 of record NC_009253.1, on the reverse strand, counting down.
ACTCTTAAAAACTGGTGTCTATAATATAACAGTTTATCTTGGCAAAGACAACCAGGGGAAAAAAGTTACTAAAAGTAAAGTTTTTCACGGTAAGAAGAGAGAAGCAGAGCAATTCGCCAAGATATTTGAAACTAAACTGAGAAAAAGTTTGCAACCTGGTTCGCAGATGCTAGTTAGTGATTACCTAGACTATTGGCTCAAAAGAATTCAGCCTAGCATTGAAGAACGTACTTTTAAAACTTATTCTTGGCATTTAAAACGTTTAAAGGAAACGCTAGGAGATATTGAGTTAGGCGAGTTAAAGGTACTCTTAGTCCAGGAACGTCTAAACGAATTAAAGGACATTTCCGAAACCAGTGTGCGCAAAATTACCACCACATTCAGAACAGCCCTTCGCCAGGCAGTAGTGTGGGAATTGCTTGAAAAGGACCCTACAGTAGGCTTGAGATTACCCAGGAACCCTAAGAAGGAGAAGAAAGTTCTCTCATCGGATGAGCTAATAAAATTTTTAAATGCAGCAAAGGAATATAAATATTATTTAGTATTACGCATATTAGCTGTCACTGGCATGAGGCTTGGCGAGTGTCTAGGGTTAATGTGGAAGGATCTCAACTTTGATAAAGGGACAATGAAAATCCTACGTTCTGCTGATTCCAAAACACGCAAGGTTCTTGATAAACCAAAGAATGATAGCAGCCGGCGAACTGTTACCATTGATAAGGAAACCGTAGAATTATTAAAGACGCACAGAAAAAAACAAGCTAAAAGGAAAGTAACAAGTATTAGGATTGAAGACGAGCTAGTTTTTCATGTCAATGGAAGGCCGATAACTCATAAGGCCATTGATAGAACAATTAAAACAGCTCTAAAAAAAGCAGAGTTACCCATGATAAGGATTCACGATCTGCGACATACGGCCGGTTCAATTCTTCTTGATGCGGGTTATTCATTGCCAACTGTGTCAAGTTTACTGGGGCACAGTACCCCCGCAACAACCGCTGCCATTTATTCACATGCTATACGCAGAGATATTAATGTTACCGATGCACTAAGCCATTCGGAAATTCAGTCGGAAAAAAATATTAAATAACTAAAAATAACTAGCAATAGCAAAGGTTTAAGTGTCTTAAGCTGAGTTTCTTCGATTCCTGTCAGGCGCACCAAATAAAGCATTAGAAAAAACCCTGCAACCCTTGATAATTCTAGGCTAGCAGGGTTTTTGTATTTCAGGAGTGGAGCAAAATTTTATTAAAAGATGGCCCGAAATAGCCCAAATATTCCCTAAGTGTTAGACCAAACGTCCGACCAAACTTTTGTGCGGCAATTATTTTCCACCTCTATGGTGGCAGAAAAATTGCCAATTTTTATTGTATTAGAAAGGTGAGCCTGAAGCGGAAAGATGGAGTACACAGGATAAATTTCTGATAGTTGTTGAAACAGCATCTTTAAGCGAGATTGAAATGGCTGAATATTGCCGTTCAAAAGGTCTCTTTGTTGAACAGGTGGAAGCCTGACAACTTTCTTGACAAACGCCGAGAAAGAATTGATAACAATGCATGATAAAGCAACCGCTACTTTAAAAAAATAAGGGAGGATTACCAAAAAGTACATGATAAATTTATAGAACAAGATAATTACGAAAGTGCTGGTGCTATTGCCACAGACATAAACGGTATTGATGTAAGGATAGAGGAAATAGAACTAATTAAAGGCATAAAATGCTGCTCTAGCAAATGATATTGTTGCGTATTCTCTAAATGTTATACACTAAACAAAAAGCAGGGTATTTTAAAACTTTTCCCTGCTTGCCATAGAATAATTTGAGAACTGGATTTTATGAGGATATTATCCAATCTCTTTTTTTAAGCATAATAACTATCTTTAGCTTCCAGAGAGAACTGATGAAACTTTATTACGTCCTCTCTTAATGGTCTCTCGATAGGGGAATTTGTTCATGAATGTGACTAGGGGGTTTGTGGGTTTTTGTTTTTAACTCGAAATACGATAAAAATAGGCTGATCCCAAAGGCACTTTATGTACCTTTAGGATCAGCCTATTTGTAGTAACGTTAAATTTTTTTAACTAGATCTGCATATTTCAAATCGTTTTTCAATAACTCTTTTTGGTTCATCCACTGGAGAACATTGTTCACATCTTCTTCTGCAGGAACCTGAGGTTTGGGATATCGCTGTAGGTTGTAGTCCTTAGCAATGGGTTCGGGGATATTTGTGTTTTTCACCATTAATTGTTTATACTGCTCCGGGTGGTTGTTCAAATCCTCTACTGCTTTGGCATAGGCACGGTAAAAGCCAGCTACGGCATCTTTCTTTTCGTCCAGTGTTTTCTGATCAAAAAGCACCACAGCCTGGGAAAGGTTTCGTGTTGTATCTTGGGCAATCACCTTAGCCCCTTTAAACTCAGCAAAGGTTACCATCGGATCCGGCACTGTAATGGCATCAATTTGCTTGGTAAAAAGCATTTCCATGCGTAGGGGAATTTTAGGCACAGAAGTTTTCTTTACTTCAGAGGGGTCCATTCCTGCATCCTTCAGCAAGCCGTCGGTGACGTACTCAATAATGGAATTGTGAGAAATCCCCAGACTTTTTCCTTTTAAGTCCGCTAGGGTATTAATGCTCGACCCTGGTGCCGCAACAATGGCAAACCTTCCTTCTTGGGGGGTTGCACCCAGGGTGATGGATGTCATCTTAATGTCCAAGCCAGAATCCTTCATGAGAGTTGCCACAATCATGTCGGTAACCATACCATTCATCTGGCCGGATTGCATGGCATTGCCCTGCTCCATAGCACTTTGGAAGCGAATAAGTTCTACCTGGAGATTTTCCTGGGCAAAATAACCGTTTTCCTCTGCCACTACCATTGGCATAATATCTTCGATGGGCAAAACACCAATTTTTAATTGCTGCTGCTCCCCCTTTTGAGGGGCTTTTTCTTCTTGGCCACATCCTGCTAATAGCGTCACAAATACCAATAATAATGACAGCATTTTTACTTTTTTCCAAAGGGCCACTTTTTTGGTACCTCCTTAAACATTGACAGCTTATAAAATGAATAATCGTTCATTTTATTAAATTTATCTTAAAACGTACCTAAGGGAAAGTCAATAGCCCTGGGGAGGGGATAAGCAAAAATAGGCATTTGCGTTGGGAGGAGGAAAAAGTCATAAAAAAACGAATCATTGTACTATAAACCATTTTCTAAGGAGATTACTTATTGATGTCACAAGAAACTGAAAATCTAAGCCGTTTTAAAATTTGGATGCTGGCCATACGTCCTAAAACTCTACCCGCTGCAATGGGGCCTGTTTTGGTGGGGGCTGCAATAGCCATTGGCGATCATGCTTTTTCTTTGCTGCCAACCCTGGTAGCCCTATTGGTTTCGCTGCTCTTGCAGATTGGTTCTAACTTAGCCAACGATGTTTTTGATTTTAAGAAAGGGAAGGATACCAAAGAGAGAACCGGCCCTCTACGGGTTACCCAGGCCGGACTTTTAACACCCCGCCAGGTTATGGTGGGCATGGGGCTTGTTTTTGCCCTTGCCTTTGCCTTGGGACTTTATCTCACCTGGGTGGGTGGTTGGGTGATACTTGCCCTGGGGATTGCTGCCATCATCTCGGCCATTGCATATACTGGCGGGCCTTTTCCCTTGGGTTACCACGGGTTAGGTGAAGTATTCGTCTTTATTTTCTTTGGGCCAGTGGCAGTCTGTGGCACTTATTATGTTCAGGCAGGAAATGTTAGTGCTGCTGCCTGGTGGGCGTCTCTGCCGGTGGGACTTTTAATTACAGCTATTCTGGTGGTCAATAATTACCGTGATTTACCACAGGATAAAAAAACAGGTAAAAGAACTATAGCCGTACGGCTGGGTCCAACCGCTACCCAGGTGGAATACTTTCTCTTATTGGCTGTGTCCTTCGCTGTGCCTTTAATTATGTGGTTACAGGGCATTGTCTCTGCCTGGATTCTCTTCACCTGGCTGTCTCTACCCTTTGTCCTACCGCTCATAGGGGAAATACGGACAAAAAAGGGGAGGCCCCTTAATGCTACACTTGCTGGAACCGCCCGCTTTTCATTGATTTTTAGTATTTTCTTTTCTGTCGGTTACCTTTTTGGAAAACTGGCTTAGCCAACTAAATATGAATCCACGAACATAAGATCTTTTCTGCTTGATCCAGCAGTATGTAAAGGAAAAAACCCATTAACCCCATAGCAATAATACCGGCAAACATTTCTTCATAATTCATCCGGCTAAGTGAATCCATAATAAAAAAGCCAATGCCTGTCTGGGTGGCGTAGGTTTCGGCCAGAAAGAGTACCGCCATGGCAGTACCCAAACCTAGCCTCAGGGCGGTTAGGATGGCTGGCAGGCAACCCGGTAGATAAACGTGGCGGTACAGGTCCCAGGAGCTGGCACCTAGGGATTTCAGAGAAAAAATATATTCCTTTGCCATATTTTTTGCGGCATCCCGGGTGGTAACTAAAATTTGGTAGAAAGTGATTAGTGTAATTAACAGAATTTTAGAACTATCACCAATACCTAATATAATTAAGAAAATAGGCATAAAAACCACTTTGGGAATGGGATAGGTTAAATAAAGCAGGGGGGCCGCTTTTCTATCAACTTCTGGGTTCTTGCCTAGGAAGATACCCAGTGGCACTGCCAGCAGGGTGGCTGACAACAGGCTCAAGAGTACCCGATAGAGGCTTACACCGAGGTGAGAAAGAAGCTCCCCACGGAGGCTAATTAAAAAGCTGTGCAAAGCATCCAGCGGCAGTGGCACCGCTGGGCTTTTTAATGTCAGCGATAGTAACCACCATAGCAGCAGGAGTATAGCCACTGAGGATAAAAAGGACATGGCTTGTTCAGCTTTTTTATATGTCTGCCGCATGTTGTTCCCTCCTGTGCAATAGGGATCTCAGGCTACTACACATTTCCAGAAAGGGGACCTTACCCCGCAGTTCGTAATCCCCGGCCATTTCATTTTCCACGACCTGTATAATTGAACCGGGTCCTGGAGACATCACAAAGATCTTATTTCCCAAAAAGACAGCCTCTTCAATATTGTGCGTTATGAGTAAAATAGTTAACTTAGTTTCCTGCCAGATTTGAAGAAGAAAATCCTGAATTTCTTCACGGGTAAGGGCATCCAGGGAAGAAAAGGGTTCGTCCATCAGCAATAGTTTAGGTTCCAGGACCAGAGCACGGGCAATGGCAACACGCTGTCTTTGGCCGCCACTTAGTTGGGCTGGAAACCTTTTGGCCAACGATAAAAGACCCAGTTTGTCCAATACTGTTGCTGCCTGGCTTTGAATTTCCTGTGTTGTTTTTTTTCTTAGTTGCAACCCTAAAATCACATTATCCCAGACCGTCTTCCAAGGAAGCAACCCATATTCCTGTAAGATGAGGGCTGTTTCCCCACCACCTTCTGGAACCTTGCCATTAATAAGCACATGGCCGGAATAGCGGTGATTTAATCCCGCCAGAACATTAAAGAGTGTGCTTTTTCCGCAACCGGAGGGACCAATGATAACGCCCGTCTTGCTTTGGGGAAGGGATAGATCAACAGAGTCCACCGCTGTGATCATCTTGCCCTTTTGTAGGTAATCCACATGTAATGATTTTATGGAAAGATAATCAACTGACATCTCGTTTTCCCATTCCCCTCAAGTTATATTTCATGAGCGTTGCAACAGACACCTCTAAGTCTTCTGGTTTACCTTCACGCAACCAGTTGATAATCACCTGCCGAAAACTTCCCACAAAGGCGAGGGCCGAGACAAAGGTATCCTCATTCGGTATTCTGCCCTGACTTTTCAATTCGTCCAGATCTTCTTTGGTAAGCTTAATTAATTCATTTTCAATATCAATAAGCTTCGCATTAAAGGCATTATTAACTCCAGGCACTTGGACCAGAAGAATTTTTGCCATATTTTTTTCTTTAATGAAAAGTTTAATACAGGTTTCCATGGAAGCCTGTAGTTTATCAAAACCGTCCGAGAAATTGGCTCGCTCATTTCTAATGCTCTCCAAGAGTTCATAAAACATTTCCTCCACGATCATATTAATGAGGGCATCTTTATTTCTAAAATATAGGTAGAAAGTTCCCGTGGCAATTTTTGCTTTTTGGGCAATTGCTTTGATAGATGTTCTCTGATAGCTATTTTCCGCAAAAACTTCCCGGGCGGCCGTTAGGATTTCTTTTTTTTTGGATTGGAGTTTTTCCATTACTTTATTGGTTTGACGGTACGCCATGCAAAATCACACCTCTCGGACTATGTAATGAATAAACATTCATTACATAGTCTTTATTTTATGCAGGTTTTTCCTTTGAGTCAACGATGTATTATGGTTCTTCCCCAGCTGATTAACTATCGGACTCACCTATCCCCTTATTTTTTGTTTGGCATTTACATAAACACTTTTTGGATAATAGTACTATAGTCCTAAAAGAAGATAGATCTCCTTTCCTGTTAACAATAACGCCAGGGTCTGATATAAATGCTAAAGAGGACTTATTGAATGACTTCTAAATATAGATCTATTAATATTTAGTTAAGCCCGTGAAATATTGTTAAAATTCAAAGGAAAGATGGGTTACAAATGAAATATTGTTCTTATATGGGAACACAAAAATTAAGGTGTGCTGCATTCAAAAGCGGTGGTTTTGCCCCCACTAATATGAATGTATCACAAAACTGGTGGGATAAATACTGCACTTCCGGTGCTTATCTTCAATGTCCGAATTACAAAAAGTTACGTGAGATGCAAGAGGAAGTTCGAAGAAGCAAAGGGTCCAAACTAATTAACAAAGAGACAGGTTATAATAACGGATATCAAAATGCAAATTTTAATCAAGGTTTAAACCAGAGGGTAAATGTCAAGTATTTGAAAAAAATTAAAATCAACCCTGTTCATGCCCATGGAGGTATAGCACCTCATTTCTGTGAGAAACCCTGGCGTTCAACTGCATTGCGTTTTCGAGTGATTAAATCCTTGTTTTATCTAAAGCCTTGGAAATAGTTCGAAAATATTAAAGAGAGTGCTCACATCGTCGGTTTTCAGTCGACGATTTTTTATTTGATCAGAAAAAGGGGCTGACCTATTTGCTTATTGGTCGGCCCCTTGGGAAAGTTTATTTGTACATTCCCATGTATACCTTTTCCGGTGTGATGGGAAGCTTGGTGATGCGAACCCCCACGGCGTTATAAACGGCATGGGCAATGGCCGGGGCCGGTGTGTTAATAACCACTTCTCCGATGGATTTTGCCCCAAAGGGACCGGTGGGTTCAAAGCTTTCTTCAAAGCCCACAGTAATATTGCCGATATCTTTGCGGCAGGGAATTTTATACTGCATAAAGGAATTGGTTAAGAGGTTCCCTTTTTGATCGTACCTTACATCCTCATAAAGGGCTAGACCAATACCCTGCACCACGCCGCCCTCCACCTGAATTCTAGCTAAATTGGGGTTTACCACCGTACCACAGTCCACCATTGCCACGTAATCGACTAAATTAACCTGGCCGGTTTCTTTATCCACTTCCACCTCGGCAAAGCCTGCGATAAAGGGTGGGGGAGAAACGTTACTACCATGGGTGCCGTGGCCCACCAGCTGGCATTTGCCTGCACCCAAGACGGAAAGATAGGCTAATTTTTCTAACCCGATGTTTTTTGTTCCATCCAAGGTTGTAATGATTTTTCCGTCAAACTCCACTTCTTCGGGGATACTCTCTAGGAATTTAGCACCCCTTTGCAAGATTTGCTGACGTAAATCTTCGGCGGCCTTAACAACAGCCATACCAGTGACATAGGTTGTGCTGGAGGCATAGGACCCCGGGTCATAGGGGGAAACGTCGGTATCTGCTGCATAAACAGCAATATTTTCCAATGGGGTTTCCAGAACCTCTGCAGCCATTTGAGCCAGGATGGTATCACTGCCGGTCCCCAAATCGGTGGAACCGATAAGCAGTGTATAATTGCCATCATCCTGCAGTCTAATTTCGGCAGAGGCCGTGTCAATACCGGCAATGCCGGAGCCCTGCATGGTTACTGCCATCCCAACGGCGCGCACTTTATTGCCCAGATCCTTCCCAGGGTACTTTTCCTGCCAGCCAATCAGTTCTTTGCCCCGTTGGATACACCGATGCAGGCTAGAGCTTCCTAAAAGTTTGCCCTCGTAGGGTAGGCAGGTTTCCCCTGCTTTGATCAGGTTTTGCAGCCGAATTTCCGAGGGATCCATCTTAAGTGCCTCGGCCAGTTTATTGACAGTGCTCTCAACAGCAAAGGTTCCCTGGGTGGCCCCAAAGCCCCGCAATGCCCCGGCATTCATTTTGTTAGTGTATACCGCATGGGCCACAAAGCGCAAAGCCTTTGTTTTGTTATAAAGGGGCAGTGTCTTTTCGCCCACCAGTGAAACAACCGTAGATGCATGTTCTCCATAAGCCCCGGTATCGGATAAGGCATCAATATCGATGGCCCGGATGGTTCCATCTGCATCAGCCCCTAGGCGAACCTTAATGCGCATGGCATGTCGGCAGCTGGAGCAAGTAAAGGTTTCCCTTCTGTCATAGATAATTTTGGCTGGTTTACCGGTTTTTAAGGTAACCAGGGCCGGGAAAATTTCTGCTACGGTGGTTTGCTTACCGCCAAACCCGCCCCCGATACGGGGTTTAATAACTCGAATTCGGCTGGCAGGGATTTGCAGAGCCCGGGCCAGTTGACGTCTTACATGAAAAGGGATCTGGGTGGAACTGACCACCACCAGTCTTCCCGCCGGATCTAAATAACTATAGGCCCGGTAAGTTTCCATCATGGCATGGGCCTGGGCCTGGGTATAATAGGTTTCTTCCACCACCACAGCACATTGCTCAAAGGCTTCCTCAACGTTGCCATATTCTACTTTCTGGGATGAGGCAATATTTTTTTCCTTGATCAAACCAGTATCAAAGTTACAGAATAGGTCATCCTCCGGATGGACCATGGAGGGATGTTCCGTTGCTGTTTCAAAATCCAAGACCGGTTCCAATACCTCATATTCAACTTTGATTAAATCCCGGGCCTGTAAGGCAATTTTTTCATTGACAGCGGCGATAATGGCCACTTCATCCCCTACGTATCGAACCAGCTCATCTAGGATCAATCGGTCATAGGGGGAAGGCTCGGGATAGGACTGTCCGGCCAGGGTAAATCTGACCTTGGGAACATCCTTATGGGTTAGTATGCAGACAACCCCGGCTAGTTTTTTTGCCTCGGCTGTATCAATGGTTTTAATTTTAGCAAAGGCATGTGGACTGCGTAGAATTTTGATTACCAGAGCATTGGCGGCGGCCAGATCCTCTGTATAAGCAGGTTTACCCGTGGCGATGGATAACCCATCGATCTTTGCAATCCCCTTTCCAACGACCCTCATTTACTCCACCCCCAGATACTTCTTAATGGCCCTTAGCTGTCCCATATAGCCGGTACACCGGCATAGATTACCCGTTAGATAGTGAATAATTTGTTCTTCAGTGGGGTTTTTGAGTTCATGCTTCATGGCCAGCACAGTCAAAATGAAACCGGGGCTACAGAAACCGCATTGTTCGGCCCCTTCAGCCACCAGCATCTGGGCAAACTCCTCGGCTTCCCCTTGTACTCCCTCAATGGTGGTAACCCGTTTGCCACTGACCCGATAGGCTAAGGTTGAGCAGGACAGGGTGGGTTTTCCGTCGATCCATACCGTACACAGACCGCAACAGGAGGTATCACAGCCCTGTCTTACACTTAACAAACCATATCTTCTCAGGGTATCTGCCAACATTTCATCCGGTACTATTTCTAAGGTAACCCTTTGATTATTTAAAATAGTTTCTATTTGCATGCTTCAACCTCCGTAATGGCTCTATTGACCAACACACTGCACATGGCTTGCCGGTATTCCGCTGTCCCCCTGAGATTGGTGCCGAAGGATAATTCCTCTGCAGCTTTTTGAGCAGCATTTTTAATATCTGCCGGGCTTAGGGTAGCCTTGCCGGAAAGTTCTTGGGAGGCTGCCACAGCGATGGCGGCCTTTAGTGGTCTGGCACCTACAACAATTCTCCATTGGTTTTCCAGACAGGAAACCGCTGTATTAAGAATAGGATAATCGCTTTTGGAATTTCTTAAATCTTGATAAACTGCCTGTCGGTTATTTTTTTGAATAAAGATGCGGGTCAGGATATCTTTGGGATAGGGTTTTGCCAAGAAGTTTGCTAAGGGCATTCTGCCGCCTTGATGCAGTTCAACTTCGGTATCCAGGGCCAGTAAAGCTGTGAGTAAGTCTGAAAAACCATATTTTGAGTAGACGGTGGCGCCTACTGTAACAACATTTCTAAATTGTACACCAATAATGTTTCTAACTGACTGGGGAAGCATGCCATTAAAGTAAGTCTTTAAAGCAGGGTGAGTTTCAAGATCTCGAAAGGTAACCATTGCGCCAATTACAAATTGGTTATCCTGTTCTTTGATAGAATCAAGCTGAAGGTTTGCTAAATCAATGGCGGTACGGATTTTTTTTGAGCCCAACCGTAAATAGGCACTGCCCCCAAGGACGGTATTACTTGCATGTTCATGCAATATTTGGTATGCTTCCTCGATCGTCTGGGGTTGTACCAAGTGATCGATAGTAAACAAATGAACCACCCCTTTAGGAATAAATTTATTTTAAATTTGTCATCAACACAAAAAAGATAGTTTATTCTACCAGAAAAAACAAGGGGCTTCTATACCTTCTTGGTGGCCACTGGCAGGTTGTTTTTTAACCACCCTATGTCAAGGGTTATTGATTTGCCATTTTTGGCAGCCCTCTTGAGAGTGAGAAAAGTGCTTGAAAATGTTGGAGGGTACAAATATAATTTATAAAAAAGTCGAATTAAGCCACAAGACTTTCGGACCAATATTTTTGCATGTTCCGAAAGGCCTTTTTATTTCACGGGATTTTTATTTGTTTTGTTATATCATAATATTTAGTCAAATTGGAGGTCAAGGAAATGCCGGTTTATACCTTTCAGTTAAATGGGAAGCCCACCCGTGTTGAGGTAGGGAGTGATACCACACTGCTGGAAACCCTACGGCAACATCTCGGTTTAACAGGTACCAAGGAAGGCTGTGGACAGGGTGAGTGTGGTGCCTGTACCGTCATTGTGGATGGGAAAGCTGTAAACTCCTGCTTAGTCCTAACCAGTCAAATAAATGGTTCTCATGTTGAGACCATTGAAGGTCTGGCAAACCATGGCGTATTAGACCATTTACAGACAGCCTTTATGGAAGCTGGAGCGGTGCAATGCGGTTTTTGTACACCGGGCATGATCATGTCAGCCAGAGCACTGCTCTTGAAAAACCTGAACCCAACTAGGCAGGAGATCAAAAACAGTATAGCCGGTAATCTCTGCCGATGTACGGGCTATGTTAAAATTGCGGATGCCATTCAAAGGGCAGCGGCATCTGTTAAAGAACGAGGTGTTTAAAACATGGAAGTCATTACGCCGGTTCATTTGGAAGAGGCCTTGGGGGAGTTATACAGGGATTCTTCCCAGAGTATTCTGGCAGGGGGAACTGATTTTCTGGTGAAACGGAAAAATGGCCAGATCAATCCCTCCAGGGCAATAAATATTTATAATTTACAGGAATTAAAATTTATCCGAAAAGAACAGGGGCAGCTTATCATTGGCCCCCTAATGACCCACCAAGAACTGGTGGAATCCAGTATGGTTGGCCAATATGCTCCTTTATTAGCAGCTGCCTGTTCCCAGGTGGGTTCCCTGCAGATTCGTAACAGGGGTACCTTAGGAGGTAATTTGGTGACTGCATCGCCGGCCGGGGACACCATGCCGGCCTTGGTAGTTTCCAATGCCACCTTGCTTCTCCGCTCAGCCCACTCCGAAAGGGAAGTTTCCATCGTGGATTTTATTAACGGACCGGGCAAAACGGTGCTTCAACCGGGAGAACTGCTGACAGCCATTAAAATCCCCTGCTGGGAACCAGAGCAGATCGGGTTTTATCGAAAACTAGGACAAAGGAAGGCAATGGCCATTTCCATTGTCAGTGTTGCCTTCAAGGCCAGATTGGTCAACCAGGTCCTAGAAGATGTCCGGATCGCCTGCGGTTCAGTAGGACCAACCGTGATGGAGCTAAAAAGAACTGCCCAAAACTTAACCCGTTACAGCCTTTGGGGCGAAGAACTTTGGACCTTGGTGTCCGATGCCGGAGCCGAGACCAGTCCGATCTCCGATGTAAGGGCTTCCCAGGAGTATCGCCGGAAGATGGTGGGTGCACTTCTTTATGAGGGATTACAAGATTTGAGTATTAATAAAAGGTGCTAACCTAAAATACGAATTGTTGTAATTTGTCAGATTATACAATTTGTTCATTGACAAATGTCAACTGTCTTTGCTAGTATGGACATAAATGAATCGTTTTCCGTATATGCTTGGGAATTGGCCCAAGTGTTTCTACCAGGCAACCGTAATTGCCGGACTACGGAGGGAAAGTGTACCTAGGGTTCCACAACCCCTTCCTTTTGGGTTTGGTTTGGTCCGAGCGGTACAGGCGTTTTTAGCGCTACACCGATAGGGATAAAAGCCCAGGCGGCAGGTTTCACTCTTTAGAGGATGAAATCTGCCTGTCTGGGCTTTTTTATGTGCTCATATCAGAAAGTATAAAATTTTCTGATGTGCATAAGGACAAACTAAGGTTCTGCCGTCGCCTAAAGGATCTCGCCCTATAAGGTATGGCATAAGCCAAGTTTTTTAAACAATGTGGTTATTAACCTAATAAGACAAAAATATGAGGTGAATTTATGTTGGGTGATGTTGCTTCTTTAGCTGAGGAATTGAGAGTGGCTGCCGGCCAGGAACCAGCAGATTTGTATATAAAAAATATACAGATTGTGGATGTTTATACCGAAACCATTTTCTCTGGTTCTCTGGTCATTAAGAACGGCAAAATCGTAGCGGTCAATCCTGGCTGGGAGGTTGAGGCCAAAGAGGTCTTTGACGGAAAAGGACGCTTTGCTGTGCCAGGTTTTATGGATGCACACATACATATTGAACCTACCTTGTTGTCGCCCGAAGCCCTTGCCAGTGTCATTGTGCCCTGGGGCACTACGACACTCTTTGCGGATCCCATGGAAATTGCCAATGTCGCAGGGCTGAAAGGAGTAGAGGCCCTTCTAAATAACACGGAAAATTTGCCCTATCAAATTTATATAGAGGTTCCTTCTCGGGTGCCCACCGCCCCCGGCCTGGAAACCACCGGTGGTGTGTTGGGGGTTAAGGAAGTGGACCAACTTTTACAGAGCAACATTTCGGCAAGTCTAGGAGAATTAGATCCTTCTAAAATTTTATCGATCAAAGAAGAATACTTGGCAAAAATTGTCAGTGCCCGGGCTAACGGTAAAGTGGCCAATGGACATGCCATTGGGCTGAATTGGGATCAGTTGAATGTCTATGCCACAGCTGGCCTTTCGGATGATCACGAGTCGGTTGTGTTTCAGGAGCTCTTTGAGCGACTGCGTTTAGGAAT